>NZ_LT608328.1:2500579-2804842 GCF_900095795.1 Petrimonas mucosa
ATTTCTGGTTGTTTTCTCTTTTTTTGCCATTTTCACTCCTTCATTTTACCCAGCTTGACCAAGATATCTGCCAGCTGTTCAGGCTGTCTTGTTCCGACAAGTACTCTTCTGCCGTTCATCAGAACAAGCTGCAACCCCTGGTTTCCGGACATGTTGTAGGCTCTCCCCGATTTCAGTGACACCCTGAAACCCCAGCCCCCATATTCCCTCAAGGGGCTGTATCTCCTTAAATAGACACTGCTGATATTGTTCCAGTCGTAACGTTTATACCTGAGATGAAACGGAAAGTACTTCACGTAAACTCCTTCGGCATCGATATAAGTAATCAGTTTCGAACGCAGGAGTGCGATGCTCAGCGCAATGATTACCACGGCAGTGATCACCAGGGCAATATCGCTTGTGGGGTCGGTTCCCCAAGGTTTCCCAAACAGGAGCTGCTGGATCACTCCCCAAAGCATCAACGCATCTACCCCCAGCAACAGCACCCATCCCCACCAATGACGAAACCGCTGTACTTCGTAAAATTCAACCGGTCCTTGTTTCATCATTCTTGACTTTATCCTTTAACCCTGGCTCGCTTACTGATACAATGTTCCTGTATTCAATACCGGCTGCGCCGATTCATCAGCGCAAAGTACCACCAGCAGGTTGCTGACCATGGCCGCCTTCTTGTCACTATCCATCTCTATGATATTCTCATCTTCGATACGCTCGAGTGCCATCTTCACCATGGAGACTGCCCCCTCCACAATCTTCTCACGGGCCGAGATAATGGCTTCGGCCTGTTGACGGCGAAGCATCACGGCAGCGATCTCCGGAGCATATGCAAGGTAGTTGATGCGTGCCTCCACGATCTCTATCCCGGCCATCTCCAATCTGTTGTTCAGTTCATTGAGCAGATCAACGTTCACCTCATCACCACCCGAACGCAGTGTTATCTCGGAATCAGAAACCAGGTTGTTGTCGTAGGCATACTGTCCGGCTACCTGACGCAAGGCAGCGTCGCTCTGGACCGCAACGAAATTTTCAAATGCATCCATCTGCTTGCTTACCGAATAGGTTACCGACCCATCCTTACCCGGTTTTGAGGCGGCCATCGTCTGTGCATCAATCTCAAACATCGCCTTGTAAGTATCCTTCAGCTTCCAGACCAGCACCAAACCGATCAGGATGGGGTTTCCCACCTTATCATTCACCTTTATCGGATTCACGTTCAGATTTCTGGCACGCATAGAGAGTTTCTTCTTCGACATGAAGGGGTTGACCCAGAAGAATCCCGTCTCTCTCAATACTCCTTTGTATTTGCCGAAAAAGATCATCACAACCGCTTCATTGGGTTCAAGTTTTACAAACCCGCAAAGCAGAATGATCCAGACCAATGTCAAAAAACTACCGGTTATGATTCCGGCAACACCCAGAAAGAAAGAGAAAACCACTCCACACAACATCAACAGCAGCAAGAAGAGCATAAGAAAACCATTGACCTTAAAGCTCTTAAACGCAAATTCTTTTGTTCCCATACCGATAAATTTACAATGATATTATTTTGATATCGCAAATATATCAATTATTTTCCTTTTTTACCAAATTTTTCTGTCATTTTTTTCTTGTATTTAATTCTTCAGGGTATAATAGCATATAACATGAGTCGCCACAACAGTCAAAAGAGACAGTTAATTCCTTAATTATTAAGCAAAAAGTTATACCTTTGCAGCAGTTTTCAGAAAAAAGAGGATGATTTTTCATAATCGTTTAAATAACAATCAATTAGCAGTCGAATGAAAAAATTAGTTTTAACCGCGTTAGCAACTATGACTTTACTTGCTTGCAACAACACAAAAAATGGGCAAGAGACCCGGGAGAACGGGGCAATTTTCTACACCGAGTTTGAGACACCTTTCGGAATGCCTCCATTTGACCAGATCACTTTTGCCGATTTCAAACCTGCATTTCTCAGAGGGATGGAGGAGGAGGCCAGGGAGATTGATTCCATCGCAAACAATCCGGAGGCACCCACATTTGAAAATACCATCGTGGCATTGGACAACAGCGGACGCATACTGGAGAGGGTTTCAAGCGTCTTCTACGGTTTGAAGAGTGCCGAAACCAACGATTCCATCCAGGCACTGGCAGAGGAATTGTCACCGCTGATGTCTGAGCACCGCGACAACATTAATTTCAACGACAAGCTGTTCGCCCGCATCAAAACACTTCACGACTACACGACCGGCATGAATCTAACTACCGAACAGTACCGCTTGCTGGACAACTACTACAAGGGGTTTGTCCGCTCTGGAAGCATGTTGGGCGAGGCCGAGAAGAACAGACTTCGCGAGATCAACAAGGAGCTTTCTGCCTTGACGCTCAAGTTTGGCAGCAACCTGCTGAAGGAGACAAACGATTTCAAACTGGTTATTGAGAACCGGGAGGATCTGGCCGGACTTCCTGAAGGAGTTATCGCGGCGGCTGCCGAAACTGCCAGCAAGGAGGGAGAGGAAGGAAAATGGATCTTCACACTTCAGAAACCGAGTTGGTTGCCGTTCCTGCAGTACAGCGAAAAACGGGAGCTGAGGGAGAAACTCTACAAGGCGATGTTTAACCGTGGCGACAACGACAACGAGAACGACAATAAAAAGATTATCAACGATATTGTGAACCTTCGCATCGAGAAGGCACAAATGCTCGGATACAAAACCCACGCCGATTTTGTCCTCGAACAGAATATGGCTAAAACACCCGAAAACGTTTATAAACTGCTCAACGATGTATGGAAATATGCATTGCCTCAGGCTAAAAAGGAGGCAGCCGAACTTCAGGCGATGATCGACGCCGAGGGTGGCAATTTCAAACTGGAGTCGTGGGATTGGTGGTACTACACCGAGAAACTCCGTCAACAGAAGTATGCGCTCAATGAAGAGGAGATTAAACCCTACTTCAAGATGGAGAATGTACGCGAAGGGGTTTTCGAGGTGGCCAATCGCCTCTACGGTCTCAATTTCAAAAAAATGGAGAATGTACCGGTCTATCATCCCGAAGTGGAAGCCTATGAAGTGCTGGATGCGGATGGGTCTCATGTAGCGGTCTTCTATACCGATTATTTCCCGCGGGCAGGGAAAAATGCCGGGGCATGGATGAGCAGTTTCCGTGGTCAGCAGATCCTCGACGGCGAAAATATCCGTCCCCTCGTCTACAACGTGGGCAACTTTACCCGTCCCACCGAAACTACGCCCTCACTGCTCACCCTGGATGAGGTTGAGACACTGTTCCACGAGTTCGGACACGCCCTGCACGGCATGTTGTCTAACGTGACCTACTCAGGCGTTTCAGGCACGAGTGTATCCCGCGACTTTGTGGAACTCCCCTCCCAGATCATGGAGCACTGGGCATTCCATCCCGAGGTGTTGAAGCTCTACGCCAAACATTACCAGACGGGCGAGGTGATTCCCGATTCACTGATTGCGAAAATCGACGCTGCATCCAAGTTCAACATGGGATTCATCACTACCGAATTTGTGGCTGCTGCACTGCTCGACATGGATTACCATACACAGAGCGAAAAGAAGGATATCGACGTACGCAGTTTTGAGAAGAGATCGATGGAGAAGATCGGACTGATCAACGAAATCATCCCCCGTTACCGCAGCACCTACTTCTCGCATATCTTTAGCGGAGGCTATTCTGCCGGGTATTACGCATACCTGTGGGCAGAGGTGCTCGACGCCGATGCGTTCCAGCCATTCGTCGAAAAAGGGGTATTCGATAAGGCTACAGCCGCATCGTTCCGTGAAAATGTCCTGTCAAAAGGTAACTCGGATGATCCGATGACGCTTTACAAGCGGTATCGTGGTGCAGAACCAGATCCGGTCTATCTCTTGAAGAACAGGGGATTTGTTGAATAACTGCTGTTGCACAAAATAAACCTATGATATTGTTCTTAAAAAGACAAAAAAAGTGTATATTTGCAGGCTTGAAAATAAAGGCATTCCAAATGCCTTTATTTTTGGGATGTTTTTCGGACGAATACCCAAAAAATAGATTAATACACACATAATTAACGTAATATCGAAATGCAAAACAAAGGATTTATTAAAGTTTTCGCAGTCATACTCACGCTAATTTGTCTCTTTTACCTATCCTTTACCTTGGTAGGTAGACAATATGATAAAAAAGCCGAAGCGTATGCCAAAGGAGACTTGGAGCTAAAGAATCAGTATCTCGATTCACTTTCTACCGAGAAAGTCTATTTAGGATACACATTAAAACAGATTCGTGAAAAAGAGATCGGTTTAGGACTCGACCTGAAAGGCGGGATGAACGTAATTGTGGAGATGGATGTGGCCCAGGTGCTCAGGGCACTGGCAAACACCGATGACCCGCAGTTCAACCAGGCCCTGCAGGAGACCATTGTTCAGAACAGGAAGGGTAGCTCGTCCGACTTCGTTACTCTTTTCCGACAAAACTACGAAAGAATAAATCCCAACGGTAAACTGGCCAATATTTTCAGCATTACCATGAGCGACAGGGTAGCTCCTACAGCCACCAACGATCAGGTGGTGGCTGTCCTCCGCCAGGAAGTGAAAAGTGCTGCCGACAACTCGTTCAATGTGCTTCGTACACGTATCGACCGTTTCGGGGTGGTTGCACCCAATATCCAACGTCTCGATCAGGCCGAACGTATCCTTATCGAGATGCCGGGCATCACTGAACCCGAACGTGTCCGCAACCTCCTGCAGGGAAGCGCCAACCTGGAGTTCTGGAAAACCTACAATGTAAATGAACTTGGATCCTTCTTCAACGAAATAAATACCCGTTCTGCCGAATATGCTCAGGCTCTGCGTGGAGCTGCAACCACCACCGATTCCACTGTAGTGGCAGAGACAACAGAAGCTGAAGAAAGAAAAACTGTAATCGAAAAAAGTTTTATTGAATACTTTGCACAGCCCTATTTTGCCATGAGCGGAGCCACTGGTCCCATCGTTGGAACGGCTGCAAAAAACGACACTGCCGCAGTGAACTTCCTGCTTCAACGTTACAAGGATCTTTTCCCGGCCGATGTACGTTTCAAGTGGGGTTTCAAGCCGATCGACCAGCGCGAAACCTATTTCGAACTCTATGCGCTGAAAGGTGACGGAACCCGTCGCGGACCGGCTCTCGAGGGTGATGTGGTGACCAATGCCAAGGCCGACCAGAGCCAGCAGGGTTCAGCATGGGAAGTGAACATGACCATGAACTCTGCCGGTGCCAGTCGTTGGGCAACCATCACTGGAGCAGAGAAGGGCAAGTGCATCGCCATCGTGCTGGATGGTTATGTATACTCGGCACCTGTCGTGAAGGACCGTATTGAGGGGGGACGTTCATCGATCTCCGGGCGTTTCTCCGCAGAAGAGGCGGGAGACTTGGAGAACGTGCTGAAGTCGGGCAAAATGAAAGCGGGTGTACGCATCGTCCAGGAAGACGTTGTAGGTCCCTCGCTGGGTAAGGAGGCCATCCACGACGGTTTTGTCTCGTTCGTCATCGCATTGATCGTGCTCTTCATCTTCACCTGCCTGTTGTACGGATTCATCCCGGGCATGGTAATCAACGGAGCATTGCTCGTCAACTTCTTCTTTACGCTGGGAATCTTGGCAGCTTTCCAGGCAGTGTTGACGCTGCCCGGTATCGCGGGTATGATCCTCTCACTCGCCATGGCTGTGGATGCCAACGTACTTATCAACGAACGTATCAAGGAGGAGCTTGCCAATGGAAAATCGCTGCGTAAAGCATTGGAAGATGGTTACAAGAACGCATTCTCTGCCATTCTCGACTCCAACCTGACCACCATCATCACCGGTATCATCCTGGCGATCTTCGGAACAGGTCCGATCAAAGGGTTTGCCGTTACGCTGATCATCGGTATCGCCGTATCGTTCCTCACCGCTGTCTTCCTCACCCGTCTGATTTACGAGTATCAGTTCGACCGGAACAGGTGGCAGAAGCTCACCTTCAACACTGCATTCTCGAAAGCTATCTTTAATGTATATAATTTCGACTTCATCCACAACAGCAAGAAGGTATTGTTGGGAGTTGCAATTTTTGTTGTAGTTAGCATCATCTCGCTCTTCACCCTGAAACTGAATTCGGGTATCGACTTTACCGGTGGACGCAACTACATCGTTCGGTTCGATCAGCCGGTGAAGACTGGAGATATCGAAGAGGTACTGCAACCGGTTTTAGGTGGATCGGCACAAGTTATCACGATCGGATCAAGCAATCAGGTGCGTATCTCAACCAACTACATGATCGACTCCGAAAGTGCGACAGTGGAAGAGGATCTGGTTTCGCTGCTGGGACAAGGCTTGAAAGAGTATATCACCCCGGGCAACAGCATCAGCGACCATATATTGAGTTCGCAGAAGGTGGGACCAAGTGTTGCAGAGGACACGATGAAGAACGCATTCCTTGCGCTTACCATCGCGCTGATCTGTATGGGTATCTACATCTTTGCCCGATTCCGTAACTGGGCATTCTCAGTAGGTACGGTTGCCGCACTCGCAGTAGACACGTTTGCCGTTATCGGACTCTATTCACTTCTCTGGAAGGTGATGCCGTTCTCCATGGAGATCGACCAGACGTTTGTTGCGGCAATACTGACCATCGTGGGTTACTCTATCAACGACAAGGTGGTTGTATTTGACCGTTTCCGCGAGGTACACCAGCTCTATCCGAAACGTGAATTGCGTGCAATATTCAACGACTCGATGAACGCTGTTTTGGCGCGTACCATCAATACCGGTTTGAGTACGATCCTGGTGATCTTCTGTATACTTTTCCTTGGAGGTGACGCTGTAAGAAGTTTCGTCTTCGCCATGCTGATTGGTGTGGTTGTAGGAACTGTAACCAGTCTCTTCGTCGCTTCACCTGTGGCCTACTCGATCATGAAGAGGCAGCGCGAGAAACAGGCAGAATTGAAAAGATAATCACCTAGATCAATCACAATAAATATGAAAGAACGGGCTGCATTGCTGCAACCCGTTCTTTTTGTATTTTGTATTCAAGTAGATTTGTGCAACCTTACTCCAGATGATTTAACGATTCAAGATGATCATCTTTTTGTGCATTGCGACACCATCGTGGGCAAAACCTAGCTCACCGTTACCAGCTGCAGAAGCAGATTCAACAATGGCATCGGCTGAATATCGGTGTAGGCTATCCCGTGTAGTGTAGGTCAACCCGGCTCTCGGGGATCGGACTGACTAACGGGAACATGCTATGGGAAAGTCCTTTGGAGTTGACCAGCAACTGGAACGATACCTGAATGCTGGCCGATTTTATCCTGCCGATAACTACCGATGTAGGCGTTCATGCCATGGAACTGCCCATAGGAAAACAGTGGAATAGATCCGCAACGTCCAGGTGGTGGACGATCTGCTCTTTCTGGTTTTTAAAGAGAAGATTGTAACCTACTCTCTTGCCGATGGAAGCCTGAGGATATTGTTGTCAGCAACAGCCCAAGAAGTATCTTGATGCAGATTCCGCCAAATAGCGGGTAACTTTTTGACGGGGAATCTGCTCTACTATTTCAAAAACAATCTCTTTTGGGAATTGGATCTCTCCCCATACGTTCAATAAAAAGTTGGGGAAAATGGTTCGGGTTTCGGTAATTTTTTTTAATTTTGCAACCCGAAAGATTGCCACAATAGCTCAGTTGGTAGAGTAACGCATTCGTAACGCGTCGGTCGCGAGTTCGAATCTCGCTTGTGGCTCTCGAAGAAATGCCTTTGGTGCGATGCACCGGAGGCTTTTTCAGTTTTAGGGACAGATCTCCCGGATAAAACGGTCTTCCGCCTGGTGCACCCACTCTCTAAAACACTCATCGGGACGATAATTCGGTATAAAGTTGAGCAGTTTGTTGAGCTTGAACTTGGAGCTGCTGATACCTGCTCCGGAGAGACTGGCATCATAAGCGTTAAACTCCTGTTCTACATGGACGGGAATCATCAGGATCGGTTTTCTGTAATAGAGCGCCTCGCAGATCGATTCGAATCCCGAAGTGGTGGCATATGCCATACAGCCCGCCATGCTTTTCAGGAAGAGATCGTCGTTGATCCTGTATAACATCAGGTTCTCATCAATCACCGTCACATCATCGGCATCCTTCTTGTCCCAAAAGAAACGGAGCGGTACCTGGGGATTCTTGGTATGCCAGTCGAGCACCTCCTCATAGTAACCGGTATTGATCATATAGCCGTGGATATAATTCCCTTCGGCGGGTTCATAGCTAAATACCTCCGGTCTGAGTAGCGGCGGCACCACCACCAGGTTCTTCTCTTCACACCCGGGCATTTCGCGGAGCGAGAGTGCCAGGATCTTGGAAGAGCACTGGCAGGTGACCCGCGTGATCATCCGGAGAAAATAGTACTTGATATCCTGTTCGCTGGTGGTCCTGAGGTTGGGGTTGAGCAGCATGTACTGGTGTGCGATGCTGATCAGCTTCACATTCAGTTTCTTGTCGAACCGGTAGGTCCTGAAGGCCAGTCCGGTAATCATCTCGTAGAAATTGACCACTACATCGGGACGATATTCCAGAATCTTCGATTTGACAAAGAGTATGCTCCTTCTGAAGATAAACGACTGCAGAAAGTTTCCGATGACACTCAACACCAGGTTCGGTCGCTTCTGCTTGTATAGCGCAGTGAAATTGGGACTTCTGAAATCAAAAACGGGAGCTTCGATCTTTTCGAGATAAAACCGGGGAATCTGCCGTGAGTCGTCTTTCCCCACCAGCACGGCTACCACTTCATGTCCATGCTTTCTCAACATGGACGCCAATGCAAGCGATTGCGTAAAGTGTCCCCTACCCTCGCCTTGTACAGTAAATAGGAATCTCACAGTTGTTACTTCTTGATTTGGCGCAAAGGTATAAAATTATTGCCATATCGGGACCATAAGCGGCGGCCGATTTACCGGTCGAATGTCAATGCCTTCCCAAATGCCGATTCAATCACACTACCGTTGTCATATACCAGGTTTCCGTTGACAAAGGTCTTCTCTACAGTGTGCCGGAATGTATCTCCTTCGAATGGCGACCAGCCACACTTGTAGAGGATATTCTCCTTCTCTACGGTATAAGGTTTATCGGGGTTCACCAGTACCAGATCGGCAAAATAGCCCTCCCGGACATATCCACGCTCCATTACCTGAAATAGGTCGGCCGGTGCATGTGACATCTTTTCAACCACAAACTCCTTCGTGAATACTCCCTGAGAGGCCAACTCCAGCATGGCCTGAAGCGAATGCTGTACCAACGGGCCACCGGATGCAGCCTTCAGGCATCCGCCACTCTTCTCGCTCAACAGATGTGGAGCATGATCGGTGGCGACAACATCAAGCTTTCCCGATCTCAGGGCGGCACGCAACGCATCACGGTCGGTCTCTCCCTTCACCGCAGGATTCCACTTTATCCGTGCACCCAACCGCGCATAATCGGCGTCGGTAAACCAGAGGTGGTGTACACACACCTCTGCCGTTATCTTCTTTCCTGCCAAAGGGGAGTTGCTGAACAGGGTCATTTCACGGGCGGTGGAGAGATGCAGCACATGCAAACGGGAACCATATTTGTCGGCAAGTTCAACCGCCTCGCCCGAGGAGCGGTAACAGGCCTCCTCGCTGCGAATGGCCGGATGGTACTCAACTGGAATATCTTCTCCAAATTTTTTCCTAAAACTATCCATATTGTCACGGATAATCTCCTCCTTCTCGCAGTGTGTGGCGATAAGCGTATCGACTTCGGCAAATATCCGCTGCAGTGTCTTGTGGTTATCCACCAACATGTTCCCGGTAGAGGCCCCCATAAATACCTTTACGCCGCAGACATTTTTTTTGTCGACTCTTATTAGCTCCCTGATATTGTCGTTTGTAGCACCCAGGTAGAACGAGAAATTTGCAACAGAGCGCTGGCTGGCCAGATCGAACTTTTCATGCAGGGCGTCAATCGTTGTGGTCTGTGGCTGGGTATTGGGCATCTCCATGTATGAGGTTACTCCCCCCGCTACGGCCGCCCGGCTCTCAGAATGGATATCTCCCTTGTGTGTAAGTCCCGGATCGCGGAAATGAACCTGGTCATCGATGACGCCGGGAATCAGATATAGCCCCCTGGCATCGATAATCTCGTCGCACTGCTGAAGAATGCTTTCGGGAACCCCGTTCTCAAACAGTTTCGAGATCCGCTCACCCTCAATGAGCACCGATCCGGTAAAAGACCGGCCTTCGTTGATAATAAGTGCCTGATGAATGAGTATCATTGTTGTCTCGGTTTGATTTTTCCAGTAATCTTTCTCCACCGCAGGTTCATGACGCCAAAAAAGGCCTCACCAAAGATGCTGCTGTTCATTTTGGATACTCCCAACTGTCGGTTGACAAATATGACCGATACCTCCTTTATCTTGAATCCCAATGTACAAGTCGTATATTTCATCTCGATCTGGAAAGCATACCCCTTGAACCTGATTTCGTCAAGATTGATAGTTTCCAGCACCTTCCGCCTGTAGCATACAAATCCGGCAGTGGTATCCTTGATGGCGACTCCCGTTATCAACTGAACATACTTCGAGGCGAAATAGGACATGAGCACACGTCCAATGGGCCAGTTCACCACGTTTACTCCGGTGCAGTAGCGCGAGCCTATCGACATGTCGAATCCCTCATCGTGACATGCGGCATAGAGTCTGGGCAGGTCGTCGGGATTGTGGGAAAAATCGGCATCCATCTCGAAAATATAGTCGTATGTACGGCGAAGGGCCCATTTGAAGCCGTGAATATAGGCTGTCCCGAGACCCAATTTCCCGGTTCGCTCCTCAATGAAAAGCCGGTCGGAAAATTCCGTTTCGGCCAGCCGGTGCACAATGGCTGCAGTTCCATCGGGTGACCCGTCGTCGATGACAAGTATATCAAATGGTTTTGATAAACCGAAAACAGCCCGGATTATGTTCTCGATATTCTCTTTCTCGTTGTAGGTTGGTATAATTACAAGACTGTCGGACATGAAATTAAAATTTATATCAAAAGTATACATTTTATCGCAGAAAAAAAAGAGGCAAAAAAATTTGTTTTGTATAAAAAAATGGCGTATCTTTGCACCCACTTAATGAAAACAGATCGCGGAGTGGAGCAGTTGGTAGCTCGTTGGGCTCATAACCCAAAGGTCATAGGTTCGAGTCCTATCTCCGCAACCAAAAGGTAGCCGTCTCAAATTTGAGACGGCTTTTTTATTTGTCTCCCTGGTTGTGGGAGTGGAGAGTAACTTTCACATGGAGCGAAGAAATGAGGGGAAATGGCTATGAATAACTTTTTTTTTATACATTTGCAGTGTGAAAATCAAAACAAGGGAGAATGAAAAAGTTATTCTTTTTTATTATCATTCTGTTTACAATAACGTTAAATGGCTATACCTTTGCACAGCAAACAGGAAATGCGACCTATTATGCCGACAAATTCCACGGTCGCAAAACATCCAGTGGCGTGCCCTATCACAGAGACAGCATGACCTGCGCACACAGGACCTATCCTTTCGGAACCATCCTGGAAGTACTTAACCCCGAAAACGGGAAGAAGGTTTTGGTAGAGGTAACCGATCGCGGCCCCTTTTCACGCAACAAGATCATCGACCTGTCGTACGCCGCCGCAAAGCAGCTCGACATTCTCCATAAGGGTGTCAACACGGTAGAGCTTCGCGAATGGGTCTGGGATATGTCGAGATTCATGCCGTTTGTTTTTGATTTCAGGAGTATATCGATAAATGTTCCACCTCCTACCGGCAAATGCTTGAAGATAGAGAAACAAAAAGTGCTGAAGTAACCCTCCGCACTTTTTGTTTATTTCTCTTGCCAAACTCACCTCTTCTCGTTGGAGAATGAGTATGGAAAATCGGATGACTTCGTTCCCCTTGTCGTATTGGGTTTGTCGGACATGCGAAGATTGATGCGGGCACCATCCATCAAATCCTGATGCCGCAGATAGTTTCGGGTATAGTTCTTTCCGTTCAGTCTGAACTCCTCGATATAGCGGGTCGACTTACTGTTTCCGGGCGCATTTATCTGCATGCTTTTCCCGTTTTCAAGGTGTACGGTCATCTTCTCAAACAGCGGCGAGCCGAGGATATATTCATCGCTTCCGGGGCAGACAGGATAAAAGCCCATGGCCGAGAAGACAAACCAGGCCGATGTCTGTCCATTGTCCTCATCCCCGCAATAACCGTCGGGTGCCGAAGTGTAGAGCTTATCCATCACCTCACGGGCCCAGTATTGCGTCTTCCAGGGTTCGCCGGCGTAGTTGTAGAGATATACCATATGTTGAATGGGCTGGTTTCCATGAGCATACTGTCCCATGTTCATGATCTGCATCTCCCGGATCTCATGTATTGGAAAACCGTAATAGCTGTCGTCGAAAACCGGCGGCATCTTGAATACCGAATCGAGCATGTTTACAAACACCCGTTTCCCCCCCATCAGGTCAATCAGCCCCTGCGGGTCGTGGAAAACCGACCAGGTGTAGTGCCAGCTGTTGCCCTCGGTAAAGGCGTCACCCCATTTGGTGGGACTGAAGGGCGACTGGAACGTGCCATCCTTGTTCTTTCCCCTCATCAGGTTGTACTCGGGTGAGAAGAGATTTCTGTAGTTCTGGCTCCGTTTTGCAAAGAGGTCGATCTCTTCCTTGGGACGGTTCAACGCTTTGGCCAGACGATATATGGTCCAGTCGGCATAGGCATACTCCAAGGTTCGCGCCGCATTCTCATTGATCTTTACATCGTAAGGGACATAACCGAGGGTATTGTAATATTCGTGACCTAGCCTACCGGTAGAAGAGACTTCGGGATGAACGTTCTTCGTTCCGTGAATCATTGCCTCATAGAGCGTCTCGATATCGTAACCCCGTAATCCTTTCAGGTAAGCGTCAGCCACGATCGAAGCCGAGTTGTTTCCGATCATGCACCCCCGGTGTCCGGGGCTGGCCCATTCGGGCAGAAAGCCGCTCTCCTTGTAGGTGTTGACCAGCCCCTCCTGTATCTCCCGGTTTACCGACGGATAGATCAGGTTGAGCAGCGGAAAGAGGGAGCGGAAGGTATCCCAGAAGCCTGTATCGGTATACATGTATCCGGGAAGCACCTGACCGTTGTAGGGACTATAGTGAACCACTTTCCCCTGGGCATCGATCTCGTAGAACTTGCGGGGAAAGAGTGTGGAACGGTAGAGGGTGGAATAGAAGGTCCGTTTATTGTCGATATTGCTGTCCTCGATCTCGATCCTGCCCAGCACATCGTTCCATGCTTGGCGTCCTTCTTCCACAACCGATTCGAAACTTTTCGATTCCACCTCTTTCAAGTTTTGCCATGCCTGGTCGTAACTGATAAATGATGATGCAACACGTGCAACAATCTGTTCACCGCGCTTTGTCTGGAACTTGACAATCGCTCCGGAATGATTGCTGTGCGATTGATCCGCTTTTCCTTTCAATACGGCGCCATCCCTTACGTCGAAAGATGTCTGGAACGGCTTATCGAAAACAATTACGAAGTAGTTTTTGAAATTTTCGGGAACCCCGCCGCTATTTCGGGTAGTATAGCCGATAACTGCATTCTTTTCTGGAATAATCTCCACCGAAGATCCTTTATCGAAAGCATCGATAATCAGGTTTGCATCCGCGGTTTCAGGGTAGGTGAAACGGAAAATGGCCGCACGTTCAGTGGGTGTGATTTCGGTGGTCACATCATGATCGGCCAGATAGACGCTGTAGTAGTAGGGCCTGGCAATCTCAGCCTTGTGCGAAAACCAGCTGGCACGCTCATCTTCGGCAAAAACTGTCTTGCCGACAACCGGCATGATCGAGAACTGTCCGTAATCGTTTATCCAGGGACTCGGCTGATGCGTTTGCTTGAATCCTCGAATCTTGTCGGCATCGTAACGGTAGACCCAGCCATCACCCATCTTTCCGGTCTGTGGTGTCCAGAAATTCATTCCCCAGGGGCGGGCGATGGCAGGATAGGTGTTGCCATTGGAAAGTTCAAACTTGGACTGGGTTCCAACCAGGATACTTACATAATCAACCGGCTCGGACCTGTCCTGAGCGACTGCTAGACAAACACTCAATAACAGGAAGAAAAACAGTGATTTGATTTTCATCATTCTCTCTTTTTTAGGTTAGCAGATTAATAAATCCATCTTATTCTCTTTCTCCAACTTGAGGATCAATTCACCAAATAGCGTGTTTACCCACGCAAACCACGATCGTGTAAATTTGGCGGGATTGTTCTTGTGAAAAGATTCATGCATAAATCCGGTGTCGGCATCGGTATCTCGCAGCATCCGGATACAATGCCGGATTTCATCGTCACTACGGCTTGTCATCGCCCTCAGGATAATACTCATGGGCCAGATCATATCGTAACCTACATGCGGTCCCCCTATCCCCTCGCCAGCCGTTCCGCTGAAGAAATAGGGATTGTCCTTGCTCAGGACATAGTTTCGGGTGTTGCGGTAGATTGCATCATCGGCAGAAGCTCCACACAGGTAAGGGATAGCCAGCAAACTGGGAACATTGGCATCGTCCATCAGGTAATAATTCCCAAATCCATCCACCTCAAAAGCGTAGATCTCCCCATGATTGGGATGATGAGTAACTGCATATTTTCTGATCGCTGCCTCCACTTCATCGGCGAGCGACTTGCACTCCTGGGCAAATCGGGTATCAGCGGTTACCAGACCGGAGATCTCCTCCAACTGTCTCAGTGAGGTTACGGCAAACATATTGGATGGGATAAGGAACCCGAATGTCGTGGCATCATCCGAAGGACGGAACGAAGATACGATCAGTCCTACGGGGTTCACCGGATTTCCCATCCCACCGTTGTTGAGGGTATCCAGTTGACGGTCCGTAACGCGCAGAAAACTGTATGGCCCGTGATTCTCTTTTCGCTGTTGCTCCTTGAAGGTTTTCAGCACGGAAACCATGGCCTTCTGCCAATCGCCGTCGAAAACTGAGCGGTCGTTGGTCAGCTTCCAGTAGTGATACGCCAGCCGAATAGGATAGCAGAGCGAGTCGATCTCCCATTTGCGTTCATGTACCTCCGGTTTCATATCGGTCTTATCCGTTATCCATTCACCTTTGGGATTGGGCTCCGGGTAAAAGGCATTCGCATAGGGGTCGATCAGGATGCATTGTGTCTGACGACGGATAACACCGGCAATCATCTGCCTGAGCCGGTCATCATCCTTCATCAGTGGAAGGTATGGCCAGACCTGTGCAGAGGAGTCACGAAGCCACATGGCATCGATATCACCTGTAATCACAAAGGTATCCGGCATCCCATCTCTCACCGAGAAGTTGACGGTAGTGTCCAACGTATTGGGAAAACAGTTTTCGAACATCCAGGCCAGTTTCTCATCCTTGATCTTCGGTTTAACCCTTGCTATGGTAGCCTCCACTGCCTTGGAAACAAATTTCCTTTCGGAGACAGGTGGTCGTTTCGACACATATTTTGCCGACCGGACCGTTCTGTCATTTCTCTCCACTGCCCACGAGGGAGTTACAGCCATTGCCGTGAACCCAAGGGCACTCTTCTTTATAAATTCTCTTCTTGATGTCATCTCTATATTTTAATTGGTTGTTACAATATCGGCTATCTCCGCAAACAGTTCAATCATGCATGCATTATCGAGCAACCATTTATGGCGTTGATCCGAACGTCTATTCCACTCTTTTCCAAGCAGATTATTCTCATCTAAGGAATGGGCCCATGCGAAATGGGCATTATCAATCATCAACTGGACATACCGCTTCTCCCCATCCTCAAGGTAAAGCGCCTTCAATCCCCTGAAAAGTATCACGTTAAACCAAGGAGAATCTGGGTAGAAGAGCTGATCACCTTTTACGGTGGGCTCCATTGTTGTAAAGTGACGGTAAACTCCCGATGCTGTCTTCCGGGCATCTTCCAGATAGGTGCTGTTGCCGGTTATCCGGTAGAGCAGCACTCCCGCCTCAATCATCTCCCCACTGTTGTAGGTATACTTCCGCTTATCGGTCTTCCCGTCAAGTGAAACATTATCCCAGTAAACATGGTCGGAAGGATCGAGCAGGTTCTTTTTTGTCCAACGGTAGGTCTCCACTGCACGTAACAGGAACTCCTCCTTACCGGTCAAGCTGTACAACCTGGCGCAAAGTACTGCCGACGGTGCATTGGAACATGTATTCTTGCTTCCTCTGTTTTGCTCGCACCAGTAGATTCCACCACCGAGGTTATCGTCCCATCCGCTGTATACAAACTCATATATCTCCAGCGCCTTGTCGAGATATTTCCTGTTTTGGGTGGCACCATATAGCGTACAGAAGTCGAGAGCCAGCCATACATTATCGTCATAGAAGCGGTCACTATGTCCCGCAAATAGGGGATAGGACTGATACCCTACGGGTTGTCTCGTTGTATCGCGGTACTTCTCCAACCCGGGCAGCAGTCGCTCTTCCAGCAGATCGAGGTATCTCTTCTCCTGCGTATTGGCATAGAGTGCAACCACTCCGGAGAGGAGGCCCGAATAGGGCCAAAGGAAGGAGACCTCCTGATGCTGTCTC
This sequence comes from Petrimonas mucosa, assembly GCF_900095795.1. NCBI lineage: Bacteria > Pseudomonadati > Bacteroidota > Bacteroidia > Bacteroidales > Dysgonomonadaceae > Petrimonas > Petrimonas mucosa. The sequence continues at coordinate 2,517,176 of NZ_LT608328.1, forward strand.
TGCACGCTTCCTTCCGCCAGATAATTCACTTTATGGTCGGGATTTACCGGATAGGTTTCCGATAACAGTCCATGTTCGGGCACATCATAAAGGTGCAATATATTGTCGAGGATATTGCCGGCTATCTCCATTTCATTTCCTATCCCCAAAACACGCCCTCCTTGGGGAGAGGCATGGGTTGTGAAGAGTAACAGGGTAGATAAGACAAGGAGAGAGAGCGGCGTACTTTTGCCAACCATCAGATATTGAATTTGAAATAAAGTTGTTGGAAACAGTTACTAAAAATCGATAGGGAGTTTCTTGCGAAAAGCCTCTTTAAAACACATCAGCGTTTCGGTTCTGGCCAGTCCCAACGGTTGAAGCTGATTGTGAATAATGCGGAGCAGGTCCTTGTTGTTCTTTGCAAAAACCTTGATCAACAGGTCGTACTGACCAGTGGTATAATAGCACTCCACCACTTCGGGAATCTTCTCCAGCTCTTTCACTACACCATCGAAGGAGGAGGGAGAGACCAGAAATAATCCTACATAAGCACAAGTTTCGTAACCGATCTTCTCCGAATCGAGAATAAATTCCGACCCTTTGATAACGCCCAGGTTGATCAGTTTCTGTACACGTTGGTGAATAGCTGCTCCGGAAACGCCACACTCGCGGGCAACTTCAAGGAAAGGGGTTCGCGCATTGTTTACAATCAGTTTCAGGATCTTTGCATCCAGCTCGTCTAAATCGTGATAAGCCATTGGTTTACTTTTAATTTATTATAAAAAGGGATATTTTTTGGTTCTATATGATATTGTATGGGTAAATTAAAATTGAATTAACTTTGTGGAATGAATTCAATAGCACTTTTCACTTTAGCATTAGGTTTGGAAAAACCGTGGATCATTACCAAAATAGATATTGATCCAAGCATATCACAGTTGGATATCCACATAGACTTTGAGCGAGGCTCAAAGTTTTTAATGCCCGACGGAGCTTATTATACAGCTTATGACAGTAGCGATCATACATGGCAACATCTGAATTTTTTCCAGTATCGCTGCTATTTGCATGCGCGCATACCCCGGGTAAAACAATCTGACGGCAAGACGGAGGTTCAAAGTGTACCTTGGGCACGAAAAGGAAGTGGTTTCACTTTATTGTTTGAAGCGTTCTCTATGTTGCTGATAGAGAAAGAAATGCCTGTAAGCAGCGTTGCTTCCACGTTAAAGGTTTACGCACAACGTATCTGGGGAATTTTCAATTATTGGGTAGAACGTGCACATAAAAAAGATATCCCTGAAAACTTAACTCAAATCGGTTTTGATGAAACTTCACAGAAGAAGGGGCATAACTACATCACACATTTGGTCGATTTGAACGAACGGCGTGTACTTTACGCCTGTCAGGGCAAAGGTTCTGATTGTATCGAAGAGAGCGTAAAGTATTTAGAAAGCAAACATGTAGATACCACTCAAATCGAAGATGTTTGTATAGATATGTCACCCTCTTTTATCGCGGGTTGCACAGCGTATCTTCCAGAGAGTCAAATAACATTTGATAAGTTTCACGTGGTAAAAGAGGTCAATAAGGCGATGGATGAACTCCGTAAATTAGAACGAACAGGAAATGAGCTGCTGAAAGGACATAAGTATACTTTTCTGAAAAAGAAATTGAGCGACAAACTACAAACAGAGAAGGATATACTACTCGAGATGTATCCAAAGCTAGGGCAGGGATATTGGCTTAAAGAAATGTTTGAGGACTTTTGGCAGATAAAGGACACGGAAGAAGCAGAAAGCTATTTGGCCTTTTGGTGTGACTTTGCCATGGAATCTAAAATACAACCTTTTATCCGATTGGTAAATACCATTAAAGCCCACTGGAGAGGCATTGTGAGATATATAAAGAGTAAAATCTCAAATGGCATACTCGAAGGAATAAACTCAAAAATTCAATTGGCTAAAAAAAGAGCAAGGGGTTATAGAAACTCCCGGAATTTTATTAACATGATTTACTTTACCTGTGGCAAACTCAAATTTGACTACCCACAGTATTTCATATAGAACCTATTTTTTCTACAAATATATAAAAAAACAGCATTCTGTTAGCAATAAACGTACAAATTATTACTATTTAAGGGTGTCAATAACAATAAATGCGAATAGCGACGAGCTGGTCAGCAGCGCCTTGTCGTCAATGAGAAAGGTGGAGGAGTGGAGCTTCCCGCAGAGACCGTTTGCCGGGGCCACACCGAACCGGTAGAAGCAACAGGGAAACCGTTGCGAGAAAAAGCCGAAATCTTCTGCGGTCATGCGGACCGGATATGTTGCAACGGCGGCTTCACCCAAAAAGTCGACAGCCTGCAGACGAACCTTTTCCGTGATGTCGGGATGGCTCACCGTACACGGGTAACCTCCAGGTATGACAACCTCGGAGGTGCATCCGTAAGCGGCGGCAACCGAATCGATAATTTGCGGAATGGCACCGAGCATCCGTCGACGCTCGTTTTCGTCCATGCATCTGAGCGAACCGGCAAGTATGACCTCCGAGGGGATAACGTTGGTTGCGCCGTCGGCAATGAACTTTCCGAAGGAGAGTGTCATCGGCTGGAAAGGATCCCTGCGCCGGCTCACCACCTGCTGCAGGGCAATAATGACATTCGACGCCGCCAGCACGGTGTCGTTCAGTTCGTGCGGCAACGCACCATGCCCTCCCTGCCCTTTTATCCTGATGTGAACCTCATCGGCCGAAGCCATCACGGTTCCGGTCTGGAAGGCAACCATGCCTGCAGGCAGATCCACATAGGCGTGTTGCTTCACCACGAGGTCGGGTTTAAAGTCACAAAACAGGCCATCATCCAGCATCAGTGATGCTCCGCCTGGCGACCGCTCCTCTCCGGGTTGAAACACAAAGAGTGCAGTGCCGGAGAACTCGCCGCGCAGCCGGTGTACCATCTTGACTGTTCCCATCAGCGATGCGGTGTGGGAGTCGTGACCGCAGGCATGCATTACCCCTTCGGTAAGCGACCGGTATGGCACATCGTTTCTCTCATGCACCGGCAGTGCGTCCATATCGGCAACCAGGGCGATGCAGCCTCCGCCGTCTCCTGATTTTTCACCGGTAACCCAGGCCAGAATCCCGTTCCCGCCGATATGACTCCGGTAGGGAATCTTTTCGGCATCGAGGAACTCCATTATATATCTTGCCGTATTCTCTTCGTGGAACGAGAGCTCGGGGTGTTGGTGCAGATAACGGTAGTGACGGACGATCTCGGGGAAGAGACCATCGACAAGCTGACGGATGTTCTGATGGATATTCACTAAACTACGATAATTTATGGATCACGAGTCCCGACCTCAATTTCGGTTCGAACCAGGTGGTTTTGGGTGGCATGATGTTTCCGGAGTCGGCAATATCCATCAACTGTTTCATTGAGACAGGATAGAGTGCAATGGCCAGGGCCATCTCTCCACTATCGACCCGCCTTTTCAATTCTCCCAGACCACGGATACCACCCACAAAATCGATCCGCTTATCGGAACGTAGATCCTTGATTCCCAAGATATCATCTAGAATCAGTTGCGAGGTGACCGTCACATCCAGCGCCCCGATGGGATCGTTGTCGTTGTACGTTCCCGGTTTTGCTGTTACACTGAACGAACGGCCGTCGAGGTAGATGGAGAGGTTGTGCAGATGACGGGGTTTAGGTATTTCGGTTCCGGCAGGCTCGACAACAAAATTCTTCTCCAGCTTACGGAGAAACTCGTCGGGCGACAATCCGTTTAGATCCTTCACCACCCGGTTGTAGTCGATAATGGTCAGTTGATTGTCGGGAAAACATACCGCCATGAAGTAGTTGTACTCCTCATCACCCCGGTGATCGGGGTTGTTCCGCGCCTTCTCGGCACCCACCAGCGCTGCGGCGGCAGAGCGGTGGTGACCGTCTGCAATATAGAGGTAGGGAATCGTGGCAAAGATCCCGGTAATCCGGTTGATCTCCTCATCCCCGCCGATCAGCCAGAAATGGTGTCCCACCCCATCCGCCGAAACAAAATCGTACTCCGGCTCCTGAAGGATGATACGGGAAACGATGGCGTCAATCTCCGGATTGTAGGGATAGGCAAAGAAAACCGGCTCGATGTTGGCATCGGTCACACGAACATGCTTCATCCGGTCCTCCTCCTTATCTCGTCGCGTAAGTTCATGTTTTTTGATCCGGCCGTTGATGTAGTCTTCGACGCTTGCTCCCACTACCAGACCGTATTGTGTTTTGCCATTCATGGTCTGCGCGTAGAGGTAATAGATCTCCTTATCGTCCTGAACCAACCAGCCCTTTTCCTGAAACAGCCTGAAGTTTTCGGCTGCTTTCTCATAAACGTCTGCGTCGTGTTCATCTTTTCCGGCAGGAAACTCAATCTCCGGCTTGATGATGCGGTAGAGCGACTTCTCGTTTCCTTCGGCTTCCAGGCGAGCTTCATCGGAGTTCAGCACATCGTACGGACGAGATGCAACCTCCTTTACGAACTGTTTGGGTGGGCGAACCCCCTTGAACGGTTTTATTATTGCCATAATTCAATGAATGAAATTTCGTTTACAGTGCAAAAGTAAAGTTTTTTTACCTACAATGCCATCCGACACGCGGTTAATTTCGAATAAAAGTGGCTATATTTGCGCAGTCAAATCCAACACATTTCCAACATGATTCAAATTCAAGAACAAGCTATCATCGAAGCTGCCGGCAAAGGCATGGATGCTTTCCTTAACCTGTTCACCGATGCCTATCTGGCGGCACTGGACGGCAATGTCACTGCTGAAAACATGGAAAAACTGAACGGTTATCAGCATACACTTCTTGCTTTCCGGTTCTTTACGGATGAAGTGCGTGAAGGTGGGTTTGTGCAGTTGATCCAGAATGGATACGGGGGGTATGTTTTTGATAATCCCACTGCAAAGGCCTTGAAACTGATGGGGGCCAAAAGGCTGTCGAAAATCCTGTACAAGGCCAAGGAGATCTACGACGGGCACCGGAGCGAACTGGAACGCGACACCACCGAAGAGGAATTCATGGCGATGTACGAACAGTTTGAACAGTTCGACGAACTGGAGGAGAAATATATGGAGATCGAGGAAGAAGAGACTTCCATCATCGCCTCATATGTGGATGAGCATATAGAGGATTTTGCCCAGGTTGTAAAGTAATCGGCCCCTGTTTCAAGGCTCTCCACACGTGGCGTTTTTCTCCTCCTCCAGCAACTTTGCAGCTTCACACACCTCGTTGTACCACTCCTCGCCAAACCGGCGGATCAGCGGTTCACGAAGGAATTCATAGATTTTCACCCCTTCACTTCTGCCCAGTTTGACTGCTGGCTTGCATATCGACCAGCGGTTGTAGTTCAAGGCGGTATATTCACCGAGCTTCTGCAGGCGGATGGGATATAGGTGACACGAAACCGGCTTCTGTACCCGAATGCGCCCTTCCCGCCAAGCTCTCTCGATGGAGCATTTGCATGTTCCGTCCGCATCGAAATAGGTAAAGACGCACTCCCTGCCGTTAATGATGGAGGTCACCAGCTCACCGTCGTAGTCGGTATAGGCAATTCCCTGCTCCTCGATAAGGGCTTTGGCCGCAGGCGACAAATCGTCCCAGATCTCCGGCAGTATCGATTGTATCTGTTCAAATTCCTTCCGTTCGAGCGGCGCACCGGAATCACCCTCTACACAACAGGCTCCCTTGCATTTGGTTAGGTTGCAAATAAAATGCTCTTCGAAAATATCGTCCGATAATATAGTGTCTCTAATCTGAATCATGCTTTTGGTCATCTATAAGTCTCTTGAAGCGTAAAAAAATGAAATATGTCAGCACCCCACTTGCAATCATCACCGGAATAGCTCCCCACGTCAGGGGCTTCTTCTCCAGTTGTTCCAGGAAATTGTTCTCTCCACAGAAAAAGGTGATGACGACAACAGAGGCATTGTTAACAAAGTGATAGAGCATGGGCAACCACAGGTTACCCGAATAGAGGAAGAGGTACCCCAAAACCGCCCCCATCAGCAACCGGGGAAAAAAACCGAAAAACTGCAGGTGAATGGCACTGAAAATAAAAGCTGTAACCCATACCGCCAAGTGACCCTTTCTGAACCACCTCTCGAGCAGTTGTTGCAGGGCTCCCCTGAAAAAGATCTCCTCTACAAACGCGGCGGTGGCGGCGACGAGAAACAGGTTCATCAGCAGGTCGATCCAGCTCTCTCCCGACAGAAAAAGGTCGGTAAGCTGCCTGAGGGCATCCTCCATCTGGCGCATCCAGTTCTCCACCCCCCTTAACGCATCGGGAAGCACCATCTGTTCGTTCCAACGGGCTACAACTGCGATGCCGGGATATGAAACCGCAAAAACCAACAATGTGACAAGAAGGGCCAGCGGCAGTTTCCCCGTCCGCTTCAACCCCATCCTCTTCATCGGAGTGCCTCCAATCCACCGGTAGAGAGTATATGCCGGAAGGAACATCACAAGGAGATCCTGAAGAAGAATGGTTAGCCGGTAATACCAGATGGTTCCGGTAAATGCAGGGTATGACATACCGATCATATGGAGGAGCGCTCCCGCCAGAAACGAACCCATCAGGGAGAACAGAAGCAGATAGGCAACCTTTGTCCGCTGCGCACTATGCTCGAGCATTTTTGACATCATTCTAGTTTTCTGGCTGCAAAGATAGTTAAAATTGGGTGAATGCGATGGAGTTATTTTACATTGTTTAAATAATTAACCCTCAAATATTTTTTGCAGTTACCAATATAAAACGTATTTTTGCATCCAATTTCTAAAATTGGTTTTTCTATTTAAACCAATTGATTTTCAAATCGCAACAAACTTTATTAAGCGTAAAACAAACAGTTCAAATGAAGGTAACACTCAACAAAACAGACAATGTAAACGGCATCATAGCCATAGAATTGGAAAAAAACGATTATCAGGAAAACGTTGACAAGTCGCTGAACCAATTCCGTCAAAGAGCCAACATTCCGGGTTTCCGTCCAGGGAGAGTTCCCAAGGGAATCATTCAAAAGATGTACGGGAAATCGATCCTTGCCGACGAGATCAACAAACTGGTAAGCAACGAACTATACAACTATATCAAAGATAACGGACTGAATATTCTGGGTGAGCCGCTGCCAAACGAAGAGGAACAGAAAACGATCGATTTCGACAAGGATGAAAACTTCGAATTCAAGTTCGATATTGCTTTGGCTCCTGAATTTGAACTCCCGCTCAACAAAAGGGACTCGCTGACCTACTACAACGTCAAGGTTGAAGATGATCTGCTCGACAAGCAGATCGATGCCTACAAGCAAAACTACGGCACATACAAGCAGGTAGAGAGCGAGGTGGCCGACACCGACCTGATCAAGGGAAAAATTACTGAAATCGATAACGGTGAACCCAAGGAGAACCTGATCGAGGTTGAAAACGGGATGATCATGCCTTCATACATTAAGGACGAAGAGATCAGGAAGCAGTTTGTAGGTGCCAAGGTTGGCGACACAATCGTTTTCAGCCCCGCGAAAGCCTACGATAACAACGCCGTTGAGATAGCTTCACTGTTGCAGATATCCGAAGAGGATGTGGCCCACGTCAACTCCGACTTCTCCTTCGAGATTCGTGAAGTAACCCGATACGAAGAGGCTACGATGAATCAGGAACTGTTTGACAAGGTGTTGGGTGAAGGGGTGGTTTCAACTGAAGAGGAGTTCAGGACAAAGATCGCCGAACTGTTGAGCAGCCAGTTCAAGCCGGCAGCCGATAGCCTCTTTATGAAAGCCGCACGTGAGCTGGTCCTGAAAAAGATGAAGGGCGTTGAATTTCCCGATGCCTTTTTGAAACGTTGGTTGCTGGTCGCCAACGAGAAAAACAGCCCCGAGACAATCGAGGAGGATTATCCGAAGATCTGCGACGACCTGAAGTTCCACCTGTCGAAGGAAAAGATTGTAAAAGATCAGCAGATCAAGGTCGAGAAGGAGGAGATGGAAGCCTTTGCAGCTGAAGTGGCCCGTTCACAATTTGCACAATACGGGATGAGCAATGTTCCCGCCGATGTACTGGAGAACTATGTAAAGCGGATGCTTGAGGACCAGAACACGGTGAGAAACATGTACGACCAGCTGATCGAGAACAAGGTAATGGAGTGGCTCAAGCAGACCGTAAAGGTAAACGAGAAGGAGATCCTGTCTAAAGATTTTGAGAAACTCTTTTCAGAAGAGAAGGAAGAAAAATAAATTCTTCAGTTGAAACAGGGAGTTTATCTCCAAAAATAGATATCTTTGTTTCTGTAACAATGCTGCAGCAAACGGTAAAGCCGGCTGCGGCATTTCCCATCGGATGTAAACCGTTGATAAAAACCAGAAGAGTATGCAAAACGATTTCAGAAAATATGCCGTCAAACATTTAGGTATGAGCAGTGCCCGACTTGACGGCTATGCAAAAGTTATAAGCGCCAGCGGCGGATATATCTCACCGACCATTATCGAGGAACGTCAGCTGAATGTCGCACAGATGGATGTATTCTCGCGCCTGATGATGGACCGGATCATTTTTCTGGGGACCCAGATCGATGATTATACGGCCAATGTCATCCAGGCACAACTACTCTATCTAGACTCTGCCGACCAGGGAAAAGATATCTCCATCTATATCAACTCTCCCGGTGGTTCGGTCTACGCCGGGTACGGGATCTACGACACCATGCAGTTCATCTCCAGCGATGTAACTACCATCTGTACCGGGATGGCAGCATCGATGGCAGCAGTTCTGCTTGTTGCAGGAACACCCAAGAAGCGCTTCGCCCTGACCCATTCACGCGTCATGATCCACCAACCGTTGGGCGGTGTACAGGGACAGGCATCTGACATCGAGATTACCGCGCGTGAGATTGCCAAGGTAAAACAGGAGTTGAACACCATCATTTCAAAACATACCGGAAAGTCCATCGAAGAGGTATCGCGCGACTCCGACAGGGATTTCTGGATGAGTGCCTCAGAAGCAAAGGAGTATGGCATGATCGACGAGGTCTTGATAAAAAAGTAAACGGAAAACCGACTACGGCCAAACGTCAACCATTGAATAGCTAATAGTCAATTATATTCTTAAGAAGAATGGCAAAAAAAGCAAACAGCAGCAATCATTGCAGTTTCTGCGGAAGAAGTGAGAACGATGTAAACTTGCTGATTTCGGGAATATCGGGTTATATTTGTGACATGTGCTCGGAACAGGCACACGAGATCGTGAACGAGACGTTCAAGAGCAACGGAAAATCTGCTCTAGACATTTCACTCAACTCATTACCCAAACCCAAACAGATCAAGGAGTTTCTCGACCAGTACGTGATCGGTCAGGACAATGCCAAACGGTTTCTCTCTGTCTCCGTTTACAACCATTACAAGCGAATCCTGCAAAAGACCATGAAGGATGATGTGGAGATCGAAAAATCCAACATCATCATGGTCGGTGCCACCGGCACGGGAAAGACTTTGCTGGCAAGAACGATTGCCAAGTTGCTGCGTGTTCCTTTTACCATTGTGGACGCTACCGTACTTACCGAGGCCGGATATGTGGGTGAAGATATCGAGAGCATCCTTACCCGGTTGCTGCAGGTTGCCGATTATGACGTTGCAGCTGCGGAACGGGGGATCGTCTTTATCGATGAGATCGACAAGATTGCAAGAAAAGGCGACAACCCGTCAATTACCCGTGACGTTAGCGGGGAGGGTGTTCAACAAGGTTTGCTGAAACTGCTCGAAGGGTCGGTAGTCAACGTACCCCCGCAGGGTGGAAGAAAACACCCGGAGCAACGCATGATTGCGGTAAATACCAAGAATATCCTCTTTATTTGCGGGGGAGCATTCGATGGGATCGAGAAGAAGATTGCCAGCCGGCTGAATACCCGCGTGGTGGGTTATGCAGCCAGCGGAAGGAATAGCGACATCGACCGCAACAACCTGCTCAAGTATGTCACCCCGATGGACCTGAAGGCATTCGGTCTAATTCCCGAAATCATCGGCCGGTTACCGATACTGACCTACCTGGATCCACTCGACAGGGATGCCCTGTTAAGAATCCTTACCGAACCCAAGAACTCCATCATCAAGCAGTACGAAAAACTCTTCCAGATGGATGGTGTTACACTCACAATTGAGAAGGAGGTTTACGAGTACATTGTAGACAAGGCCATCGAGTTCAAACTCGGTGCACGCGGATTACGCTCCATTGTGGAGGCGATAATGATAGATGCGATGTTCAATTTGCCATCCGAGGAGAAGAAAAAACTGCACGTGACGCTTGAATATGCAGTGAAGCATTTTGAAAAATCGGATTTCCGTCACCTGAGAGTAGCCTGATTCTCACAACTTTCCTAATATCTTCCTTCCGGGTTCCAGGAAGGGGTTTTATAGTTTCTGTTTGTCCCGTAAAGATTGACAGCAGTATTTGTCTGTTTGGTTATTATTCCTGAATTTAGTGCTTATTTTTGAATTGGATTTGTTTTTAAATATAAAATACTTTCTTACATTTGCATTATTCCATTGGTACGATTAGTACGAGAATGTTTTAAGTTTGTGGCGTAATTTGCTCTTATGGAAAAACAAAAAACTCTGCACGAAGAACTAAAGAGATATTTCGGATTCGACACTTTTAAGGGAAATCAAAAAGCCATTATCGAAAGTGTCTTGTCTGAAAAGGATACTTTTGTACTGATGCCTACCGGTGGGGGAAAATCGCTCTGTTACCAGTTACCGGCACTGCTTTCCAAGGGCACTGCGATCATCATTTCGCCACTTATCGCCCTGATGAAAAATCAGGTTGACGCCATGCGTAATTTCAGTGAGGACGATGGCATTGCCCATTTTCTGAACTCCTCACTCAACAAACAGGAAATTGAGAAGGTTAAACAGGATATTGTTTCGGGAAAAACCAAACTGCTCTACGTTGCTCCCGAATCACTTACCAAGATGGAGAACATCGATTTTCTCCGAAATGTACCCATCTCGTTTTATGCCGTGGATGAAGCACACTGCATATCGGAATGGGGACACGACTTTCGTCCCGAGTACCGTAGAATTAGACCGATCATCAATGAAATCGGCCCCAGGCCGATAATCGCGCTGACGGCAACGGCCACTCCGAAAGTGCAACACGATATTCAGAAAACATTGGGGATGCTCGACGCGGAGGTATTCAAGTCGTCGTTCAACCGCCCCAACCTATATTACGAAGTAAGAAGGAAGAGCGACAATGTGGACAAGGAGATCATCAAGTATATCCTGTCCCAGGGCAACAAATCGGGCATTGTCTACTGCCTGAGCCGTAAAAAAGTGGACGACTTTACGCTGATATTGCAAGCCAACGACATCCGTGCCCTCCCCTATCATGCCGGCATGGATGCAGCTACCCGGAGCGCCAACCAGGATGCCTTCCTGATGGAGCAGGCCAACGTAATTGTCGCTACCATTGCATTCGGCATGGGTATTGATAAACCCGACGTGCGATATGTAATCCATTACGACATACCTAAAAGTCTCGAGGGCTACTATCAGGAGACAGGCCGTTCGGGACGTGACGGAGGCGAGGGTAAATGCATCGCTTTCTACTCCAGTAAGGATCTGCAGAAGCTTGAGCGGTTCATGCAGGGTAAACCGGTGTCTGAACAGGAGATCGGAAAGCAGTTGCTGCTGGAAACAGCCGCTTATGCCGAAACATCGGTATGTCGCAGGAAAATGCTCCTACATTACTTCGGCGAAGAGTATAACGAAGCCAATTGTGGAAATTGTGATAATTGTTTAAATCCAAAAGTTAAAGTGGAAGCTAAAGAGTTACTTGTCACCGTTTTAGAGGCTATTTCTGTGCTGAAGGAAAAGCATAAGGCCGATTATCTGATCAACTTTTTACTGGGTAAGGAGACGTCCGAGATAGAGACATTCGGACACAACGAGCTTGAGGAGTTCGGATCAGGATCGGATGAAGAGGAAAGTACTTGGGAAACGGTTATCCGTCAGGCACTGCTTGACAATTACTTAAAGAAAGACATTGAAAATTACGGAATTCTGAAAATCACAAAGAAAGGAAAGGAATTCCTGAAAAAACCTGTTTCATTTAAAATCACAAAAGAAGACGAGGAAGATGAACCCGATATCGAAGAACTCGAATCAGAAGAGGGCTTAATCTCATCGGGTGGAGGAAACTCCGGCGCCGCAGATCCCGCTCTGTACGCAATGATGAAAGATTTGCGGAAGAAAATTTCAAAAAAACTCAACGTGCCGCCGTATGTCATATTCCAGCCAGTCTCATTGGAAGCTATGGCAACCTCCTATCCAATCACGCTGGAAGAACTTCAAAATATACCGGGCGTTGGAGCCGGCAAAGCAAAACGATACGGTCAGGAGTTTATCGAACTCATCAAGAAACATGTGGAGGAGAATGAGATTATCCGTCCCGAAGATCTGCGGGTAAAGACTGTAGCCAACAAATCAAAGCTCAAGGTATCGATTGTACAGGCGATCGACAGGAAGGTTGCCCTCGACGATCTGGCCGAATCCAAGGGTATCGATTTCAACGAAATGCTTTCGGAAGTGGAAGCAATTGTCTACTCGGGTACAAAAATAAATATCAACTATTTCCTCGAAGAGGTGATGGACGCCGACACAATCAACGAGATTTACGACTATTTCCGTGAAGCTGAAACCGATAACCTGGAGAAAGCGATGGACGAGCTTCCCGATTACTCCGAGACCGAGATCAGGTTGGTCCGTATCAAGTTCTTCTCGGAAATGGCGAATTAACACTAACCGGTGAACTATCAATCTCGATTCTTCGTTTATCAAAAACGAGGAAAAAAAAACAGGAATGACATATTTACAAGACATAAATAGTCCTGCAGATCTGAAGAAGCTCGACATTGAACAACTGAAGCAGGTTTGTAAAGACTTAAGGGAGTTCATCATTGAGCAACTTTCGCACAATCCGGGACATTTTGCATCGAGTCTGGGCACCGTTGAACTGACGGTCGCTCTCCATTACCTATACAACACCCCCTACGACAAGCTGGTATGGGATGTCGGTCATCAGGCTTACGGTCATAAGATCCTCACGGGACGTCGGGATCTTTTTCATACGAACCGGAAACTGGGAGGTCTCTCAGGATTTACCAATCCGAAGGAGAGCGAATACGACACCTTTGTGGCGGGACACGCATCCACCTCTATCTCGGCAGCTTTGGGAATGGCTGTGGCCGCCTCGCTCAACGGCGAGGAGAACCGCCGTGTTGTTGCAATCATCGGCGACGGAGCCATGACCGGGGGAATGGCATACGAAGGACTGAACAATGTTTGTTCCCAACCGAATAACCTGTTGATCATCCTCAACAACAACGACATGTCGATCGACAGCAACGTGGGAGGAATCCAGGATTATCTGGTCAAGATGACCACGTCGGCCAAGTACAACAAGATGAGGAGCAAGGTTTACCAGTCTTTCAAGAGCAAGAACCTCATCTCGGAAGAGAAGAAAAATATAGTTCTGCGATTCAACAACAGTGTGAAATCGCTTATCACCCAACAGCAGAACCTGTTTGAAGGGTTTAATATCCGCTACTTCGGTCCCGTTGACGGGCACGACCTGCCCGGGCTAATCCGTGTATTGCGCAATATCATGGACATGAAGGGGCCCAAGTTGCTTCATATCAAGACCGTCAAGGGAAAAGGGTTCAAGCCGGCAGAGAAGGCTGCCACCATCTGGCACGCTCCAGGCCTGTTCGACAAGGAGACGGGCGAGCGGATCGTAAAAAAAAGGATCGACCAGCCTCAGCTCTACCAGGATGTTTTCGGACACACGTTGGTTGAACTTGCTGAAAAGGACCGAAAAATAGTCGGGATCACGCCAGCCATGCCCACCGGCTGTTCCATGACCTACATGATGCAGAAGTTCCCTGACAGGGCATTTGATGTCGGTATCGCCGAAGCACATGCAGTTACCTTCTCGGCAGGACTGGCCAAAGAGGGGTTCATCCCTTTCTGCAACATCTACTCCTCTTTCATGCAACGTGCATATGACCAGGTCATACACGATGTGGCACTGCAGAAATTGAAAGTCATCATGTGTCTCGACAGGGCCGGTCTGGTAGGCGAAGATGGACCAACTCACCACGGGGTATTCGACCTTGCATACCTCCGCCCCATTCCCAACCTGGTGATCTCGGCGCCATACAATGAACATGATCTGCGCAACCTGATGTATACTGCAGCTTATGGTAACGAGGGCCCATTTGTGATCAGGTACCCTCGTGGTCAGGGCGAGAAGGTAGATTGGAGAAACCAGCCACAGCTCATCCCTATCGGGAAAGGGAAAAGGCTTAAAAGCGGGAGCGACATGGCCCTGCTCTCGATCGGAACAATCGGCAACAGTGCCGCGAAAGCCATCGCACGGGCAGAAGAGATGGGCATCAGTGTGGCGCACTACGACATGCTCTTCCTGAAACCGATAGATGAGGAGCTGCTGCACGAGGTCGCAAAAAATTTCAAACATATCATCACACTGGAAAACGGAGTCATAAAAGGTGGTATGGGAAGCGCCGTGGTTGAGTTTCTGGCAGACAACGGCTATATCGATAACCGGGTTTTCAGAATCGGCATAGAGGATCAGTTTGTCACCCATGGAACAATTGCAGAACTGCAGCGGATAACCGGAATTGACGCGGAGAGCATTCTTCGGAAGATCAAGGAGGTATACGAACTGACAAAAGCTGAAGCAAGGGAAGTTCAGATGCAATAGTAATTACCCGTAACTGATGAAAATATTAATAGCCGGAGCAGGAGAAGTGGGCACCCATCTTGCCAAATTGCTTGGGCAGGAAAATCACGATATTACCTTGATGGACAGCAGCAAGGAGAGATTGATGGCTGTCCGCGACAACGCTGAATTATTGACATTCATCGGGAACTGCACTTCACTGAAAGACCTGACCGAGGCCGGGGTGGCAGATTCCGACCTCTTTATCGGTGTTACCCCCGAAGAGTCCAGAAATATCAACGCCTGCATGCTTGCAGCCAACCTGGGGGTAAAGAAGACGTTGGCGAGAATCGACAATTATGAGTACCTGTTGCCGAAGAATGTTGAGTTTTTCGAAAAACTGGGCATTCACTCCATGATCTACCCCGAAATGATGGCGGCCCGTGAGATAGTCTCCGCACTCAAGACACCGTGGACAAGGGTCTGGTGGGAGTTGTCGAACGGATCTATCATCCTCACTGCGGCCAAGGTCAGGGCCAACGCACCGATTGTTAACCGGTACCTGCGAGAACTGCCGAGTGTGGGGAAGATGTTTCACATTGTAGTGATTAAACGGAGAAACCATACGCTGATCCCGAGAGGAAACGATCAGATCCTGCCCGACGATATCATCTACTTCACCACGTTAAGAAAAAACCTTGACGAAATGCCCGCCCTGATGGGAAAGACGTCATTCGAGACCAGGAATGTGATGTTTATGGGAGGAAGCCGCATTACCATGCGAACTGTACAGTATCTGCCATCCAATATCAACATCAAGATTATCGAGCAAAACAGGGAAAGGGCTGAAAAACTTGTGGAGATTGCACCATCCAATGTAACCATCTTCCTGGGCGATGCCCGCGACACGGAACTATTGCTCAGCGAGGGAATCACCGAGATGGATGCATTTGTCGCCCTCACCGGAAACTCCGAAGCCAACATGCTGGGCTGCATGATGGCCAAACAGTACGGGGTGAAAAAAACTGTTGCCGAAGTGGAGAATATCGATTACATCCCCATGGCAGAGCGTTTCGATATCGGTACCGTGATCAACAAAAAGCTGTTGGCGGCGAGCAAGATATATGAACTGCTTCTCAAGGCCGACGCATCCAACATAAAATGTCTTACCATTTCCAATGCAAACGTTGGGGAAGTAGTTGCAAAGCCCAACTCAAAAGTAACCAAAAAACTGATCAAGAACCTCAACCTGCCCTCGGATATGACTCTTGGGGCACTCATACGGAACGGGGAGCCCATGCTCATTGACGGCGATACGCTTATTGAGCCGTACGATCAGGTAGTGGTGTTCTTTACGAACACATCGTTAAAAAGCATCGAGAGTTACTTCAATTGACTATGCGAAACTTCAATTACTGGTTTGTATTCAGCAGCATAGGGCTCATTCTGATGATAGAGTCGTCTTTCATGCTGATATCTGCGTTTGTAGGTGAAATCTACAATGAGAGTGCCGTTACCAGCCTCTACCTCTCGGCATTGGCAACCTTCATATCCGGACTTACCCTCTCATTGATCGGAAGAAAGCGACGCAAGGAGAAGCGGATTTCGCAACGGGAAGTCTACCTGACGGTCACCCTGGTCTGGGTTTTGATGGCACTCTATGGAGCCCTTCCCTTTTTATTGGGTGGAGCCATTCCATCGTTTACTGACGCCTTTTTTGAGAGTGTGTGCGGATTTACCACCACCGGAAGCTCCACGCTGATCAACTTGGAGGCTTTTCCAAAGTCGCTCCACTTCTGGCGAAGTTTCACACAATGGATCGGCGGAATCGGCATCATCATTTTCGTGATGTCTTTCCTGCCTCTTTTTGGTGGGGGCTCCTCCCAGTTTTACAATGCCGAAGCAACCGGAATTACGAAAGAACAACTCCGCCCACGCATCAGCGATATCACCCGGAACATGTCGATTACCTATCTTGGACTGACAGTAGTGGGGTTTCTGTTATTCTGGGCCGGCCCGATGGATGCCTTCGATGCTGCCTGCCACACCTTCACCAGCATCTCAACCGGTGGATTCTCCACCAAGCAGGCCAGTATTGCCCATTTTAACTCTGCCTATACTGAGTACGTTGCTATTTCCCTCATGTTTTGTGGAGGTACAAGGTTCTTGTTATTGTTCAACCTCTTCCGCCATCTTTCGGGAAAAATCTTCAAGGATGAGGAGTTCCGCTGGTATGCTTTTATGATTCTCGGTTTTACCTGTGTCATCACCCTCTCCCTCTACCTGGATGGAAATGTTTTCAGTTCTATCGAAAAGACGTTCCGGACAGTCCTTTTTCAGGTAGTTGCTGCCATCACCACCACCGGGTATGCTACAACCGACTTCCTGCGCTGGGGTCAGTTCTACTGGTTTCTTTTCCTCGCCATGGTACTCTTTTGCGGAAGTGAGGGATCTACATCGGGTGGCATGAAGATCTCCCGGCTGGTCATTCTGGTAAAGAATACGAGGGTGGTATTCCGCCGGCAGGTCCACCCCCAGGCACTCTATATGGTCAAGATCAACGGACAGGTGTATGCCAATGCTGTCGTAGAGAAAGTGCTTGCATTTGTCTTTCTTTACCTCACCATTGTCGGCATTGGCGCCATTGTATTGAGCTTTACCGGCATGTCGTTCAACGAATCAATCGGCACGGCTGTCTCGAGCATGAGCAGTTACGGTTTTGGGTTGGGCAGGTTCGGTCCATCGGGCAACTTCTCATCCGCCACCGTTTTTGCCAAGTATGTACTCTGCTTTCTGATGATTGTAGGCCGTCTTGAGGTGTTCACCGTGCTGTCGCTCTTCACGAAAAGTCTATGGAAAAGGTGATAAAGGAAAAAGGCTATCTCATGTTGTTCACGAGACAGCCTCTTATACCTCATTTCCGGAATATGTTAAGCCGGATGAATTGCTTCGGTCGGGCAAACTTCTGCACAGGTACCGCAGTCGGTACAAACATCGGGATCAATCGAGTAGATATCACCTTCAGAGATTGCCTGAACAGGGCACTCATCTATACAGGTTCCACAAGCAATACAATCTTCACTGATTACGTAAGCCATAATAAATAATTTATGAGTTAATGTTGCGTGATTATTAGTATTTTCACTAAACTACCGGCAAAGATACACAGTTTTTTAAAAAGAAGAAAGGTTGTTGTGGAGTTAGTTTCCGGAGAACAACCTTTTTCCCCCGCAACCTGGAGACAAAACAAGCATATATTTCTGTATACAAACATTTTAATACTACTTGGAAGTCTATTATTTTTACAATTTCTAAATAAGAGCACCAGATACTAATTCTGCCTCTAAACCGTTTAGGATATTATGAGAAAGATGATATTTCTTGCCATGCTGTTGTCACTCCTGCCGGTCACGGCAAGCGGACAACAACAGAAACTGCAGAAACGCCCTTATGCCGACCAGAAGCTGTTTCATCTCGGATTTACGGTCGGGATCAACATGCAAGACCTGATACTGCGACAATCGGGATATGTGAACGAAAACGGTGAAGTGTGGTTTTCCGAGATTCCGGGCTATACACCGGGATTCAGTGCAGGAATCATCGCCGATCTCTACCTGAACAGTTTCATGAACCTCCGCATTATCCCCACGCTGCATCTGGGAAGCAAGGAGCCGGTTTTTAAGGAGCAAGCCTCTGGTGAAACTTTCGAGACCGCCGTGAGAAACAATTACATCACCCTGCCCCTGCAACTGAAACTGAGGGCTGTCCGTATCAACAATTACCGACCCTACCTGCTGACCGGACCCTATGGCAGTATCGAGCTGGCTCCAAGAAAAAATCAGCCGGTCATGCTTACCCCCTACGACTACGGGGTCGAGATTGGCGTTGGGTGTGATCTCTATTTACCCTATTTCACCCTTTCTCCTGAACTCAAATTTTGTTTCGGGCTGAACCAAATGGTAAAAGCTAACCAGTCCAAATATTCTCAATCACTCGCTGGTGCCACTCACCGCATGATCATACTGAGCTTCAATTTCGAGTGACCTGATCTTTCAAGGAAAGTGTGGCAACTTGCTGAATGTCCGCTTGCCTTTCAGGTAGAAATTCCACAATATACTGCCCTTAAACTTTGTCGGGATCTGCGCAACACTTCTTGACCCTATATTTTCGCGACGATCATGCCTGAAGTTTGGCACCATCCTGTAGAAATCACGATGTGCCTTGATAACCGAAAGTGCATTACCCAGCTTTCCCTCAAGCAACAGGTGAAGAAAAGCCAGCAGGTCGAGCAGTGACCTGACGGCAAAGACCGGTATAAGGCTTCTTATCCGGCTGTTCTTATATAACATCAGCAGGTTGTTTCGAAAATTTAGATAGGTTTTCCAGGGATTCTCCTTGGCCAGTGAGGCTGCACCGACATGATAGACCACCGACTGCGGCAGGCAGGCGATCTCTTTTCCCCGGGCATTCAACCTCCAACAAAGATCGATCTCCTCCATGTGGGCAAAAAAACGGCCATCGAGACCACCCGCATCGAAGTAATCCCTCCTCCGGATACATAGGGCTGCGCCGGTGGCCCAGAATATCGGAATCACCGTGTCGTATTGGCCCAAGTCGCGCTCCACATTATCCAATATCCGTCCCCTGCAAAAGGGATAACCAAACATGTCGAGGAAGCCTCCACAGGCACCGGCATACTCAAAACGATCCCTCTCCCTTTGTGCCAGAATTTTGGGCTGAACGGCAGCCACACCGGGGTGTTCATCCAGGTAGGCAATCAGTGGAGAAAGCCAATTTTCGGTCGTCTCGATATCGGAATTCAGTAATACTACATATTCAGCATCAACCTGTTGAAGTGCCTTATTGTAACCATCTGCAAAACCGTAGTTCTTGTCGAGAAGGATCAGCCGTACCTGAGGGAAACAGGTACTTAGGAAATCAACCGAATCGTCCGTCGATCCATTGTCGGCAACAACCACTTCGGTCTGCTGATTCTCCGTATGCTGCAATACCAGCGGCAGGAATCTCTCCAGCAACTGGCGCCCGTTCCAGTTTAATATTACTACCGATGTCTTCATCCTTCCTGGTTTCTAGACCGGGACCACTTGTTGTGCGACCATAAATAGTAGGCCGGGTCGTTCAATATCGTCTCCTCCAGTTTTCGGGTATACTTCTCCGTAACCGTCAACTCCTCTTCGGCACTCGCATCGGGTGTGATTACCGAAAAGTTTCCCACATAGTGTCCCCTCTTCACTTTCCGGATATCGAGGTACACCACCGAAAAGCCTAGTTGACGGGCTATCCGTTCCATTCCGGTCTGCAACAAGGTGTCCTGATTCAGAAATGTTGTCCAATGCTCGTTGCCATGTTTCCGCGGCCGTTGGTCCGTAAGAAATCCGATGACCATCGAGATCCCCTCGTTCCGCTTGCGAACGATTGTACGGTAAGCGCTCTTCATCTCGATGGAGAGGGGTTTGAAACGCGCCCTAATCCTCAAAAAGAGCTCATCAAATGCCTTCGATTTCAACTCCTTATAGATCTGACCAGGTTCTACTCCCGGCGAGAGATAGAGCGAAATGGAGGGAACCCACTCCCAATTTCCATAATGACCCAGGCTCAATATACAACTTTTCCCATTTTGGATAAGCCGGTTAATTATCTCGGGATTGGTAAAAACCATCCGTTTGCGGATCTCTTTCTCCGAGATCCGCAAGGTCTTTACAGTCTCCACAAAATAATCGCAAAGGTGGCGGTAAAATTGCCTCTCGATCTGTCTAATCTCTTTTTTCCTCTTGTGGGGAAAGGAGCGGGTGAGGTTCTTCCTGACAATCTTCCGGCGATAACCTACCAGACAATAGACAATTATATAGAGGATATCTGAAAAGAGATACAATATGGGGAAAGGGAGTAACGCCATGAGATTGGCTGCACCGTAGAGCAGATAAAACCCTATTCCATTTCTGTTATTTCCAATCATTCCACAAGCCCGTTACTCGACAAAGACAGCATTCATGGCCATCTCCTCTTCATTATACTCCCCTATCTTCACTTCGGTTATCCTGTTCACGAGCACCGGATCATAATCGGCACACAATTTCACGTAGTTCTCGGTAAAGCCGTACATCTTGTCTCCATGCCGCGTATGTTCAAAAAGTACCTTTCTGATGGTGCCCCGTTGCGACTCGTAAAAACCACGCAACTTCATATCGGATATGTCATGCAGCAACTTGCTCCGTTGATGTTTTACCTTCGGATCCACTACATGTTCTATTGCCAGGGCCTGTGTTCCCGACCGTTCAGAATAGGTGAAGACATGCAATTGTGAGAAGTTGAGCGATTCGATAAACTCCCGCCCTTCATCAAAATAGTCGTCCGTCTCGCCTCGGAGCCCGACAATCACATCCACGCCAATAAATGCGTGCGGCATGACTGACTTGATTTTTTCAATCTTGTGCCGGAATAGGGCTGTGTCGTATTTTCTCTTCATCAGCTTCAACACTGCATCACTCCCCGCTTGCAACGGAGTATGGAAATGGGGTGCAAACCGCTTTGATCCTGCAACAAAATCGATAATCTCATCCGTCAGCAGGTTAGGTTCGATGGAGGAGATGCGAAATCGCTCGATCCCCTCTACCTCGTCCAGGGCCTTGATCAGATCGAAAAAAGTTTCGCCGGTACTATGCCCGAAATCGCCGATATTGACCCCCGTAAGAACAATCTCCTTGCCTCCTTGAAGCACGACATCCTCTGCCTGTCTTACCAGATCGGCAATTGAACCGTTGCGGCTCCTGCCCCTGGCATACGGGATGGTACAAAACGAACAGAAATAGTCGCACCCGTCCTGAACCTTCAGGAAATAGCGGGTACGGTCATCGGCCGAACAGGAGGGGACGAAAGTACGTATACGATGCGTTTTCGATGTAATCACCTCACCTTTCTCCCTCTTTTTCAGGTCGTCCATATAACGGATTACATCCAGCTTCTGTTCCGAACCCAATACCAGGTCGACCCCCTCGATGGAGGCCACCTCATCGGGCTTAAGCTGGGCATAGCAGCCGGTAACCACCACAAAGGCATCGGGGTGGTTCTGGATCATTTTTCGAATGGCCTGCCGTCCTTTCTTGTCGGCCAGCTCTGTCACGGAGCAGGTATTGATAACACAGATGTCAGCTTTCTGCCCCTTTCTGGCACGCAATACTCCGGCCTGCAGCAATTGCTTGCCTATAGCCGATGTTTCCGCGAAATTTAGCTTACATCCCAAGGTATAATATGCGGCCGTTTTATTTTCAAAAACAGTTTGATCAATCATGCTGAATTATTGTTACAATTATGAATTCCGGAAGTCAAAAAAACAAAATCAAGTGTCGAAGTAGATAAACTGTGAATACCGGAGTGCAAAAATACAACATTTAGATCAATTTGCCGGCACCATTTCTTTGACAATCTATAAATTCGTATTATTTTTGCACACAATTAAAAAAATTGTGCAAAGATAAAAATGATACAACAGAACTTCATTAAGATATACGAAGAGAGTTTCAAGTCAAACTGGGAATTACCTGCACTATCCAATTACAAAGACCGAAAAACATTATCATACAGTCAACTGGCCGAAAAGATTGCGCGGATACACATCATGTACGAGGAGTTGGGCATCAGAAAAGGGGACAAGGTTGCATTGATCGGAAAAAACCATACCGGCTGGTCCTTGGTCTTTCTTGCCACCATTACCTACGGTGCCGTAATTGTTCCCATCTTGCACGAATTCAATCCTGAAAGCATCGAACATATCATCTCGCACAGCGAATCGAGATGTGTCTTTATCAATAAGCAAATCTGGGAGAATCTCGACAAGAACAAGGTTACTGTTCCTGTCTTCTCGCTGCCATCGTTCGATCTGCTCCAGTCTCACGATGAAACGACAAAAGAGCTTCCCATAAAGCTTGACGCCCTTTTTGCCAAAAAATATCCAGACGGATTCCATAAGGAGAATATTGTCTATGCGGATGTAGACAATGAAGAGGTGATCTGTCTGAACTACACGTCGGGTACCACCGGATTCAGCAAGGGTGTCATGCTCACTGCAAACAACTTTGCCGGCAATATCACCTATGCCCATACCCTCAAACTGCTTTTCCGAGGAGAGAGGGATTTGGCCTTCCTCCCCATGGCGCATGCCTACGGGTGTGCTTTCGACTTTCTTTATGCCCTCTCTACGGGAGTGCATGTCACGCTCCTCGATGTGGCCCCATCGCCGCAGAACCTGATCAATGCGTTTCAGGAAATCAAGCCAAACATCATTATTACCGTACCGTTGATTTTCGAAAAGATCTACAAAAAGAAAATTTTGCCGGAGATCAACAAGCCCGCCGTAAAAATGCTGTCCCGCACCCCGGGACTGAATAGGCTGGTATACAGAAAAATACGGAAATCCCTTATCAAGTCACTGGGTGGCAACTTCAGGGAAGTGATTATTGGCGGAGCAGCCTTGGGAAAGGATGTGGAAGCCTTCTTTTACAAGATTAAGTTCCCCTTTACTGTCGGCTACGGCATGACAGAGTGTGGCCCGTTGATCTCCTACGATCACCACTACGATTTTGTTCCAACTTCCTGCGGTTCTGTATTGGCTGGAATTATGGAGGCGAGGATCGACTCGCCCGATCCGGAAAAAATTCCCGGAGAGATCCAGGTTCGGG
This sequence comes from Petrimonas mucosa, assembly GCF_900095795.1. Taxonomy (NCBI): domain Bacteria; kingdom Pseudomonadati; phylum Bacteroidota; class Bacteroidia; order Bacteroidales; family Dysgonomonadaceae; genus Petrimonas; species Petrimonas mucosa. The sequence goes on from NZ_LT608328.1 coordinate 2,540,624, forward strand.
GAGAGAACGTAATGAAGGGTTATTACAAGAATCCTGAAGCGACAGCCGCCGCATTTACCGAAGATGGCTGGCTGAAAACGGGTGACTCCGGAGTTATGAGAGGGAGACGGCTCTTCATAAAAGGGCGCATCAAAACCATGATCCTCGGTCCGAGCGGGCAAAACATCTATCCGGAAGAGATCGAGTCGAAATTAAACAATCTCCCCTATGTTGCGGAAAGTCTCGTCATTGAAAGGGAAAGAAAACTTGTGGCATTGGTTTATCCCGACTATGAAGCAATGGGAGCCGATGGTTTAACCGCCGATCAGCTGCCTCAGATCATGGAGGATAACAAAAAACTATTGAACAATCAGGTGGCCAACTACGAACGGATCGGCTCCATTGTAGTTGTCGACAAGGAGTTTGAGAAAACACCGAAGAAAAGCATAAAACGTTTCCTGTATAGTTAAGCCTGTTTCGCTCTGACACCGACGCTATACTCCGCTTTGCGATTTGGAGGCAAAGAACGCAACACTGCATTCTTTTCATCCCAGTAAGAGCAATTCAGGACAATCTGCTTGACCAATCACACCAGTCATCCCTCTTTATTGAGGGGTGATTGGCTTATTAACATTATTTAATCATTGCCGTCCGATAAAAACCGATTTTGATTCTTCGTTACTTTTAACCGGCTTATTATCAGTCGTTTCTTTTTATAATTTTTCTATTTTCAAAAGTAAGCCCCCCTGAAAAGGGTAAGCATCTCTAAATCCTGGTCATCTCGTTGCCAATCTCGTTCCGGGTTTTCTAAAAATTTTATCAAGTGCAGGTAATTAAACAGGTGTATCCTGCAAAATGACACCAGGTTGGAGAATGCCCAAGGCCGTTTCAACCGCTTCTGTATAACCGTGAGCAAGAGGTTCACGATCAAAGCGCAATATACCTGTATTTTTATCGCGTTCTCGTTATCCCCGAGGAAGTACTTCAGGGGGAAGTTTGATTTTAACTGCTTGAATAACAGCTCTATTTGCCATCTTATTTTATACAAGGCCGCTATCATGTCGGGCCGCATCTCGAACAGGTTGGTGAGGAACTCGAACTTCCTTTTCAACACCCTGTCGTAGAACACCACCTTGCGCAACTTCAGCTTGCTCCCGCCATCATCTTCCTTCACGGTCACCTCGATGATAGTGTCTTCCAGCACGCCGCTGTGGATGCATTCATCGATGTAAAGTTCTTGCTCCACCTTGTAAACGGCGTTCTCCTTGATGCGGGTAACGAATCCGGCTCCCTTTTCACAAAACAGCTTGAAGGCTTTATAATCGTTGTATCCCTTGTCGAAGACGTAAATAGTGTTGTCATCCGGTTCCAGTTTCCTCAACAGCAGGTGATCGTTCGTGGCAGCGGATGAGAACCATATCATCTTGGGAACGGGCTCGTCGACATTGATAACGGTGTGCACCTTGATCCCCCCTTTGCGTTTACCGTTCGAGGGTGTTCTGCCGACGCACTTCAAGATGTCCTGGAACAAACTGATAACCGTGCTGTCGAAGATCTCGACCTGCTTGTTCAACACATCTTTAAAGCGGGTGTCCGAGATCACGTGTTGGTACTCGCGAAGCAGGTCGTGGTACACGCCCGAGAAGAAATCAACGCTCCTGCGCTTGTTGGCGTCCGACAAGGTGCTCCGGTAGGGTATGTGGCCGAGCTGGAAATGCCTGGTCTTGCCTGAAAGACCGAGCATTGCACCCGCCACCTCGCGCAGGGAGGAGCATTTGGCGAAGACGCAAAACAACATGCTTATAAGGTGATCCTTAGCCGTGAAACGTTTCACGTAATGATCGGCCTTGTACCGTTTGCTGTTTCGGGCGATAATCCTTGTATCTACCATAGATATGAGCTGTCCGAATACCGATTGTCCAAAAAAATAAGTACTTTTGTTCATTGTAGACTTGTTTTGTGATGAATACAAAGCTACAATTATTAGTACGACGGGCAAAACTCAAATTTGCCCGCGTACTTTTTCTAAAAAGTTTTTATCGGACAACAGTGTTATTTAATCACACTTTTTTCTCAAAAACATGTTATATAACATAAAAACGATATAACTTTGCGCAGTTTTTAAAAAACATAAGATTATTGATCGTTTAAATTATTGAAAAAATGAAAAAAGTTTTATTATTTGTAGCTTTAGTTGCTACCCTTGGATTTGCTTCTTGCACCAACAAACAAGCTGCCGCTGAAAAAGCTACTGCTGACAGCCTTGCTGAAGTAGCTAGACTTGACAGTATCGCTGCCGCTGAACAGGCTATCGCTGACAGCCTTGCTGCTGCCACCGCTGCTGCTGTTGACACATTGGTCGAAGCTACCGAACAAGCTGTTGCTGAAAACAACTAAGCGAGGGTTCGCTAAATCTTGTGATGCCATCCCCTACAGGATGGCTTTTTTTATTTGTAGTTTTCTCAAAAGAGCTTACCTTTGCGGGGACTTCAAGAAATAACCCAGTATCAAAGGTATGAAAAAAAGAGTCTTTGCCGCTTCGCTTGTTGCCATCTTGTTCTGCTCGTGTCTCTCCCAACATAAAAACTATTTTGTAAAGGAAGTTGCCTTTCAGGATGATATAACAGTCGAAGAGAGGTTGAAACTGGCAGCCCGCCTTGTTCCTACCGACCAGCAATATGCTTGGCAGCAGCTGGAGCTGACTGCATTTATCCACTTTGGCATGAACACTTTTACCGACCGGGAATGGGGTGACGGGCAGGAGGATCCTGCTCTCTTCAATCCAACAGAGTTCGATGCTGAACAGTGGGTTGTTTCACTTCAGGAGGCTGGATTCAAGATGATCATCCTGACGGCAAAACATCACGACGGGTTCTGCCTCTGGCCTACCTCTACCACCACGCACTCCATACGCTCCTCCGGCTGGAAGGGCGGGAACGGCGATATTGTAGGTGAGGTAAAGGATGCCTGCGACAAACATGGAATGAAATTTGGGGTTTACCTCTCTCCGTGGGACAGGAATGCCGAAAGTTATGGCGATTCACCCCGTTACAATGCATTTTTTGTAGAGCAATTGAAAGAGTTGCTCACAAACTATGGTGAGATTCACGAGGTATGGTTCGACGGAGCCAATGGCGAGGGACCGAATGGGAAACGTCAGATATACGACTGGGCACGTTTTTACCATGTGATTGATAGCCTACAGCCAAAAGCGGTCAAGGCCATCATGGGCAACGATATCCGTTGGGTCGGGAATGAGTCGGGCCTGGGCCGTGAAACGGAATGGAGTGTAACTCCTCTCAACCCTGACATCAACGAGGCAATCACCGAAGAGAACAAACGACTGGAGATCAACCCCATGTCCAGTGACCTGGGCAGTCGCGACCTTATCGCCAAAGCCAGAAAACTTTATTGGTACCCGTCGGAAGTTGATGTCTCCATAAGGCCGGGATGGTTTTATCACCAGGAACAGGATCATCAGGTGAAGACGCTGCAGCAGCTGGTCGACATCTATTACCAGTCGGTTGGCATGAACTCGGTACTCCTGCTGAATGTTCCGCCCGACAAACGTGGTTTGCTGCATGAGGCGGATGTAGCCAGACTGAAAGAGTTTGGCAAATATATAAGGAATACATTCGAAAAGAATAGGATTAAGAAAGGAGATCTCGTCTGGACAGCCAAAAATGGAGAGCAGAGGGAGTTTGCCTCAACAGGCGACACCATTAACACGGTGATGTTGCAGGAGGAGATTCGGAAAGGTCAGCGGGTAGAACGGTTCAAAGTGGAAGGATTGATCGGCAATGAATGGAGAACACTGGCTGAAGGAACAACAATTGGATATAAACGATTGGTAAAGTTTGATGATTGCGCCCCCTCCAGGCTTCGTATTACCATTGCCGATACGAGAGACAAAGCCCATATTCTTGCCGTCGGTGCATATCTGGCACCCCAAATCAGGGAGCAATCCGACGATTTGAAGCTAAGCGATCTGTCGAAGGAGAAGTGGAGCATCAAGGAGCAGCATCCTTTGGTGGTTGATATGGGCGATAACCACTCCATCAACGGATTCACCTACAATCCTTATGAAGAGGAAGAGGCGGTTTTCAACTACATTTTCAGCGTTAGTGGTGACGGAAAGAGCTGGACGGAGTTGAAAAGGGGGGAATTCGGCAACATCAAGAACAATCCCGTTCCTCAATTTGTAAGGTTCGACAAGAACGTCAGCGCCAGGCTCTTCCGGTTCGAAGCCATCATCGGTACCGAAGGAGGCAAGCCAAATACATCCATCGATCAGGTAGGTATTCTTATTCCATAACAGCATATGAAGAGATCAGTTACCATCATTTTCATCTTTATCGCCATTGCCGCGTTTCCACAAAAAATTGACGATATCTTCAAAACAATGCCCAACTCTCTTCTGCCGGGGTTGTCTGAAGGCAACAGAACCATGCTGCTGGTAGATACGGGAAGAACCGTTATCCCCTATTCGCTCGGTGAGATCGAGAAGTTGCTCCATTTGCCCGATTTTCTGAAGATACAGACTTCCGAAATCGGCACGACACAATTGAAGCTGTTGCCACTTATCAACGGCACCCATATCGTTTGCATCATCAAAACCGTATGCAGCCGCAAGGTATGCGACAGCTCCATCCGGTTTTACTCTACCGAATGGGTAGAACTGGATGCAGACAAACTGTTGCCCGATATTTCTGCAGAATCTTTCTTTTTTTCATCGAAAAAAGATACCGAAAATTATAAATTTGCACTATCTTTGCACAACGTTTGTCCGGTATCGGCCAACTTTGAAAACGGCTCTGACACATTGACACTGAAACTCAATCTGGAAGGATATCTTTCCGATGAACAGAGAAGTGCAATCAGGCCAATAATTGAAAGTGATACAATCAGGTTGATCTGGAACAAAACATCGTTCAGGTAATTCTTGCACCCGTAGTTCAATGGATAGAATATCGGATTCCGGTTCCGACGATGTGGGTTCGATTCCCGCCGGGTGTACTTCAGAAAACTCATTTGACTGTAAATAGCCAGATGAGTTTTTTATTTACAAGAATCTATCGAGGCTGTCTCAAAATAAAATTTCACCTTCTGAGAAATGAATTTTGGAAGATCTTCACCGATAGGTATGCAAATAAATGAGGGTGAAATCACATTGTGATCCACCCTCATTGAAGTATGATTTCTGTAGCTGTTACCCGGGACAGGAGAGTACATTAAAGAACAGCCTGTTACAATTTTCCAGCCGCCTTGAGGTAGCGGGTTGTCGCAAGCTGTGCGTTACATCCGGCCTCAACCAGTTCAGCTTTTGCCTTCTGCCACATGGCTTGTGCTTCCAGCAGGTTCGACAAGGTCTCCATTCCTGCATCATAGCGGTCACGACTTTCGCGCAAATTCTCTTCCGCCTGGCTCAAGGAACGGTTCGTAAGTTCAACAGCTGCCACCGACTCTTGGTATGCCTGCAGTGCCTGTTGCACTTCCAGTTCCATTTTTCCGGTCAACTCTTCCTGCTGCAACTGGGCCACCCTTTTCTCCGCCATCGCACTGCGTACCCTGTTTTTTCCTTCACCCCAGTGAAAGATCGGTACCTGAACCGAAACCACTGCCGAGAAGGCTGCATGGTCGAGCAGTTTACTGTCGTTCAGCTTCAATCCGTTGGCATAGGCAAAATTGCCTCCAATACCAACTTGCGGGAGAAATTCGCTGCGGACAAGTTTCACCTGTTGATCCTTCAGATCTACCTGGCGCATCAGCAGCTTCACTTCGGGACGTGAAGAGAGGTCAGGCAACGGCAATGCTTCATCCTGGAACACTCCCGGCCGTTCAACAGCAGTCACCTCGCTGTTGAGCGGCAGACCAACCACATGGCAAAGATTCATCCTTGCCAGCCTCACTCCATTGTCGGCCTTCAGCAGCTGAAGTTCAACCTCGTTCTGCTTCACCTCCACCCTCAGCAGATCGTTGCGTGGAACCATTCCCTCCTTATAGGCATTCTCCACCTCTGTCGCCAGTCGTGCAAGCATCTCCTTGTACGACTCAGCCACCTTTTTCAGTTCCAATACCCTGACATAACTCCAGTAAGCCTCATCCGCCTGCAAGATTACCTCCGCCTCGCTCTTCTGTCTGTTCAGCCGCGCCATCTCCTCACCCAGTTGAGCCATGCGATAGGCAGAGGTGATCTTTCCCCCCATATAGATGGGCTGTTCCAGACGCAACCCCGTCAGGTAGGTTCCGTTGAGTCTCAGGTTCAGTTCCATGCCCGGGAAAAAGGCATACTCCTTGAATATGGGGACCCCGTCTACGCTGGTCAGGATATTGGGTACCAGCTGACCGGAACCATCAGGCACATAGGTAGGCAGATAGAACGAGGGTATCTCTCTCTCCAGTGAAGCTGTAGTAAGCAGGTAGTTACCGGTAGCCGACAGTTTCGGCAGAAAATTGGCCCGGTAGGCCTTGACCCCGTAGGCAGCCTTCTCCTGTTGTTGGGCAGCCACTGCTATCTGCTTGTTGTTTTGGAGGGCCATGGAGCGGCACTCCTCGAGGGTGAGCGGCTGTTGTGCAGCCACGTTGGGAGCAGCCACCAGGCATGCCATTATCATAAACAAAGTATTGTAGCGTCTCATATTTTATGAATCTTGATTTTGAAGAAAACGGAGTACAACAACGGAATGACCACCAGTGTGATAAGTGTGCCTACCAGCAGCCCGCCCATGATGGTGACTGCCAACGGGCCAAACAGGTCGTCACCTAACAGTGGAATCATACCCAGAATGGTAGTTCCCGATGCCATCATCACCGGCCGGAAACGGCCAGAAGAGCTGATCAGAAGTGCCTCCACAGGATCGACACCCTCTTTCTTCAGTTGCAGTTCGATCTCATCCATCAGCACGATGCCGTTCTTGATGATCATTCCAACCAATCCCAACACTCCTACGATGGCGACAAAACCGAAGGTCTTGCCTGATACAAGCATGCCAAAAATAACACCAATCAGCAGCAACGGGATGCAGCAAACGATGATAATCGGTTTGCGGTAGTCCCGGAAAAGCATGATCAGGATCGCAATCATAAGAATGATGGCCAGCGGGAAATATTTGAAAAGGTAGGAGCTGGACTGGATGCTGGCCTTCCGTTCTCCCTCCCATTGCATTGTGTATCCCTCAGGCAGTTCAATCGACTCGATCTCTTTTACTATGGTCTGCCGGGCATCTTCCGTTCCAATTCCTCTTACCGGACTTCCCTGTGCCCGCATGGCACGTTGTCCGTTGTAACGGATTACCAGGGGGTCTTCCCAGGTAAGGTGAATTCCATTGGTTACCTGGCTCAAGGGTATTGTGCGAAGTGCCTCACGAATCACATCATCCTCACTATACACACCTGTGAGCAAGCCTTGAATCATATCCCTGTTAACAAAGGATAACGAAGGCATCATGCTGAATACCTGCGCATTATCCAACGACTCAATTGGATTGCCATCTTTATCTACACACTTCAGGTAGATGGTCTGCCGCTGATTCCCATCGTAGAAATTGCTGGCTGGAATACCTCCGGTAGCACTCAAGAGCGATAGACCTACATCTTGCCTGCTGATTCCCACGTTACGGGCTATTGGCTGGTCGTAATCGACCGTCAGCACCGGGGTCTTTGCCTCCCAGTTGGAGCAGGTAAGGGTGATGGCGGGGCTTGCCTCCATAATGGCAAGTGCCTGCGATGTCAAATCGCGCAATACGGCCGGATCGGGACCGTTGAACTGTACCTCGATCGGATGCTTCTTATACATCAGGTTGTACCGTTTCAGACGCACATAGGCATCAGGATAGTGGTCGGTGAGGTATTGCTGTATCTCATCCATTGTGGCCACCAATTTTTTTGATGTGGTGTAGTCTACGATCAGCTCCCCATAGGAGAGCGACGGGTCGGCCATGCTGCGCACCAGGTTGTAGCGTGCAGGTGTCCCTCCGATTGAAGCGGTGACATGTGTAATTTCCTCCCTCGAAAGAAGATAGTCGGTAATCGACTGCAGGTCGCTCTTTACCCTTTCACTGGTATAACCCTCGGGCAGCTTATACTCGATGTAAAGTTGATTGTAATCCATATCGGGAAAGAAGCCCTGTGGCAGGAATCTGTAACAGCCAATAGCTGCAAGCATCAGTAGAGAGATGGCTCCAATAGTAAGGCTCCGGTGGTGGAGCGTCCATGTGAGCACCTTCCGCAATGCATGGTAAAAACCGTTATCGAAGGGATCCTTGCCTACCTTGTCCTCTTTGATCTTGACCATCCGGTCGGCCTGTATCGGAACATAAACCAGTGCCAGCATCCAGCTCAGTAATAACGATACTGCCAGTACGATAAAGAGGTCGCGCACGTAATATCCTGCCGTGTCGGGTGAGAGAAAGATGGGGAAGAAGGCCAGTATGGCAATCAGTGTAGCTCCCAGCAGTGGCATGGCAGTCTTCTTGCCAATGTTGGTAAGCGCTTTCTTCTTCGACTCACCACGCTGCAGATCGATCAAAATACCATCGAGAATCACGATGGCATTATCCACCAGCATCCCCATGGCAAGAATAAATGAGCCAAGTGAAACACGCTGCAAGGTTCCGCCTGCCATATTCAGGATCAGTAGCGAACCCAACACTATCACGACCAGGTTCGTACCGATAATTACGCCGCTTCTGAAACCCATAAAGAAGATAAGCAGCAAAACTACGATAATTACCGACTCCACCAGATTGACCATAAAGGTATTGAGGGCGTCACTCACCCGGTCGGACTGAAAAAATACCTTATGGAGTTCCATACCAACAGGCAGACGGCTTTCAGTAAGCTCGGCAACACGTTTCTCAACCCTCTTGCCTACTTGGGTGATATCGGCATCGCCATGCGCCGCAATGGCTATACCCAATGCCTTCCGATTATCATACATCAGCTCGTTGCGCACCGGCTCCTCATAACCGGTCCATACCCGTGCCACATCCTTCAACCTGAACTGGTCGCCCTGATGCCCTTTGAGCAGCAGGGCGCCTATATCCTCGGCACTGCGGTAGCGGTCGTTCACGGTTACTCTCAGCGACATGTCACCGGCATCGTAATTACCGGAGTAGACTGTCTTGTTCTGACCGTTCAATGTTGAAAGAACCTCTGTTGGCGAGATACCCAGATTGGCCAGCTTGTCCTCATACATCTCTATATATATGCACTCCTTGCCCTGTCCATAGATATCTACCCTGGAGACACCATCAACAGCAAGCAGTTCACGCTGTAACAGCTCGGCATAGTCGCCCAGCTCACGATCGCTGTAACCATCGGAGGTCATTGCATAGAACATTCCCATCACATCGCCGAAATCATCCTTCACGATCGGCGCTGAGGCTCCGTCAGGCAATTTCGACTGAACGTCGCTTACCTTGCGGCGCAGTTGTGTCCAAACCTGATCCACCTCATCATTGGACACAAGTGTGGATAACCCCACGGTAATCATGGAGAGATCGTTCATCGAACGGCTCTCAATAAAATCCACATCCTTGATTGTTCGGATTGATTTCTCCAAGAGATCGGTCACCTCCAATTCAACTTGGTGAGCAGATGCACCCGGATAGGTGGTGACAATCAATGCCTGCTTTACTACAAGCTCAGGGTCTTCGAGCTTTCCCATGCTGCGGATGGCAAGGAAACCTCCAACAAGAAGACAGAGCACAAGGAAGCTTACCAGCTTGCGGTTATCAAGTCCCCATTTTCCAAAATCGATCATAGCATTCCTCCCACGTTTGTTTCACTTTTTACCGCCAACAAGGATACCTTCTGACCCTCTTTAACCGAATGCACACCAGCGCTCAGCACCAGTTCCCCTGCCTTCAGTCCCGAGCTTACCACAGCCCTTCCGTCGGTTAGTATCTCTGAGAGAGTAACCTCTCTGGCATTAACCGTACTGTTTTCAGGATCATACACCCATACGGAGGTCTGGTTATCATTCTGAACAAGTGCAGAAAGTGGAATCGAGAGAGTTTCTGCCTGATCATTGCGATAGCGGATGGTCACCATCACCGACATGCCCGGTCCCGGCTGTTCGCCATCAACCTTGGCAAGGCGGAAACGCATCGTGTAGAGCTGGCTGGCGTTAGCTTTGGGTGTTATCCCGATCAACTCCAGCGGGAAGGTCTTACCTGGATAGATATCGGCTGTACAGTAATAACTTTCAAACTGGTCACGGCGGATATAGTCGCCCGAAGGAATATGCACCTCCACTTCGGCCGAACCGGCAGCCACCATCGAGATAACCGGTATACCTGCTCCCACCGTTTCACCTGCTTCAAAGAGGTGTTTCTGGATATAACCGTCGCAAGGAGCCAGCAGTTTGGTATCGGCGAGCGCATTGCGGTGTGCGTTCAACTTGGCACTGATCTGTTGGTAGCCAAAACGGGCCTTGTCGTAATCATTCGGCGTCACCGACCCTTTTTCATGGAGTCCCATGATACGGTCGACTTCACTCTTGATACTGTTGTATTCAGCCTCAGTGGCCGCCAACTGAAGTTCAAAGTCGCGTGGATCAATCTGGGCCAGCACCTGACCTTTCCGCACATAAGCACCCACCTTGGCATACACCTTCTCAATGGGTCCACTGACACGAAAAGCCAAGTTCAAGTCGGATGCCGGCATCACCTTGCCAGGAAAGAGGTTGCTACCGGCCTGGCCAAACACCTTCACCGTATCGACCTTCACACTTCTCACTGCGGAGTGCTTTTCCGGGGTGCTCTTGCAACTGACCAAAAGCAGCAGGCACCCTATCATCATCATACATCTTCTCATTTGCATCTTTATTCAAATTAGTTTGGGATGCAAAGGTAGGTTTATTTATGCGGTTCGATTTGCCAATATCTCCCTCAAATTGTCCAATATGTCGGTTTTTTCGCCTCTTATTGGTATTTATCCGGTCAAATTTTGTTATATTTGCAACCAATAAGGTAAAAATGATGAAAGATCAGTACACCCTTGAAAACCGGGTAGCACGCAGGCTGCTGCCCGACAATGGTTATCTGATGCTGGACAGTTCCACCACCGATTTCCATCAACTCTTGAAGCGTACCCCCTTTATCCTGGATGCCGGAGTAGTGGTGTTTGTCTGCATGGAGGGAGAAGCAGTAATTGTGGTGGACATGAAACGCATCCATATTCACCGGGGAAGTTTTGTACTGCTGCTCCCCTACTCGGTGATCCAGCTGGTGGAAGTGTCGGATGAGTTGAAAATCACGCTCATTGCAACAGGAATGGGTTTTCTGGAGAAGCTGGCCATATCGCACCCCGTGGAGAACTACGTAGAGAAGATCCGGGAGATGCCCTGCCTGCAGCTGAATGAAACCCAGCTGGAGAGTGCAAAAGAGATTTACCGCCATGTGGAGAAACAGTATCGCGAAGCATCCGGCCCCCTGTCGCAGGAGATACGAAACACGTTGATGACCTACCTGTCGCTGGAGATCGTCACACTGTTTGCCATGAACCAGCCGGCAGGTAAGCCCAGGATATCGCGACAGGAGCAGATTTTCCGCAACTTCACCATCTCGCTGGCAAAACATGTCAGCGAGCAGCGAACCGTGGAGTTTTACGCCAATGAGGCCTGTCTTACCCCGAAACATTTCTCCATGGTAATCAAGAAGCGGTCGGGCAAACTACCGATGGAGTGGATAACCGAAAGGACCGTGGCATTGATCAAGTTCCTGCTTACCAATACCGACCAGTCGATCCAGGAGATATCCAATAGGTTGAACTTTCCCAACCAGTCGTTTTTCACACGTTACTTCAAGCGGCACACGGGACTGACCCCTACCGCCTACCGGCAAAAGAGCATCCGCTCTGAACTGCCACCATTGACACCGGTACGTTGAAAGAGCCCGGTTTCTACTCGATGGGCCTCAACGATGCGAGCTGTATGAGCAGTGTAATCATCAGGATTGTAAAAATCAACTTCTACTTTGTGATTTTATGGCACCTCATCCCACCCTACACCTTGCACAAGGAGTTGTTCCATTTGCAGATAAAGCAGGTGAGGGTCTCCCCGCACGCCGTATACCCGCAAAACGTAGTTTCCAAATTCATCAAAGGCAAAGTCGCGTGGTATTACCCTGTACCATTGTTTTATGTACAAGACGGTAAACGCTTTATTTTGTTCTATGGACAGAACAGAATGGCATTATTCGCACTCTTGTTACGGAATTGTCCTTAAATAGAAAATTCTTATTAATGCAACATTATTGATATAAACGCTGTAATAATTGATAGTGAACCGCCTCATCGCTTGTGTGTAAAATAATTTTACTCTATTTTTATATCCTGAAAAAATTGATTGTTAATGTCGAAGAGAAGGAGACAGGTGATCAGTTGCGTGCTGGTTGTGATATTTGCATTATACTATGCAAATATCTCCTTCTTTTACAACAGCCATGTCATCAATGGTGTAACCATTGTCCATTCGCATTTCCATGGCAAAACCCATAAACAAACGGGTACGCATAGTGAAAGCGAACTGACATTGATGTCGGTTTTGTCCTTTTTCCATTCACTACAGGCAAATGTATGCTTTGTTGCCCTGGAGGTTTTTTTCCTGCTACAGGCAATCATCCCACCTCTATTCACGGATAGAATAATCCCTAAATCAGTTGCCTGTATTACTTTACGAGCGCCACCCACTTTATTGTAAAGTCACATACCATACAGATATTTACGAAACACCCACACATCGATAAGCAGATCTATTTGTTTATTGCTAAGCGTTGTATTGGGTCTATTCAAGCGATTAATCTAACGGGATATTGTCCTTAAGGCGTTCAAAAATTTAAACTCTTTTTTCAATGAAAAAGTTATTCATATTGGCACTGGTCTGTACGTTGCTGGCTTCGTGCAACAAAAATATACCTGCTAACGAAAATGCAGCCATTCGATACATAGGAGACACTATTGCGGTATCCGACAATTCTCCAGTTTTGAAGGATCTGGTCTCCGTAACCGCTCAGCTACAGGATTTTACATCGGAGTTCAGAACGGTTGGAACCGTTCGTCCCGTTACGGGCAAATTGGCGGGAATTGCACCTCCGTTTGCAGGGCGGATTGTAAAATCGTTTGTTCAGTTGGGACAAAAAGTGAATGCCGGTTCGCCTGTTTTTGAATTGGGTTCTTCGGAATTTTACGAAGCAACCAAGGTATACTTTGCTGCGCAATCGGCATACGAACTTGCGCAACTGAATTATAACCGTCAAAAGGAATTGGCGGCGAACGGCGTTGCCGCTCAAAAGGATCTGGAACAGGCGAAAAGCGAAGCGCATATCGCCAATCAAGAGTTTGAACAGGCAAAGGCGACACTTCAACTATTCAATATAGATGCCTCTTCGCTGCAAATGGGACATCCCTTGAAAGTTTTATCTCCTATTTCTGGTGAAGTGGTGAAAAGCGATATAACTATCGGAAATTATATTAAGGAGGATACCGATCCGTTGGTGGTTGTTGCCGACCTGTCGCAAGTCTGGGTTGCCGCACTGGTCAAGGAGAGCTATTTTGGAGCCATCAAACCAGGCGACCACGTAGAGATATTCACCAATGCCCATCCCAACAAAGTCATCTGGGGTACAATTTACCATATCGGTGAAATATTGGATGAAGAGACACGCTCGCTCGAAGTGATTGTTGCATGCGATAATGCTGACAGGTATCTGAAGCTGGGCATGTTTTGCGAAGTTCACTTTTTGAGCTCCCCGACAAAAGCGATCATTCTGCCTTCAACTGCCATTATGCAGGATCAGGAGAATGATTATGTTTTGATTGAGTTGTCAAAAGGGCACTATATCCGTCGTAAGGTGGAAACCGAATCGGTCAACTTGGATAGTGTGAGTGTTGTCAGCGGTATCAGCGTGGGAGAGAATGTGGTTGTCAAGGGCGGCATCTATTTAAACCGGTAAGTCTATGGAAAAATTGATGAATACCTTGATTGAACGTCGCTGGTTGATGCTGACGATATTCGTACTGTTGTCGGGCATCGGCATTTACGCGTGGAAGCAACTTGCCATTGATGCCTATCCCGATATTGCCGATGTATCGGTCGGCGTGGCCACACAGGTACCGGGACTTGCCGTAACGGAAATAGAGCAGCAGATAACCATCCCCCTCGAACGTGAACTGAACGGCATACCCGGTTTGAAGGTAATGCGCAGTAAAAACTTTTTCGGCATATCCAAGATTACACTTGTCTTTGAAGGAGGGGTAGACGACTATTGGGCACGACAACGGGTGCAGGAGCGTATTAATGATGTCGATTTGCCTTTCGACGCCAAACCCGGTCTCGATCCACTTACTTCGCCCACGGGTGAGATATACCGCTATCTGGTTACTGGTGACAAGTCGCTTCGGGAGCTTACCGAACTCAATCATTGGCTTATCATTCCCCGTCTGCGGCAGATTCACGGCATTGCCGACGTATCTAATTTCGGTGGCATCACCACACAGTTTCAAATAGAGATAAATCCCAACAAATTAGCCGAATATAATCTATCGCTTAGGGAAATTACGGAATCGATCGAACGCAACAACTCCAATGCAGGTGGCAGTACGATTATCCGGGGAGATTTGAGCTATGTGGTCCGAGGTGTAGGACTTGTGCGCGATTTGCAGGACTTGGGTAATGTCGTGGTGAAAACCGTTGGCGGAACACCCATTTTTTTAAAAGATTTGGGAGAGCTGAAATATGGCAACCTGGAACGCAAGGGGATTATGGGTTATCTGGACGATGAGATTAACTATGAAGACGGTGTTCAGGGAATGGTGCAGTTGCTGCGGTATGAAAATCCGTCGCGCGTACTGAAAGAGATCAATGCGGCAGTCGATGATTTGAATGAGAACATCCTCCCCAAAGGGGTGAAGATTCACACATTTTATGACCGTACCGAACTGGTTGATGCGACGTTGAACACCATCTCACATACGCTTCTATTCGGTATCCTGTTGGTTATCGGCATCCTGATAATATTCCTCGGAAGCCCGAAAGGGGCGCTGCTCGCCACCATTACCATTCCTGTTTCGCTGCTGATAGCCTTTATTTTGATGTGGCTGACCGATATTCCAGCCAACCTGCTCTCGTTGGGGGCAATTGATTTTGGCATTATCGTGGATGGTACAATCGTGATGATGGAGACAATTCTCAAGAAGCGAGAGGATGATCCCAACGAGCCTCTGGATAGGGCGAGCATTGCAAAGCGTGTTTCCGAAGTGGCGAAGCCCATTTTCTTCGCTACGCTGATTATCATCATCGCCTACCTGCCGCTGTTTGCATTTGACCGTGTTGAACAGAAGCTCTTCACACCGATGGCCTTTACACTGAGCTTTGCGCTGTTAGGAGCGCTGGCAGCTGCATTGATTCTGATTCCTGGACTGGCGTATGCGGTATACAAGAAGCCGCAAAAGGTGTATCATAACCGATGGCTCGAACGGCTGACGGGAATATACAAACGGCAGACGGTAAAAGTTATCGACGCACCGAAAAAGGTAATGGGGTTCATGGCTTTGATTCTACTGGCGGTTGTGGGACTTTCATCATATGTGGGGAAGGACTTCCTCCCGGCTCTGGATGAAGGAAGTATCTGGATTCAGGTGCAGCTTCCTCCCGGCATGTCGCTCGAAAAGTCATCTGAAATGGCGACCACCCTCAGGAGCAAACTTAAAACTTTTGACGAGGTAACCTACGTGATGACCCAGACGGGACGGGACGACGAGGGCGTATGCCCGTTCTCCTTCTCGCATATCGAAGTGATGATTGGATCGAAGCCGTACAACACCTGGAAAGATGGGCGCAAGAAGTCAGACCTGATTGCCGATATGGCAGCCTTGATCGACACGATGCCAGGATACGAAGCCGGCTTTTCGCAACCCATTATCGATATGGTTCAAGACCAGATTGCTGGGGCTCATAGCGATTTGGCCATCAAAATATTTGGTGAAGACCTGGTTGAAAGTCGCCGTATAGCAGAAGATGTTGTCAGGGTGTTGTCAAACATACCTGGAGCGGGTGATGTCGGTATAATGGAAGAGCCTTTCCTGCCGCAACTCCAAATAGTGGCGGACCGCGAAAAGATAGCCCAATACGGGTTGAACGTTGCCGATGTTGCCGAATTGATAGAGGTTGCCATCGGTGGTAAAGCTATTTCGCAGGTATATATCGGCAGCAAGGTGTATGATGTGATTTGCCGTTTCAATGACATTTCGCGCGACACTCCCGAGAAGATCGGGGCGTTGATGCTCACTTCGGGTTCGGGGGCGATGATACCCCTTTCGGCAGTGGCACAGATAAAAACGACCACCGGTCCCAGTATGATCTCTCGCGAAACCAACCAGCGTTTTGTGACCGTACGGATGAACCTGAGGGGAAGAGATTTGAGTTCGTTTGTCAAAGAAGCTGAATCGAAGATTGAAGAGCAGGTAAAATACGACCACACCCAGTTCAAATTTCACTGGGCGGGACAGTTGGAAAATCAGCACCGTGCCTTCAGCCGCCTTGCCGTAGTTGTACCCATAACGCTGGCGGTTATGTTTCTGCTTCTGTTCTTTACATTCGGTAAATTCCGTCAAGCGGGACTGCTTATCGGAATGTTGCCATTGGCAGTTTTCGGTGGCATGCTGGCATTGGTACTGCGTGGAATGACCTTCAATGTGTCGTCGGCAGTGGGTTTCATCGCGCTTTTCGGGGTCTTCATCCAAAACGGTGTGATCATGATTTCACATATCAACGTGCTGCGAAAACGTGGTACGGAGCTGAAGGAGGCGGTTATCTCCGGGGCATCGCACCGGTTACGTCCCGTATTGATGACAGCTACTGTTGCGGTATTGGGATTGCTTCCAGCATCACTCTCCACAGGTATTGGTTCCGATGTTCAGCGTCCGCTGGCAACGGTAATTGTGTACGGATTGTTGTGCGGAACAGTTCTGATTCTCTATGTTTTGCCAACATTCTACTATATGCTCGAAAAAAAATTCTCAAACAAGACAACCAATTAATGATGATTCCGATGAAAAATATAAAATCGATGATATTCCTCTTTTCCTTGTGCGTGGCCTATCATGGTCATGCACAAGAGAAACAGCTATTGACGTTCCATGAATATTTGAACAACGTCAAAAACTCCAACATCAGTTATCTGGCAGAAAAGTACAACGTGGATATTGCCGATGCCAATATTAAAGCTGCCAAGATCTTTCCCGATCCCGAATTGTCGGTGGGTTATGCAAACAATCAGAACTGGGACCTGCAAATGGGTTACGGTGTGGATGCCGAGTTGAGCTGGAGACTCGAACTGGGCGGAAAACGTAAAGCCCGGGTGCGACTGGCACAAAGCGAAAAGGAACTGACTGGGGCATTGCTGGAAGACTATTTTCGTAATCTGCGTGCCGATGCTACCCTTGCATATTTGGCAGCATTGAAGCAAAAGAGAGTGTACGAACTGCAAAAATCATCCTATAAACAGATGCTTGGCCTGGCACATGCCGACAGTTTACGTCTCCGTGCGGGTTCCATTATGGAGGTGGATGCACGGCAATCGAAATTGGAGGCCGCTACCATGCTGAACGATCTTTATGCAAGTGAAGGGGAGTTAAAGGATATGCTGGTACAATTGCAATTGTTGCAGGGAAACAAAACGATGGAATTGCCGGATTCAATTGCAGGAGATTTGTTCTTCGTAAAACGTGAATACAATTTACACGAGCTGATAACCACGGCGCAAAACAACCGTGCCGACCTACAGGCGGCGTTGATATCGAAGGAGGTGTCGCAAAATAATGTGCGACTGGCAAAAGCCAACCGGTCAATAGATCTTGGCCTTAGTATCGGCGGAGGCTATTCGTCGGTAGTGCGCAACGAGATAGCTCCTGCACCCGCATTCAAAGGGGTAACGGCAGGAATCAGCATCCCTTTGAAATTTTCCAACACCAATAAAGCAGAACTGCGGGCAGCCCAGCTTGCGGCTACACAAAGCGAGATGCAATATCAGGCTATTGAACTTCAAATTGCTGCGGAAGTGACGCAAGCCTACAATAGATATAACGTCGCCAGCCGTCGGGTGGAGCAGTTCGATACCGCATTGTTGAATGAGGCTGAAACCATCTACAAAAAGAAGGTGTACAGCTACGATCAGGGAGAAACAACTATCCTGGACCTTCTTAATGCGCAACGCACCTACAACGATGTACAGGTAAACTACATTGAAACGTTGTATGATTGTGTCGCTGCGTTGGTAGAACTGGAACGCGCCTGCGGGATTTGGAACATGGATGTAAAACAATGAGATGAAGCAATGGTTCCCGACACAAAATCGGGGAGATGATAAGTGAGAGTAAAAAAACAGACACTCTTAGCGGAAAGTGTACGCAAGAGTGTCTGTAAATTTGTGGACCTGGAGGCTCTAACCAATAGGTTTAATTAAGTTTGCTGCGATTAATCAATCCAATATATCTATCTATATTTCATGCACATAAAGTTAATGAAATATTTTTGGATATATTAGGATAAACAAAAAAGTGTGCGTAAATTCGTGCGTAAATTTTAATACGCACATTCATGGCAGTAAATTTCTATCTTGACAAAAGACCAAACAAAAACGGTGATCACCCGATTCGTGTTAGCATATCAATTAACGGTAATCGTTATGTTACTTCAACAGGTTTTAGTGTAAATGCGGAGAAATGGCATAATGGCAAAGTAAAGAATGGAACCACCAATGCCAAAGGAGAAACTTCCAAGACAATAAACGCTCGACTAAAAGAGATTGACAGCTTTTTCTCCAGAGAAGAAACACTACTTAAATTAGGAGATGTTCAGGAAATCGATATAAAGACATTATTCGCAGAGAACTTCGCCAAAAAGAAAAAGGAGAAGATAGAAATCTCGTTCTTTGGGTACTTCGATGAGTTTACTGCTGAGATGGGGAAAAAGAATAATTGGACCAAGGCAGTATATGAAAAATTTAATGCCCTTAAAAATCATTTAATCGCATTCAAATCCAACATAAAGTTTAGTGATTTAAACGAAAAAGGACTTAACAACTTCGTGGACTATTTACACACAGTTGTCGTGGCAGGGAAAAAGACCAAAGAGAGAGACACCAGAGTCTTTGGTATGAAGAACACAACTATAAAAAAGCAGTTAGGATTCTTAAAATGGTTTCTGAGATGGGCTACGGCGAAAGGATATAACAAAGAAACTACTTACCAGACATTTAAACCCAAGCTAACAACACCCGATAAGAAAGTGGTATTCCTTGACTGGGATGAATTGATGGCAGTATATAACTTTAATATACCAGAAAGTAAAAAGTATTTAGAGCGAGTACGTGATGTATTTTGTTTCTGTTCCTTTACTTCATTAAGATATTCAGATGTAGCCAATTTAAAGCGCAGTGATGTTTTTGCCAGCTATATAAGTATAACAACTATTAAGACAGCAGACAGCCTTACAATTGAATTAAACGACTACTCCAAAGCAATACTAAAGAAGTATGAGAAAGATGTATTTCCAAATAACAGTGCGTTACCCGTTATCAGTAACCAGCGAATGAATGAGTATCTAAAAGAGTTGGGTGAGCTGTGCGGATTAGATGAACCCGTAACGATCACCTACTACAAGGGCAACCAACGTTATGACGAAGTTTACCCTAAGTATGCACTAATAGGTACTCATACAGCACGTAGAACTTTTATAAGCAACGCGCTTATGTTGGGAATTCCTCCACAGACGGTAATGAAATGGACCGGACATAGTGATTATAAAGCTATGAAGCCTTATATAGATATAGCAGACAGAGCTAAAGCAGAATCAATGAAAATGTTTAATAAAAAATGATCTAAGATCAATATAAATACAATTTAAATACAAACCATATGAATTACAAACAAATTGTTATGAAAGCAATTGTTGAAAACCGAGAGAATAATACCTCTTACGTTTCATATTTTGAGAGACAAGCTAAGATAGCAGAGCAAGAAATGTATAAACCGACAGACTTCTTTGATGGATGTGTCAATGTGATAAGACTATACAAAGAAAAAATAATAAGTGCTTATGAGAAAAGATACACTGAAAATGATCTTACACTAAAATATTACAAGAAAGCAAAAGAACAAGGACTTACTACAGACGAAAAAGGTGAGACAATTCAAAACCACATAGACTATATAGAAAGAGACAAGCTATTTGTAAAGAATCGAGGTTACAAAACAAATACCGACTTTGGTTGTGAACTTGATAAAGATGGCAATATCTCGCAAAGCATTTTTGATACAAAAGTCACTTTACGATGGTATGAAGTAGAGCAGATTGAACAAGAGCTACTAAAAGCTAAGCAAGAAATATTACCAACTCCAACAGACTCTTCGTTACAACAACCATTAATAAATCTTCCTGATAAAGTATTGACTTTTTTAGCAGAAACTAAATGCGAAAATGGTCAAACATTTATTGATAAAGTAAAGCCTTATCCATTAAAGTGGCTACAAAACAAACAGCTTGCCCGTGAACTTTTAACCCATGAAAAAATAAAAGGCACATTGAAAACATCAACGGTAGAAAAGCAAGCCATAAATATTTTTGTAGATAAAGATAATATGCCTTTGCGTTTGGCAAAAAATAAACGAATTGCAAGTAATGATAGTGACAAATTAAGCGAATTTTTAGCGACTTTATAACCTCCTTGTTTTCTGATAGAGCGACCATATCCGACCCCATGCGACCATTAAGCGACCTGTTAAAAGGTCGCTTTTCTTTTTGATTTTCAATTGTTTACCACACTTCACCGATTTATATTTGCATCAGAAGAAATAATAAACAATATAAATTAATATGATGCAAGTAAACAAAGACACGCCTATCGCAATGCTGACAGTCGGACAGTTGAAAGAATTTTTACAAGGTGAAAATATAGTACCGACTAAAGAAGTGATCGAACCCAAAAAATACGCATATGGGCTCCAAGGTATTAGAAAATTATTCAATGTGTCTCATGTAACTGCCCAAAGGTATAAAGACACGATCATTGCCGATGCTTGTTTTCAGCAGGGAAGAAAAATAGTAGTGGATGTTGATAAAGCAATGGAACTGTTTCAGAAGCAGAGTAAGAAAGGAGGTACTATATGAGTAATAAAAGAGAATATTCTGAACATATAGGACCTAGTAAAGACTCTAATTGGGATGGTATTGAAAAAGGGAAAGACAATTTATCTAACTTAAAAAAGGAGTTTGAATGCCAAGAACACTTGGAAGTTGAACCAATACACTGCAAAGTACCAGGAGTTAAGAGTTTAGGTGAAATTCTACGATCAGATTTCAAGAACCTATTTGAAAGGAGGACTAATTATGATTGAGGATGGCGTAAAGATAATTACCGACACAAGAAACAGTCTCATTGAAAAATATGCGATGAAGAAGATTATTACCACCAGGAACAATGTTATCTGGGGAACTGAAGAAGTTGTTTTAATCCAAAATATGACAACCGGAGAGCTGAAGCTTAAGAAAAATTTACGATGAATTTCATTGAATGTAAATAGCAAATGACATGTCAGACAATAAAAAATCATTCATACTCTATACAGATTTAAAGTCAGTAGTTGAAAAACTGATAACTAAGGATAGAGAAGATGGTACAAATAATACAGGTGAACTATTCTATCATATACTGAAATATGTAAATGATGAAGATCCGAAACCCTCTAATTTCATAATTGAAATGGCTTTCGAACCTATAAAATTACAGCTAAAAAGAGATTTGATAAAGTATGAAGAAATAAAGGAAAAAAATAGACAAAATGCTCTAAGCCGTTGGGGTAAAGCAAGAAAGAAAGACAGTAAAGATATGCAATCGTATGCGACCGCAAAAGACCGTATAATTAGCAATGCGAATGATGCAGATAATGGTATTGATAATGACATTGATAATGATATTAAAGATAAAATAAACAAAAAAGAAATCGAGTTTAAAGAATCGATTAAACCATTCATTCAGAAATATGGGAAAGACATTTGTAACAATTTCTACTTGTATTGGTCCGAGCCGAATAAGAGTAAAACCAAATTACGTTATGAGATGGAAAAGACCTGGGATGTCAGCAGAAGACTAGCCAATTGGGTAAATAGAGATAAAGCATTTAACACAAGAATTAATGGAACAGGTGCAGAACCTAACTATCAAAAATTATAACGATATGCAGTTACCGCATGACATAGAAGCTGAAAAAGCAACCATAGGAGCGTTACTATTGGAGAAGACAGCTATATACGAAGTTATGGACTTTCTTAAGCCTGACATGTTCTATAATCATCAGCTGAATGAAATCTACAAAGTAATTCTTGAGGTTGAGTCTCAGTCAGGTGTTGATCTTATAACAGTTTTCGAGGGCTTAAAGAAACGAAACAGTAAGATTGATATAACACTACTGGCAGACCTTTCAGATTATGTAACCTCCGCAATTCACGTTAAAATTCACGCTATGATAGTCTTTCAGGACTATATACGAAGAACTTTTGTACTGAAATGTGCAAAATCTTTGAATGATAGCAATGATATGAGTTTAGATGTGGACGACCTGATAAGTGATCATATCTTTCAAGTAGAGAATTTATCGGATATAACAGATGTTGGAGCAACCACCTCAATCGACAAATTAGCAGTCGAGGCTTATAAAGCATATCAGGAAAGGGAGAAAAGAGCCAAAGAAGGCAATCCGATAGGAATACATACGGGACTAAAAAGACTGGATAGTATTTTACATGGTTTTCAAAAAGGATGCGTTTATGTATTAGCAGCGCGTCCCGGAATGGGCAAGACAGCGTTTCTGCTCAACTCTGCAAGACTTTCAGCCGCCAAAGGCAACAGTGTACTCATTTTCTCTTTAGAGATGCCTAAAGCAGCTTTAATCAACCGTATGGCAGTCGCTCACTCCGGGGTTAATTCAGAATTATTCAAAGAAGGTAGGTTGGCACAGGACGAATACATAAGCCTCGCAGAATCATTGGAGCAATTATCCCTACTCCCGATTTCGGTAAATGATACTGCTTCTATTTCAGTTCAACAAATAAGAGCACAAGCTAAAAAGATGAAACGCAAAGGTAAATGTGATATTATCATGATTGACTATTTACAACTGATCGATATGAGCAGGCTAAAAGGAAAATCAACGAATGATGAAGTATCGGCATGTTCACGTGCAATTAAAATTATGGCAAAGGACTTGGATGTTCCGGTAATACTCCTGTCACAGCTTAACAGGGGCGTAGAGGGGCGTAATGACAAGAGACCTATGCTATCTGACCTAAGAGATTCCGGGGCAATAGAACAGGATGCGGACGCCGTTATATTCATCCATAGGGAAGCATACTACAAACCTGATCTTGACAAAAATAAATGCACTGTTATAGTTGCAAAAAATCGAGAGGGTAGAACTGGAGAACTTGACATTTGGGTAGATAACTGTATTACCAATTTCAAAGATGAGGTACCAAACGCACATTATGCAAGTCCCGAATTTGAAGAGACTTTATACAGTGATAACAACAAAGAAGAGACACCGTTTTAAATAAAAAAATCACTAATTTAAAAAACCAGATTATGAAAAATTTAAATTTTGTAGCAGAGCAACTGGAAAAGTATTTGAATCTTGCTCAGGAATTTACGGAAGATTATTACCTGACAATGGAGTTAGGTGGAGATCCAATGAGGATCATCAGCGAGGAAAACGAGAAACTCAAAAGGATTGAAGCAATGATTTATGTATGTAAAGATAAAATGAAATTTATTGATCATGAGATCACCTACAGCGCAAGTGGTTTTCGGGTTGATATCATTAATCATGAGGTTCCATTTTAAGAACATAGGTATTGATCATTCGTATTGGGTTTTTAACCAAAATGGATCCAATAACACTTGGATGCAATAGTACAGGATTAAATATCCTGTCCATTGCTTTTCACCCGTTCCTTCTATAACCTTTTATCAAATTAATATTTAGCATATAAATGTAAAATCCACTCTTTATTTTTGGTTCAACAATCACACATAATGTTATAGACATGGTAGATAACAACAAAGCTACAATCAAAAAAAAGGCAGGCAGACCAAAAGGGTTTACTACAAAAGGCAGGATGACCAGGTTGGAGAATGTAGGGGCGGAAAATGCAATCCGTTTGTTTATTAATCATAAATTTGCTGCTGCAACACAGGCCTGGGAAGAAATTGAAGATCCATACCAAAAGGTAAACACCTTTATCAAGCTGATGGAATTTGTTATTCCCAAAAGGAGATCAGTTGACTTCAAACCTGAGGCAGGTCCTGAGAACTCTCTTGAAGCCCGATTATCGAAAATGATGAAAGAGCATAACGCTGTTAATAATAATGCGGATGAAAAATCATCACTTTGATTATCAGGGTTATAAATAGATAATTTCTGCTATTATAGTTTATAGTATAAGGTGGGTAAATTCTTACTTCTGAAGATGAAACAGTAGGAGAATAAATTTGTAATGAAAAAATTTTATTATTGAGGAAAATTATGTTAATTTGCGGAATTGTAATGAAAATGTTCTTAGCATTTTCTTATATGCTTGATTAACAATAATACTCATGATTTCAAACGATAAATCAGAAAAGATAAAGGAGATCTGGAATAATTTTCAGGGTGCAAACCAAATGGTTCTCGATACCAAAGGTAATGAACTACCCAACATCGATGAACTTCGTCAAGAAGCAATAAAGGACCTTTCCAAGATCATTACTCAATTCAAAAATCGAACATTGTCTCTCGGAGAATTCAAAACAAGTATTGATAGTTACAACAAGAAAAATAATTTATGGGGTTTCACAGCAATTAAAGGTCAGTTTTTCTTCAATCAGTTAACTAAAAATCTGGATGATGAGGGAATAAGGAGAATCGATTTACTACTTAAAGATACGATATCAGAACCAAAAGTTTTAAAAGATGCTTTAACCAAAATTGATAAGCTAGAAAAGCATTGTCTGAATATTTACTCCAAAGCGAATGACAAGAGGTTGGTAGCAAATCCAAAATCGGTTGCTTATTTTCTTTCTTACTTCTGGCAAATTGTCGATAATACAAAATGGCCCATTTATTATACAGCAACCCTACAATCTTTTGAACAAATTGGATTGTGGGAAGAAAAATCATCACAACGTGAAAATTATAAGCAATTCTATGAACTGAACGAAGAGATTAAAGAATTACTCAGTAAACAAACGAAATCAACTATATCGAATTGGGATGTTGAGCATGCTTTTTGGCATTTCAGAGGCAATCCGAACAAAAAAGTGGGAGACGAAAAGGTTACAAAAAAAATTATTGAGAAACCTGATACTATTGATGCAGTGAATAATGTTATAGTATCTGCAAGCTTTGATCTCACAGACTACATCATACCCAGGGTATCAAAACTTGTTGAACTGGGAAAAGCAACTGATAAATCCTCAACTCAGAAAGGATATGAATATGAAAAATTAGTGGCAGAAGTATTTGGGCAATTAGATTTTGAAGTGGAGTCATTGGGTCAGGGTACCGGTAGAAATCCTGACGCCATTCTAAAATTCAGAGAAGAAAACACTGCTTTTATCGTTGATGCAAAAGCATACAATGGAGGGTTTTCACTTGGGACAAGTGATAGAGCTATCAGGGAATATATTAATTACCATTGTCCAAAGCTACTTAGAAATGGATACAAGAAAATCGGATTTATAATAGTAAGCAATGATTTCAGGGACAACTTTGATGATTTCGTAAATAGCATTACCTGGGATACCGACATCAAACGATTCATTTTGTTAACTTCAGAGGCATTGTTGTACTTGCTCGCATTTAAAACAAAAAACCGGTTGAGCCTGGGAACAGTAATAGAAAGCCTCATCAGTTTCGGAAATCCAATTACAGCAAATAAAATCATTGACAAGTTTGATGATGTTTGATCATTCTTTCTAAATACACATCCATGAAAAATAAAGTTAGCGAAAAGCCTTATCATTCTGAGGTAGGCAATGAAAGGACAGGTTTACATTTGAATAAAGACGTATTTGATGAAATTGATTTAGGCCCACAATCTGAATCCGACAACCCATTTACAGCCAAGGCACGAAAACTTCAATCGTTGTGGAGAGTTGTAAATGGTTTAGAAATTGGTGTAGGACCCAATAAGAAATCAAATAATAATGGCATTCCAACCAAATTCGGAAATATAATTACCGACGGTGAGATAAGTGGCAAGAATTTCTATTTCCCCGAAACGTTTGAATATGCAAAATGGAGGGTTCAGAACAGACTTAAAGATGAAACTATTGATGCTTATCGGCTGTTTAACAACCTCCTTTCGAGCATGCCGATGGCGTTTAACCTGTTTCATCCGCTGATGATGCTTAAAGCGGAGAAACCTGCGCTGGTCGATCTGATGATCAGAAGTGCTTTTCCAACAATCCCATCCATTTACAGGGTGCAGGGAATCGGACTGGAGTTTATTCCAACACCTAAAGAGAACTATACCCATGACAAATCGGCTATGGATGCATTTATCCGGTATCAGGACAGGGGGGCAACAACTATTTGATTGCGATAGAGACGAAATATACCGACAGCCTGGGAACGAATGCTGCATCAGGTAAAGTACAACAATATCAATTGGAAGTAATGCGTGAGCTAAACATATTTACACCAGAGTTCATTAATAGCATCAATGAAGGTGAGATAGTAATCAGTCAGATCTTCCGCAATTTCATACTTGCGGAAAAATATGGAAAGGTTCACGACTTGAAAGGAGTCTATTCTGTTGTGATGGCACCCGCAGATCATCCCACCACCCAAAAAGAGATTAAATCACTTCAGGCATGACTCAATGAAGAAGCCTTGAAAAGAGTCTTTGTTTTGAGTCTTGAAGAATTCTCCACCGCTATTCGGGTGCATTGTCCAGGCAAATATCTGAAATGGATCGACTGGTTCCACGACCGGTATCTTAATTTTGAGAAAGTTTGATTGGGCTGCGTTTAGTATCTTTCAATCGATTTTTTAATCGTGACACAAGTTGTCAAACCCACCTTGTACTTTTGAACCATTCATTATAAATTAAAATCTATGAAAACTTTAAATTATCTGATTATCATCGCTTTGTCAGTATTAACTCTCTCCTCCTGCAAGACTACTTATTACCAGGTTTACCGTGCCGTACCATCAGACAGGTCGATGGCCAATAGAGAAGCACTGGTCTATGAAGATGAAAATTGCGAAGTTACCTACAACCTCTGGAGCCATGGAGGCAATATGGGTTTTGCTTTCTTCAACAAGTCGAAAGAGAACATCTACCTGAATCTTGACGAGTGCTTCTTCGTGAGAAACAATGTGGCGAACGACTATTACCTCGACCGGGAGTTCACCCAAACATCCAATGTGGGTTCCAAAAGTTCACGTAAGAAAGGAGCATCGGTTGCACTTACCGGCCTCAATTTCCTGGGACTGATCCAAAGCAACCAAGCAGCAGCAGAGGTGAGTGAATCATTGATAACTTCTTCTGGCTCATCTATATCGGTTAAGGAGAAGAAGATCATCACCATCCCTCCGGGCACGCTCAAGTTCATCTCGGAATACAACATCAGCGAAAGTCTGTACCGCGACTGCGACCTATTGAAGTACCCAAGAAGAAAACAGGTGAAAACTTTACATTTCATGAAAGAGGAGAGTCCCTTCGTCTTCAGTAACCGGATTACTTACCGGGTGGGGGAATCGGCAGAACCGGTTCAGTTTGAGAACCAGTTTTACGTCTCGGAAATCACCAACTACCCGGAGAAAGAGGTCGTGGATTATGAGTCTGATGAGTTCTGTGGGGAGAAAAGTGAGGAGAAATACAACTTCTTCAAGATCAAATCACCTGACCGATTTTATATCATGTATTTAAAGAGCCAAAATGGAATGAAGCACTGATGTTCTCAGAATTGGAACGACGACGATTTGGCAAGCATAAAAATTTACCTTGTTTTTTACAAGCTTTTTTCGCCGTTTAACCGTTTTAATTCTTATATTTACGATGAAACAGCCATGAGTGCCTGAAATGAACATATAAGTGAATAAAAACTGCCGAAAAGGATACCTGGCAGACCGATAGTAATATGTTGTTGGTTCTTTACCATTGAGGCTGAGACAAGGGTTCTGCCTGTTATTTTTTTTACATACTTAATAAATGATTTAACAATGATAAATTAGAAAATGAAAGAATTTATATGCAACCCATGTTAAACGTTCGAATCGTATTGCAGGATTATTATTTCTTTAAGTTATATTGAAAATGGGGTACCTTAAATATATTGAAGAATCAAAACAAAAAGTTTATAACCAAACTGTAGCAACCAAAATAATGGATTTGGTTCAAAAGTTAAGATTGAGTTCAAATGAACACGACCAAAGGAGGTGGATTTGGGAGTTGATTCAGAATGCAAAAGATGTAGCTTTTGAGAATCATCCAGTCTCAATTTGTGTTGATTTAATTGAGAATGAAGACAACGAAGTGATATTTCGTCATAACGGAAAACCTTTTTCAATTGACAACATTACGTTTTTGATTGAGCAGGTTTCTACTAAAGAAAGAAATACAGAGTCAAAAGAAAAAAACAAGCCTACAGGAAAATTTGGTACGGGATTTTTAACCACACATCTTCTCTCTGAAACGGTTGAAGTAGATAGTGTGGTCAAGGAAGAAGATTTACCATATAAAAAATTTAGTCTTTTATTAGATAGAAGCGGTAGAGAGATAAATGATGTAATCCGATCTGTGAATGGATCACTTAAAATCTTGCGACAATTGGATGATGTGCAGCCCTATACGCACTACAAACCAAAAGATTTCAATACAAGTTTTAAGTATCTTTTAGATGATGAGGGAGTTGAAACTGCAAAAATAGGTTTGGAGGATTTGAACTTGTGCGTTGCCTATACCTTGGTTTTTGTTCCTAATATTGAATCTGTTTGCATAAATTCAGAGACAACCTTTATTTTACAACCAGAAGTAGCGATTGAAGGGAATGGTGTTGAAATACATACCATTCTAAAAAAAATCACTGGTAAACCTTCTGAAGAGATTCATATTGCAACAGTGTCAAATGAGAATGTTACAGTTGCAGTCGAAATAAAATACGAAAAGAATCAAATTGTTGTAGTTGAGCCGAATGAAAGTTTGCCTCGTTTATTTTGTGATTTTCCATTAATTGGGACCGAAGATTTCATTTATCCTGTTGTTATTAACAGTCCTTTTTTTAACCCTACAGAGGAGAGAAATGGTATTTATATTACCGATAGAAGTGACAATATAATAGTTGAAAACAAAAAACTACTTATTGAAGCGCGGGATCTATATTTGAATTTGTTATCTTATTCTGCAACTCACAATTGGCAAAATTTATGGGTACTTGCAAACACAAAACTTCCTAAATCCAAAGAGTGGGTTTCAAAAGAATGGGTTTCTCAACAACTATTAGATCCAGTACGTACTCAAACACTGAAAATACCATTGGTTGACACCATTTTATATGACCGTATTCCCATTGATTGTGGCGAATACAACAATTTGCCCAAAGGAGCAGCAGTTGATTTTCCGAAGCTCTCAAAAAAGTCGCTTTTACCGAATCTCTGGAGTCTGTGTAATAATGCTTATTTCATTCTTCCTATTGAAAAAGATTATCTGAATTGGGCTGAAATTATTTGGGCTGAAAGGTATTTTGTTGGTTTGGAAAACATAACTACACTCATTGAAAAAAAAGGAGATATCGATCAACTTGCCGAATCTCTTCAAAAAGATGAATCGCAAACTAAAAAATGGTTGAATGACTTTTACACTCTTTTGGATGAAGAGGGAGAATATATAAAAAATATATCAGGAAGGACAATCTTTCTTAATCAGAATGGGAAGTTCAAAAAGAAAGAAGATTTAATTTTTGAAAAAGAGATTATATCTGATACACTCAAAGATATTGTAAATGAACTTGGTACTGATTTCAGGGAAAAACTGCTGGATTTGGAAGTAAATGTACAATTAGCTCCAAATGCTTTTTGTAATGCGGAGATGGTTGCAGGAGAAATAACAAAACTGATACGACCCAGATTGGCAGAAATTCAACGTACTCCTGAAACGAAATTAATATTTAAGAAATTATATCTTTGGTTCAATCAAAATGCGAAACAAGCAGACGAGATATTCGATTTTTTATACAAAAACAAGCATAAGTTGTTGGACGACGAAGAGATTGTTTCGAGTATTGAAAAAGCGGATTTTTTTGACTCACTTTTAGCTTTGGACGCTAATCTATCGCCCGAAAGAATTCTCGAACTACTAGAATTGGAAGAATTGAGCAAAGGTTTTTCTATTGATAAAACATACACACCAACCGAAGAGCAAAAAAGAATTAATTTTATGAATGGTTGGAAAGGAGAAGCCTTTGTTTATAAAAAGCTCTTGGA
The DNA here is from genome assembly GCF_900095795.1 of Petrimonas mucosa. NCBI lineage: Bacteria > Pseudomonadati > Bacteroidota > Bacteroidia > Bacteroidales > Dysgonomonadaceae > Petrimonas > Petrimonas mucosa. The sequence continues at coordinate 2,571,125 of NZ_LT608328.1, forward strand.
AAAAGAATTCAATGTCACTTGGGTAAATAAATCCGATACTACTACAAGCAACGAGATTATCGATTTTGAAGGAGAAACACATTATATCGACGACAAGATGAATAAATATGATTTGGAAATAAAGTTCCCGAATGGGCATAACTTTTTTGTTCAGGTAAAATCGACCTCTACAGATATATCGCGTGCCGATGATATTGCAATGCCGATAAGTGTGCGTGAATGGAATTTCATAAACGAAAAATCGGATAGCGATTCCTATTATTTAGCTCGCGTATTTAATGTGAGTTCTTCGCCCGAAGTGTACTTTATGAGGGTAGATAAAATTGAAACTATTTAATTAACAATATTATGGCAATAGAAGCGATAGATCCTAAAGAAGGTGATCGAAACGAAGTGAAATCTCAAACATCTGCCTTGATCCCCATAGAAAGAGGTTTCTCAAACACTAAAATTTGGATGGCGGGAATGTTGAAAGTGAGAAGTCCTTTTTTTGATGAATCAATGATACTGTATGGATTCATTGGGCATTATGACAAAATAAATATCGATGTTTTTAAAGTAAATGGCATGACTATTCTTTTTGCAAACGAAGATGGAGATTATAGTTATTTATCTACCAAAGGAAAAGTATATCCAAAAGTAATGGCTGATTTAAAAAATAGTGCTTTCTATGAGTTGTTTCCTATGATAGATAGTATTAGTCTAACAGAAACTATTTGGAAAGATGGTAGCGGACGTTCTCAGTTGAGTAATGACAGATATGATCCGGAAAAAGCAAACTATTATTTTTTTGAGAGTAATATCCATCCTGAACCAAGTGTCGCCTCAGATGGTATTCTATTGGTTTGCAAATACATAAAGGATGGAAAAACAAAATATGCGTTATTTGCACCACACGAAGTAATGCTAGATAAACAATAAACGACAAGTAATTATGGCAATTGAAAATTTAGATTTGAGCAATCAACACGATCAAAATAATAATGTGCCCGTTGTCATTAATGCCGGCACTGCATTGGAAGCAAATCAGATATTAATCGCAAATATGCAAAAAATACGACATCCGTTAATGGATTGCGAGATGGTGTTGTATGGGTTTATCGGAGAAGTATCATCTGATGTTATTTTTGATGAAAATGAGGTTGATGGATTAACAATTCGATTTAAAAAACGAAATAGTGATGGATTACAAAGCTTCACAATATTTCCAAAGATTCTAGTCGACCTGAAAAAACACAGATTTTATGATTTATTCCCTCAATTAGAATTAATAAAGTATTCATATTTGGGTCATTCTGGAGGTCGTAAATATTGGAGAGAAGATGAACCTGGAAATAAAAGAAATTATTATTTCTTCAAGAAGTTTTTTGATACCATACCTGAAGTATTTTCTGATGAAGTCTATTTTGTGTGCAAATACAGAGAAGACGGTAAATTTAAGTATGAAATTTTTTCACCGCATGAGGTTAAGGTTGAGGGATAGATGGGGTGATTATAGATGTGAAAATGATACTTCTCCTGAAAGTGTATTAAATTAGTTCCTATGTTTGAAATTGTAAAAGACGGATAGGTAGTCCAGTAAAAAAGCTATATCATTTTAGTTAACTTTGTTTTTGAGAGATAACAATCTTAACTTAAACAATATAGCTTATGAACAGAGGACAAAGTAACAAATTAGATTTCAAAGGGCAAAATATTTACGTAGGAATCGACGCCCATTTGAAAAGTTGGTCGGTGGCAGTGTTATCCCAACATTCTGTTCTGAAGAAGTTCAGGCAGGATCCGAGTCCGGAATCGCTGCACAAGTTTTTGACAACCCATTATCCGGGAGCGGATTATCATTCGGTTTACGAAGCGGGATTCTGCGGGTTCTGGATACACGAGAATCTGACAGGATTAGGGATCAACAACATCGTTGTCAATCCGGCTGATGTGCCGACCATGAGCAAGGAGAAATTACGCAAGACCGACGCGGTTGATTGCGGGAAACTGGCCAGGGAATTACGGTCGGGAACATTAAAAGGCATTTACGTGCCGGATGTCGCCACCCTGGAAATGCGTTCTTTGATAAGGTTGAGAAACAGGATCGTAAAAGACACCACGAGGGAAAAGAACCGGATAAAGTCGTTCCTGCGATTTCACGGGATAGACATCCCGGAAGAATTTACACGTCATTCGGTGGGGAACTGGTCAAAGCGGTTTTTGGCATGGCTGCGCGAAGTGTCGCTTTCCACCGAATATGGGCGGCAGGCACTGAACATACACATAGAGCAGTTTGTACGCCTGCGCGGCATGCTTCTCGAACAAACGCGGATATTGCGCGCATTATCCCGCAGTGAAGTACTCAAGGAGCCGATACGCCTGCTTGCATCGGTTCCGGGAATAGGGATAACCACCGCCATGTCGTTGGCGGTCGAGATAGACGATATCCACCGGTTTTCCAGCGCCGACGCACTGGCTTCCTACATCGGACTGATTCCCATGTGCCACTCCAGCGGGGAAAGTCAGGGCGACGGCAACATCACGGTTCGCAAGCACGCGATGTTGCGCTGTTACATAATCGAGGCTGCATGGATAGCCATAAGGAAAGATCCGGCAATGACATTGGCCTATGAGGGATACCGTAAACGGATGAATGCCCAGAAGGCCATAGTCAAGGTAGCCCGTAAACTGGTGAACAGGATATTTTTCGTGCTCAAACATGGACAGGAATATGTGCCGTGCGTTGTCAATTAACATACAATCCTACAGTGTAAGCAATTTTTCCACGGGGGAAACACTGTCATATTATTGCAGCTTTGAAGTCTGCTTAAATTAGTATGTGACCCCCGCCTATCGTAAACTGATACAGGAATTTGCAGCTCCCGCCGCAAGGCCGGGTAGTCTGCTGTGGAAAGATTGTTTACCGTAGGATGTAGGATCGGGTTTTCTTAGCCATATGGACAGTGTCAGTAATACTGAAAAAGGAGGCAGAATATCCACCTCCTAAAGTAGCATTACTGCATACCGTCAGGGTGCTTATTGCTGACAGGTTGCCCCCCGGCAGAGCCTGTTTCCTCTTAACACCCTGATGCAAAGATAAAATTTAAAAGTTAATTAAAATGAATTGTCCAATTTTATTGGGATTTTAAATGGAAAATAATGTGGAAGGTAATAAGAGTAACTGATTCACTTTGATTTGACTTTCGACACTGATCTGTTTGATGAGTGGCTGTGTGATTATATTTGCACAAGAGTGTTATATACAATTTATTAATTCAAAAGTTTTAAGATTACCATATGTCTGAAACAAATTTTACCTGGATCGATACACATTACAAAATCGCTGAATACCTGAGCGAAAAAGAAGATAAACAGAAGGGCCTGATTCAATTGTTGAAAAGTATCGGGATCGGCCCGTTTAATGATAAATCAAAGGAAGGAAAAGAATATGATATTGATCTCGAAGAGATTGATCCGTTTACCTTTTTCTGTTATCTTCATAAGTACTCAAGTACACGACTCACGTATATAAAGGCACTCGCGGAGAAAATTGGTGTGTATTTCGGTCTGATAGGGTTCTTCGTCAAATTTGGTGCAAAGAAATAGTTCCTAAATCGCCTAAAAAAATAAACTTATTGTGTTGATTTATAGGTAAATAAATAGTAAAAAGCTAGTATAATCGAATCATTTTTATTATCTTTAAGGTTCTGACACTAAAGGTTTTAAAGATGATTGACTACACTAGCCAACCCAAAGATAATAACTTTTCTATAAACAAACATTCGCTCCAAGCTATTTTTGGAATCCCGGGTGTTGTATTCTATGATTCCGTTGTAAGTGATAATTTGATTCTTCTATCTGCCCGTCTTAAAGGCAAGACAACAAAATGTACCTGTTGCGGTAAAAGTAGTAAAAGCGTTCACTCATCCTATACGCGCAAATTAACCGATCTTTCAGTAACCGGCAGGGCTGTGAAAATTATACTGAAAGTCAGAAAGTTTAGATGCCGTAACAGTCGTTGTTCTCAAACAGTTTTCTCCGAGCAACATCTGCCCTTAACTCAGAAGTACTCACGACTAACAGATCGCACAAGTCATTATTTGCAAAGGTTGCTCATTGAGGTCTCATCCCGTAAAGGTGAGTATATAAGCGATCTCTTCTCAATAAAGCAGAGCAGTTCCACCTGTCTTAGAATCGTTAAGTCTATAGAAATGCCCGATTATCAGGAGCTGACTACCATCGGTATAGATGACTGGGCATACAGGAAAGGCAAATCATATGGTACTATTATTGTAAATGCACTTAACCACCGTCCCGTGGAACTACTAAAGAGTAGAGACAAAGAGGAGGTTGCAGATTGGCTTAAAGAACATAACTCCATACTGTATGTAACCAGGGATCGATCAAGCAGCTATTCTAATGCTATAAAGTCTGGGGCATCCAAGGCGTCACAAATAGCCGACAGGTTTCATTTGGTGAAAAATCTGGGAGATCACATAGCACATGAAATACGAATGGAGTATAAAACCATTAAAAGCAGTTGGTTGGCTCACAGGAAGAATCTTTATAAAAGCAAAGAAAATAACAGCTGTTTAAGTAGTGGAGATAACGAAAATACCAGCGATTCACAATATAACAAACACACCAATAGTGTTAACCATAGAAAACAGGAGTTGTTTAACAGGATTCATGAGCTTAAAAACAACAACTACTCTCAAAGAGCAATTGCCAAGGCTTTAAACATTAACCGTAATACTGTAAGATATTATATTGAAATGGAAGAGTTGTTGCCACGAACAGCCATCTATTATAATAATTATGGAGATTTTATGGATCTGATTAAGGAGTGTTGTAATCAGGGGTTAAATGTAAGAACTATATTTGTCTCTATAAAAGAACGGGGATTCAAGGGTAATCAAACATCCTTTTATCAGTGGTTCAACAGGCACTTCCCGGAATATCAGAGTAAGAAAAGATTACCAAGTTCCTCCCCGATAGTTTATGAGGTAACTCGATTTAGCGGAATGTCACCCAACAGACTTGCCATTCATTTAACAAATAGTGAATGGGGTGTTTCAAAGGAAACAGGCGAGTGTAGCAAGTTGTATATATTAGTGTAAAAGTACCCCACATTTCAATCGAAAAGTATACCACTTACAAACTTGAACGGAACAACTTCGTTCATAAAGAATGATAAGTATGTATACAAAACAGGAGATTATAATTAGCAGCTTCCGCGATGGAAAAAGTCAGCGTCAAATAGCCCGTGATTTGCAAATTAGTCGCAAAACAATCAGGAAGTACCTGCAGGAACACGAAAAGGCATTGCAATCGGCAGTCTGTAAAGAAACAGCGCAATCGTGTAATCTATCCAGTGAACCGGTCTATAAAATGGCTACACCTCGTCTGAGGCTCAAATTAACACGCGAGGTGGAAACTGTCATCGATGAATTACTTGAAGACAACGAGCGTAAGCGTGGGCAAGGCCTGCGCAAGCAGATGCTAAAGAAAAAGGACATCCTTGAGGAACTTCACCGGCGAGGGTTTGACATTGGCTATACCACGGTTTGTAATCATATTGCGCGCAGGGAGAACCGGGTAGTAACCAAAGAAGCATTTATTCGCCAGGTTTATCAGGCCGGGGAAACCTGTGAGTTTGACTGGGGTGAGATCAAACTCTGCATTGCAGGGAAACGCAGGTCATTGCAACTTGCTGTTTTTACCTCCGCCTTCAGCAATTACCGCTATGCTTTTATTTACGAGCGGCAGGATACCCTGGCTTTCATGGAATCTCACGTGCGTTTTTTTAAAACCATTGGTGGCGTCTACCGTGAGATGGTTTACGATAATATGCGTGTTGCGGTAGCCAGGTTTGTCGGGCCGCATGAAAAGGAGCCCACCCGGTCACTGCTCCAGCTTCGGGGGCACTATCAGTTCAGGCATCGCTTTTGCAACATATGCCGTGGAAACGAAAAAGGTCACGTGGAACGGAGCGTGGAGTATGTCCGCCGTAAAGCGTTCGCCCCCAAGGATGCCTTTGCGGACATCCTGGAGGCCCAACAGTGGCTTGATGCAACGCTTAAAAGGCTCAATGCGGGGAAGCAGCAGGGAACAGGCAAGAGCGCCGACGAACTGTTCTCTCAGGAGAAGAACCTTTTGGGCAAGCATCCGGCCATGGAGCTTGTCTGCAGTGAACAGGTGCAGTTGCGGGTGGATAAATATGCCACCATCAGCTATCGCACCAACCGCTACTCGGTTCCCGATCACCTGGTGGGAGAGTTTGTCGATGTGAGTGTCCGCAGCCGCGAGTTGCAGGTGTACGTGCAAAACAAACGGGTGGCCGTTCATGTACGTAGTTACGAAAAACACTCCTGGAATGTGGAGATAGAGCATTACCTGTCAACATTCAAGAAGAAACCGGGCGCCCTGGCTGGTAGCCTGGCACTTGCCGGCAGCCATTACCTTAAAGGGCTGTACATGGATTATTTCCAAAGCGAACCCCGTGAATTTATCGACCTGCTCACATACTGCCGCGGGCAAATGGTGAGCCGTGAGAGACTCGAGGAATCCCTTAAGCGATTACTGGACACCGGCTGCCAGGGAATCAGCGTGGAAAAGCTTCGGGCCCTGCTGGGAAATAAACCCCGTGTAAACCCAACCTGGGAGCCGGAAGATACGATAAGTATCAAGGCCAAAGAACAACTTGCCGGCATCGCCGGGCTAATGCAAAAAACAAACTATGATGGACACTATCAACAGGCAAATAACAGCATACAGTAAAGAGCTCCGACTGCCTGTTTTCAGGCGTGATTACAAGGAACTGGCAACAGAAGCGGCCCGACAGGGGCTTGATTATGAAGCGTACCTGGTAATGCTCATGGAACGTGAATATGAACTCAGGCTTGAGAACCGGAAGAAAGCGCAAATAAGGAATGCCCGGTTCCCGTCTAAAATGTATCTTTCCGACCTTGAGCGTGACCAGTTACCTCCGGGTGCCAGGGAGAAACTCCCTTTACTGGAAAGACTGGACTTCATCCCGGCGGCCCGGAACGTGATCCTCTCCGGCAACCCGGGTACGGGCAAAACACACATCGCCATAGGGTTGGGGCTTAAGGCTTGCATGCAGGGGTATAAAGTGTTGTTCACCACAGTACACCGCTTGTTGACACAGTTACGTGAATCCCACTCCGGGCGCACACTGAAACAGGTAGAAGCCCAGTTTGAAAAATATGACCTGGTCATATGCGATGAGTTTGGATATGTATCCTTTGACAAGCAAGGCTCTGAACTGTTGTTTAACCATCTCTCCTTAAGAACGGGCAGGAAATCGACCATCATTACCACGAACCTCGGCTTTGACCGGTGGGAAGAGATCTTTGGTGACCCCGTCCTGACAGCGGCACTGGTAGACAGGGTAACCCATAAGGCATATCTTGTAAATATGTCCGGAGACTCATACCGGCTGAAAGAAACAGAAAAAATGATGAATGGAAAATGAAAATAACAGTCAGAATAAGAACGCCCGTTTCCCTGTTGGGGGCGGTACCGCCCCCAACAGGGAAACGGACTTGGAGATTAAATTAAAATGGTATACTTTTGGATTGAAATACTGGTATACTTTTGGGGTGAAATAAACAGCAAGTCTCACATACTGGCAGAAGAGATTATTAACTCCTCTATTCTATTAAAAAACATGAGAGAAGCATACAACACTTTTAGAGAGATTTTAAACAGTAAAGATGAGCTTAGGTTAGACCAATGGCTCGAGAAGTATAAATCGACTAAAATAATGAGGATTAAAAGTTTTATAAATGGTATTAATCATGATTTGGAAGCAGTAAAAAACGCCATTAAATACCCTTGGAGTAATGGAGTTGTAGAGGGTCACGTAAACAGATTAAAAAACAAGAAAAGAGAGATGTATGGCAGGGCTGGATTTGAACTGTTAAGACGAAAGGTAGTGCTTTCCAACTCAGGATAACCTGCACCAAATTTGACGAAGAACCGGTTTGAACCGAAAACACTGGCACACATAGACCGATATCACTGGCACAAATCAAACCGTTATATCCAAAGATGGACTACAGTTAATATCCGGGATGGTATATCTACAAAAAGTGTGACACAACGGTTAAAGGATAAATTATTCAAGTTTCGCAAGTTGCTAACTTGCCGATTTTAGTTCATAAAAGTTGATAAAGTGAGCCAGATTATCCGATTTGTTAATGATTGCATCGAAGATCTCTTCCTCTTCAATGGAGAAGATCCCGGTCATGATTTTCACCATTTCGAGGATAATACCCCATATCCTCTCCGTTACGGAGAGCTCCATGCCAGAGTGTTGCACATCCCTGAAGATTCCGCCAATGGTCTCATAACTGGTGAACCTTTTGGCCAGGGAAAGCAAATTGTATTGCAAGGCCGTGATCGTGGTTGCGGCAAGCTGCGCAGCAAAGTTCCGGGACTGGCACTTGCCCATACCCAGCAATCCCTTGGTTTCCTTGAAGAAGACCTCGAGGGACCAGCGCATGGCATAAATCCGATAGGCTTCCAGGAACTCCAGGGAGAGGTTGGTCGTCATTATTCCATTCCAGGACTCCTTTTTTCTCTTCACAAAATAGAGACGTACATCTGTGCCCGCAAAGCGAACGTCAGCGGTAATATACTGACAACCAAGCTTGCGGCTCCTTCTGGCTTCACCCCTGGCTTCAAGCAGATTGATCAGTGCCCGGGCGGTGAGTTCCTTCCCTTCAAAACCGTACCTGGTAACTCCCTTCTTCCCGATCTTGATCATACCCAGGTAATGGCACTTGATGTGCCGGGCACGTATGAAGCGAATCACCTCCGAGCAGGTGAACCAGCTGTCGGCAAGCAGGTAGTCAAAGCGGATGCCCTTGTTAATGGCTCGCTTTATCATGGTTATCATCAACTGGATCTTGCTCTCCCCGTACTCTTTTGCCCGCGTTACAACGGGGGAGGCTTCATCTCTATCCTTGGTAAACCGCGATTCGAGCTCCTTGTCGCTCATGCTGAAGTTGTTCTTCCTGCCCTTCTCCCCGAGGATGGCGAAGTCGAGGATGAACTGGCTCTTGCCATCCGTGATGCCCAGAAAGAGAGATTTGAAACCAAGGATCGTCTTGTGTCTCAGGTGGGAATAGACCCTACCGATGTTTTCAATACGCCTTCCCGTTTTGGGAAAGTCGGTATCGTCCACCATCAGGCAAACAGTTTGATGCTTGTGGTCACTTCTCACGCGAACCTTGTTCCATATTTGAATGGTGAAGTGGTAGAGTATCTTGCGCCAATCATAAATTTCGTTGTTTACGAAACGGTAGAAAACATCCTTTTCGCAGCCAAAGAAGCCGCTTAGGGATGATCGACAATAATTGTAAGGATTCTTGATCATGAAACAGGGGAACATAATCAGCAACTCGAGCACCTGCAGCAGGGAATACTTGCTGTTGCATTTGCTCCTGCTCCCGAAGAGGACCTTCTCCGACATGTTGAAACCTTTTAGCATATCCGTCAGGGTAAAAAGGGCACTGTTTGAATCATCTTTCTTGAAAAAAACGCTGATTTCTGATAAAATGGAGTTACTTTTGTATATCGGCATAGGACTGTTAGTATTTTTGGTTTTGAGGTAGTGTTACATTTAGTGTGTCTCTAGTCTATTGCTTTATCAGTCTTATAACAAATTTATTTCTTTTTTTTAATTTCACCTAATCCATGACATGTATTTTTTAATTCCGATACTTGCACAAGGATTACATGCGCAGCATGCAACTTGCTTGTCCTTGTGCAAGTAAGAGGAATTAAGGACCTTTGTCATGGGTTGGCGGGAAATACCTTCACTCACCGGGGAACAACGTCTTGTCCCTGTCAATACCGGGTAATTCCCTGTTATAAGCATCCTTGTCCATCGCCACTTTACCGATGAGTACCAGTACCGACTCCTCATTGGGCATTGCCCCTCGCATCTTCAATACGCGCCGGAAGTCCTTGTTAAGCCGCTCTATCCAATTTGTGGTGTAGACCATTGACTGGATACGGGGGTGGAATTGCAGATAGGTGAAGTAATATTTGTAGGAAATATCCTCCCCCATCCTTTTGATGCTCCTGTAATCCTTTCCCCATTTTTGGCAAAGTGCCGTCCAGTTTTGCCAGGCTTCGCACTTGGTGTAGTCTTTCTGGCCCGTACGGAACACTTCGCGTAAATCCTCCGCCAGCTCCATTTTGTCACCATGGCGCACTTTGGAGAGCATGTTGCGCTTCAAATGGGTGACGCACCGCTGCAGCAGGGTCTTCGGATAAACGACCGACAGGGCCGAGTCCAGGCCTGTCAGCCCGTCGCTTACCAGCAGTCCTATATGACCTGCCCCACGACTTTGGACATCCCGGAAGATATCTTCCCAGCCCGCGGCACTCTCCGTGGGGCGGTTGTAAATACCCAGCACCTCACGCTTCTTGTCCTCTTTCACCCCCAGGACCACATAGAAAGCCTCAGTGGCTACTGAACGTTTACGGTGGATCTTGATATGGATGGCATCCACCAATACAATCGGGTAATAACCCTCCAACGGACGGTTCAGCCACTCCTGCACATCGGAGCGCAAGTAGTCAATCATGCGCGAAATGCTGGCTTTGCTGTAATGCTCACCGTAAATCTCACCGAAGATCTCGCCGACCTGCCCCTGGGTCAAACCCCTGCAATAAAGGCTGCCGGCCAAACGTTCGCACTCCAGTTCCTGGTCACGCAACAATGCAAGAATCTTTGGATGGAAGTTGCCGTAACGGTCACGTGGAATCCTGAATTCCAGAACACGGCCATGCCCGAAACTGCGACCCTGACGGTAACCATTCCCTTTGTTACCTTTTGACTGGTCTAAAAACTCGCGACGCTCTGCCAGCATCATACTCTCAAGCATGATTTCCATTAAATCGTGTAACCCGTTTTCGCGCTCTGAATGTTTGGCCATTACGGAAGAAAGCTGTTCCTTTGATAGTAACATAGTCTTTGAATTTTATTGTTTGTTATGGTTATTTGCAAAACTAATAAAGTTTTTAGACTATGTTCTTTTTTTACAGGTACAGACACACTTTTTGGAACAGTATCCGCTTCTTGTCCTCTTTCACCCCCAGGACCACATAGAAAGCCTCAGTGGCTACTGAACGTTTACGGTGGATCTTGATATGGATGGCATCCACCAATACAATCGGGTAATAACCCTCCAACGGACGGTTCAGCCACTCCTGCACATCGGAGCGCAAGTAGTCAATCATGCGCGAAATGCTGGCTTTGCTGTAATGCTCACCGTAAATCTCACCGAAGATCTCGCCGACCTGCCCCTGGGTCAAACCCCTGCAATAAAGGCTGCCGGCCAAACGTTCGCACTCCAGTTCCTGGTCACGCAACAATGCAAGAATCTTTGGATGGAAGTTGCCGTAACGGTCACGTGGAATCCTGAATTCCAGAACACGGCCATGCCCGAAACTGCGACCCTGACGGTAACCATTCCCTTTGTTACCTTTTGACTGGTCTAAAAACTCGCGACGCTCTGCCAGCATCATACTCTCAAGCATGATTTCCATTAAATCGTGTAACCCGTTTTCGCGCTCTGAATGTTTGGCCATTACGGAAGAAAGCTGTTCCTTTGATAGTAACATAGTCTTTGAATTTTATTGTTTGTTATGGTTATTTGCAAAACTAATAAAGTTTTTAGACTATGTTCTTTTTTTACAGGTACAGACACACTTTTTGGAACAGTATCTAAAAGTATGATTTATGGGTGATATTGGAAGCATTATTATTATCGTCATAGTCTTCCGTGTCATCTTCCTTGTGCTTAGTGCATGGTGGAGAGGTGATAGCAGGAATGACTTTAGACGTGACAGATAGCAGTCTGGCAAAAAGCCACACTACTCTTCTTCGATGTCGTCAGGCCACCAGAACTGTTGCAGTTCGTGGATGATGTCATCCCAATCCTTCATGGTGAACGTACCTTCACCCCTCATCATTATTGTCATGGTGATGTCGTTGTAGGTACGATAGACATTTGTGTCCCTAAAGCCGTTGCGAAAATAGAAGTTTTGACGGCGTTTGCGTTGGTCAATGTTCTCACTGACCTGCGTAGGACTTTCCATGTCCAGGACAAAGGATTGTCCTTTATAGTGTTCTATCATCTGAGTCAGTATCTTCTGACCATAGCCTTTGCCCCGTAACTCTTCGCATACGGCAAAGTACCAGAACCAGTTGATAGACTTACGTGGATAGACGATGGTGAAGCCAATGAAGTTCTCGCCATCGTAGTATGCAGTGAAATCCAACGGCATTTCCTCAACCAGGCGCATCAAGTCCTTCCATGGGATTTGTTCGTCTTCAGGAAATGCCGTTTCATAGAGCCGTTTTATCTTTTCATTAGTATTTACTGCGGTTATCTGTTTTGTTGTCATGGCTATACTATAGTGATTTTTCAATCAAACAACGAGGGTTCAGAATTGAAATTCATTACAACCTTAAAACAACATTCCATAGTCTTTATACCAATTCCCGGATAATTAATTAAGGAAATCATAGACCGTAAATTATCTGACTTAACAGCAGAATCTATCGTATCAATTTGTTTTTGAGTACGTATCTTTGTTACGGCTTTTTTCTTGTTATCTGGAATGGATAGCCAACGACTCTTAAATGTTTCATACAAATCATCTGAGGCCATTGGGTCATAATCGTATATTTCGACTGGGATATTACATTTTGAGAGATAACGAATCATTATTTCTTTTACAACATCCTTGTCTAGCCCTCCATTATTAGTACCCAGTAATGGAAAAGCAATTGATGTTACTCCATGACTTTCATATGATTCAACAAATTTAGCTAATCCCTTTTCTATATACTCGTATTTACTGGGATATTTCCAATGAAATTTCGTTGGAAAATTAAGAACCCATGGGTCGTTCTCATCACCTTTGTATATCCATAGCTTACCAATATTAATGAGATGTTGACGACAATAATCTTTATAAATATCATACATCTTAGGATAGCGTAGTTTGTAAACTAACGCTATCCCCTTTCCCATAACCCCAACACAATTGACCGTATTCACTACAGTTTGTGCTTTTGTATTGAATATATTTCCTTTTATAAATGTTATATTATCCATATAATCATGATTTATAGATAAGCCACTGCTTTGTATCTGCTCTTGGATTCGGATCAACGAGATATATTTCCGAAGGTGGATTATTCTTATTGAAAGTAACTGAAGGATAGATTATTATTCCCGATGAAATTTCATTCTTTATCGCTTTCTTGTTAACAATAGATCCACCTTTGACAAGAATATATGCACAGCCATTCAAGTCATAATCAGAAGAAATAGTAATAGAGTTATCATCTTCAGACATTTCCAGAGATCTCTTGTCATAAGAGTACATGGCATGATTAACCTCAATCCTATCAACTATCTCGTCATCACCCAGATACTTAATTAACAACTCCTTCTGGAATTCATCATAACAGAATATCTTTAAGGAATCCAATTTAGAGAAATCCAACTCATCAAATACTAAGAATTCCTGTTGAGATTGCTCTTTAATTTCCCCCATATACGAACGATGAAGTGCTCGGGCATTGTCATCATGCCAATCTACCATATAAAATGCATCAGATATGTCATTATATAGATATTTTGTTCTGATTCTTGTTGGATCTACATCAATCTTATATACAGATGCAAAATTGGTTTGCATGTTTCCATTGCTATAATAGCATTTTTCTGGCATCTTTGCAATAATTTCACAGATGTCAAACTCAAAGAATACCGGCAATGGACACTTTGGTAAATGCAAATTACATGCTTCCGGATAATATGACTTGGGCTTTGACCAATTTGTAAGTAGTGTATCATCCCAACCTAAACATTCGTTATAAAATTGGGTTGGAGATTTTGGACGGAAATAGAATCTAGCATACGGATGAGCTTTATTTGTGCGATGAACTACAGCACCAGCTGCATCGTATTTCAATGCTTTACTTTCCTCTGCCTTGTTTCTACTTAATATCTTTCTGTTCTTTATTATATCTATCGCATTAAACATATGCGAGAAATGGTAAACCTTTAAACTGCTATAGCCATTTGTGTTACAATGGGACAGTATATCAACAAATTTGACTCTATTCAGTTCCTTTTCAAAATCCTTATATAAATCTGCACTAAAGTCAACCGAGTCATTTTTACTGAAGGCTACCCAATCTATCTTATTTCGATATTGGTGCAAGAATTCTTCAGGAAAAACAATTGATGCAGAAGACAATTTTGTCCAATCAATAAAATCCTTAACAGTCTCAATGTCAGAGAGGTCAAACTCATTGTAGTTGAACCGTCTGTTTACGATTTCCCAAATTAAAGAATCCTTATATTTTACGAATATATGATTTGTGAGATTGATATTCTCTGAAACATATGACCAATCGAGTAGTTTTGCAAACTCATCAAGAATATTTTCTTCATTAATATCTACTACTTTCTTATTGGATGTAAGTATTTTCCAGTCAAGGAAATCTTTATATTCTCTTACGAATGAAAGGTCTATTTGTTGGTTCTTAGAGAGTGCGCTCCAGTTTATTTCTGCACCCTTTTCACATGCCTGTTTAAGAGAATCTATCGATGGAATAAAAGATGGATTACTTGACAAATTAAACCAACTGAAATTGATGTCCTTCATTAAATCAAGTAGTGCATCATTAAAATGCAATTCTCTCTTTGACACAACATCATCCCAAGATATTGAAGACTTTATTTCTGAATCTTTTAAGAGTTCACGAAGTTTTGTCTCATCCCATTTAATACTGGAATTCTTAGAAAGTGCATTCCAATCCCATGCTTTTTCTCTATTCTCAAAAATAAAGCCAAATGAGATTTTTGTGCTATTATTTGCTGATAAGGCTTTCCAGTTCCATTCTTCTTCAATGAAACTTTGAACCATATCGTCATCTATGTTAATATCTTCTCGTGTTGAGATTAGCCCAAAATTCAAACGATCACGATACTTGCGTAAATACTTTCCTTTATGTTCAGGAAGAAGGCAAATACCGAATTGACTTATATAGTTCCAGTCCCACCTATCAGGCTTTATTTCAAAGAAAACATCATTTTTCTTCTGAATAGCATCAAGTCTTGTTAAGGATGAAAAATCCCATTTGTATTTATCATCATTAAGCTTTGACTTAATAATTGTCTTCCATGTCCTATAAACATATGTTTCGGAGTCATACTCAAACATATTGTCTGCAGCCTTACATGCTGACAAGGCTTTTCTGTCAATATAGGCATGTGCTTCGTTTACAAAACCATCTATGTCAGTAAGTGTACTATATATATAACTATAGTCCCATTCATAACCATTGGTTGGATTATATATTTCGGATATTTCCAAAAGTTCTACTGGAGAGTACAAACGTGATATTGTTGTCCAGCAACTCTTCTTAATATTGTCTTCGAGTACGGCAATTGCATCCCTAACGTGATCGAGATTCTCTTTGACATATGTTTGCTGGATTTTCTCATTCAATATTACATTCCAATCCCAATATGAAGCATATTTTGATAAATTATCAATAACAAAATCTGTATCAAAACGGCGGGTTATTATAGACCAATCCCAAGATGCATTATGAAGATCCCTATATTTCAGAATCACTGATAATGCCATGTTTTCATTTATATAATCCCAATCAAGATGTTCTGAGACAACAGGATTATTGTCTATCAATGTGGCAAAGTCATTGTCTGCAATATTACAGATTCGTGAGGAAACAATATCCCAATCAAGGAAATCCATTTTTTCTGCTAGAATCTTTATCAGAACACTATCTTCAACCCTTGCAGATATCAAATCCCAATCCCAAACCCTTTCGAGCTCAGAATCAACAATATCATCATATGAAAGAAGCGGAGTTATCTTTTCTATAGCTATTCCTTGATTCCAAAAAGAAATATATTCTTTGAAATGAAGATGCAAGAAGACCGCATCTACTCTTTGAGTTATAACTGACCAATCCCAATAATCAACGTAATTAGCAAAATTTCCCTGTATAAAATCAACAGAAAGATTTTGAGATAGTACGTTCCAGTCCAATTTCTCCTTACAACTATCCAAACGCTCTGGTACTTCTTCAAATAAAGGGACTAACCGTTGAGATATAATTGTTTTATCCCAATTTTCTTTAATCTTACTATAGATAAAATCAATGGTTAGAATTGAGGATAATCTGGTCCAAATACTACTACAATATAAAAGATTGATTGATGCAAGTCTTTCATCAATGCCATCTATGTATACAGCCAGACCTAATTCATCAAAATACTGTTCAATCTGTTCAGGAGATGCCAAATTCAACCAAGGAGAAATCGCTTCTCGGTGATTGCTAAGCGAGGTGCAGAATCTCTCATCAGCCACAATTGCTTTATTCTTAGCCAGAACACACCAATTCCAAGGGAAAGAGCTATATTCGAGTACTGCATCATAATTGCTAATTACTGATGACACATAAGAAGCATTTTCGTCACTTCTCATCCATTGATTATGAGAGGCAAAAAAGTCAAGCGTAAATTCTTTATTTGAAACACGCATCCATTCACTATACAATACCTTATCCTTACCAAGAACAAGAAACTCTTCTGATAGTGAAAAACTTGTATTTCTAGACAAAGCATTCCAATCCCATTCAAACTCAGAATATTCTTTTATAAGTGCAAGATCTGAAACCTTTTCAGAGATATACGTGAAGTCCTCAGGGGTATCAATCTTATGATGATACTTTTTGAAAAATTCTGGTGTCCACTCGACATAAGGGAATTGAGCGAATCCTTTTACCGTCCCTATTGTTTTCCAAGACAACAGGCTACAGTCCTCCAAATACTTGATCAAGTCATCTGACCATATATAATTTGACTTAGAACCAAGATTGTAAGAATTCAATTGTCCATTTGACTTAATAACCTTTATAACTTCTGCGAAAGACCTATTAGAAACGATTGACTTAACAAACTCTGGGTCTGTAAAAATCCTATCAAGAAGAATGTTGGTGTATGCAGCAATATAATCTTTTATCACATCTATACTATCAGTTACTAGTGTAATATCCGCTTCTTTTGCCACAAACAACCAATTCCATCTTTTATTACAATACTTTACAATTAAGTCTTGATGATTAGATGGTAACCAACTGGTTAAGTTGTAAAAATCAATATTTAAGCGTTCGATATTGTTAATAACGAAATCAACATCAAGGAATGGTTCAACAATTTCCCAATCCCACTCAACACTTGTGTTTTCATCACAGAGCATTAATTCCTGAGCTTGCTCCTTAGTAATATCATTACGAGAAAGGACAATGCTCATATCCCACTTATGATTTGCGCAATATTCTATAATGAAATGGATTGGCAATCTGCGCGAAAGCGTTATCATGTCAAATCTAGAATATGGTTCTGCCAAATGTGAGATAATAATATCTTCTGGACAACATCTTGAAATGTAGTCCCAGTTATTATCATTACACAACACATTTCTAACAACATAATTATATGTGTCAGAATCACTCCAGTCAGTTCGTTTGTCCCTAACAATGAAATCGAACTCTTCTTGTTCTATCTCATCTTCAAAATAACGGATTTCATTGTAATTAATAGTAGAATCTGCGTTATTAATCAGTTTTGAATATAAAGCTTTCTTTATTTTCTTATTAAAGAGATATGCGTTCTGTTCACGAAATAATATATCTGTTGCTGGAGAAGACACCTTGTCATCAAACATAACAATAGGATAATATTCTCCACCATATTGATATAGACAAACGTCAAAATACTTAGAATAATATTTCCATTCAGGAAGCATACTTGCTTCAAAAACATTTGTGGACCTGTTTGATTGAAGATTTATACGATTAATTAAATCGTCAGAATAATCAATATTGATTTGATCAGGATTGAAGTCTTTAACAGGCACAATGTCTGTAATTTCAGAACATACCCCTAAGGCTGAATAGAAAGGAAAATCAATAGTATCTATTGGTAAAATGGACTTGTTTACATTTTCAAGAATACATTTCTTGCCATCAAAGAAAGAGAACTTGCAGTTCATTTCCAAAGCTTTTTTACCCAATCCTGTAAGACGGATATATTTGATTGCCGCTTTTTTATCTGCATTCTCTTCAGTACTACCTTCGGAAACTTCAACATTTAACTGTTCGTCTAAACAACAATTCACTTCTTCTGTTTCTTCAACTACCAGATGCCACTTGAAAACAGAATCGATCATGCTGTTAAATAGTGATACTTCTGCCTGGTCACGATAGAAACGTTTGCCTCCAAAAGCTCTATCTGCAACATCAAAACCAAGAGTTAGAGCTATATCCTCCTTGGTAATTCTATTACCCTCTAAAGAATTTATAAGACGAAGCAAAACTACCTCCAACTCTGTTAGAGGTTCGGTTTTATAAAACCTTACAGCACATACAGTCTCCTTTACAGACCATTCACGTAGTTTACTGTCTTTTGGTTGAGACTTGTAAACAAGGGTGCCATCATTTATAATTTCACTATATTGCATAATCAATTGTCTGCTATGTTATGTAAATGTTGTAAATAAATCCCATACCAAAGTCCAGTACCACTCACATGAATTTCTTTAATATTGAAACGATCCATTAGTGACAGGAACATCGGCAAACCTAAACGCATTGTTATTTGGTCATCGAGTCGTTTACTACTTCCAGATGCTTCAAAGTCAAACTCATTCAGTTGTTCAACTGTATCGAATTGATCCAGAATAGCCTGAGTGCAGGTCTCAATACAAGCTTCAATTTTTTCGCGTGTCATTACTCTATCATGCTGGGCTGCATTATTCTTTCCACCAGTTGCATGCGTAATAGCAGTTCCTACACTAATACAGAAACTCTCAGTTTCCGATGTCATAGCATCCCCCATATTTTTGTAGAATACGACCAATCGTTCCTTCAACTTCTGGTCACTACGCTTTAACGCTTCTGAAACAGGAGTATCTCTATCTGAATCCAAGAATAAAATATTACGTAAAGCCGTAGTACCAAGATTTATACTATATGAACTAACAAGGTCACTATTTTGGAATACAGACACTTCAGTAGATCCACCACCTTGATCAATCATAATAACATGTTGAGAAGACAACATTTGTTGCTTATACCTAGAACTGAATAGATAAGCAAACATAGTGGAAACCGATTCTTCTTTTTTAGAAAGAATACGAACATTAATGCCAGTCTTCTCTTTTATAAATGCTATGATATCATCACGATTACGAGCTGTACGGTATGCGGCAGTTGCTACAGTATAAACTACATCAACATCTTCCTGCATCATTACTCGTTTCCAATTACGAATTGTTGGTAAAACGTTTCTCTCAAAATAACGTAAGTTCATGTCATTCTGAGCATCCAAGCCCTTACCAGTTTCTGTTTTATTGGCATTTCTAATAAAGTTTTGGAAGTTAAATTCGTCAACTTTAGCATTTTTAATCAATTCCTGATCTTTACCAATCAAACACTTCACAGCCTTAGTCGAAAGTTCAAGGACAGCTATTTTAGGATTTATCCTATTAGCATTTGGTTTCAGCCAAGTTTCAATCACTCTAAGATGTCCATCGGTTTCAGGATTAATATCTCTAGTGTTGAGATTTGCTGAACGGTTCTTAGAAATAGGACGTGGGCGTTTCTTCATTAGTTTGTGTTCCCAATGAATTATTCTACCATTCGGATTGTTTTTGATGCTATCAAAGACATTCTTATAAATAGCTTCTCCTTCTTTGTTTTTGTATGTAGAATAATGTGCACTATTGCCCACTATGATCAATAGACGCTTGGCACGAGACAAAGCTACATTCAGACGATTGGGGGATTTTGCAAAGCCAAAGTCCGTTTGCTTTCTGTAGCCCAAATCCTTATAAACGCGATAGTCTGGAGCCTGCTTCTCATTTTCTGCAATACAATTACTTCTTACTAGAGAAACAATTACAACATTCCTTTCCATACCTTGGAATCTATCAACAGAACTTGGCTTTAATGTCAGTTTCCCTGAATACTTCCCCTGCAGCTGTCTTAATAACCTTAACTGAGCTCCATAGAAAGTAATCAATCCTATCTCTTTGTCCTCTTCATTTACAAATTTATCATTGTAAGAAGCAAATGAATCTGACGAAGCCATCTGGGACAACACCCATTCTATAGCATCCACTTCACCACGGTTTGTTCGCGATGTACCTTCTGCAATTTCAGGTGAATTAGTATCAATCCAAATCACATGATTCTCTGGTGATATAAGTCCCTCGATGTTTATCCCGTGATAACGTGAGAACGGGGTGCCTTCAGACTCATAGTCCTCATTAATAAAACCACATTCCAATCCGCCATCTTTTGTGTAAAATTGCTCAATAACTTTATTTATATCAGGATGCATTCGATATTGTTTTCTAAATGTCCCCTTGATAGAATCGTTCGCTTGAGTAAAAAGGCGTTCAAAGTGCGATTTTTCGAGTTGGTCAAAATGATACCTGACAAATTTTTCCAACTCGATAATTTGCTCTTTCTCTTCTACATCAACAGATTGTAGTGCTTGGTAATGAAGCTTGTATAGAATATCTTCTCTATCAAGATTTGGCGGAAGTTGACGATGATCTCCAATTATAATTGACTTTGTTCCATAAACCAAAGGCATAGATAATTCTGAAGGTGTCGCTTTTGATGCTTCATCCTGAACGACCACATCAAATGCTAAATGCTCATCGTCCATAAAAACGGTTTTATATCGTTTCATAAAACGACTTTCTACATCTTCTTTCTGAGATTCTATAGCAGCATAGTTCTTTTCAGTGATGGAGCTACAAGTTGCTCCTATAACATTACAATTATTACGATAAAGATTAAATACCTTTTTACGAAACTCCATAGGTAGATTGAGCATGAAATGAAACCATGCTCTTTCTATTGTCTCATCTTGAATCTGTGAGCGATTAATGATATTCTTCATCCATCTAACCAAGACGATGTTGTCTTGATTAAATAGTTTATACTCATCAGACTCTTCAATAGCTCGATTGTCTTCTGCCAATATATAATTTTTGGAAAAATCAATACCAGCCCATTTCATCATCTCTGTGATTGCATATGGTAAGCCTTCAGACGAGAATTTATCACCAGCGCCAATTCGTATGGGCTTTACAATGTTATGATCAGAGAATTTCAAACGGTCTAATGCATTATCTACTGCCAAGTTCGCTTCTGAGGTGAGCAGAGTACGATCTTTAGGATTTGTCAATGCTAATTGCCAAATTAATTCAGCTATAGCAGTTGATTTTCCTGTTCCTGGAGGCCCCTGTATTACGGCTAAATCCTTTGCTTCGACAGCCTTTGCAATTGATTCTATCTGCCACTCGTTTAAGTGTTTATTTAGCTGATTAGCTTTAATTTGTTCAATTCTGCTCTTTACTTTTTTTTCGTCAGTTGGAGTCGCTTTACTAGCATCAAACAAATAGCTCGCAAGCATAGGATTTCTTAGCTGCTCGAAATTCTCTGTAATAAAATCAAAGGACTCCTGTAATCGATTTACTTTCTCGGAATCACCCGTCAAATCTGTTGACACCTTAGAGAGTTTCTTATCACTGACCAATTTGTCAACTGCGGTAATATTATCCTTGTCGATGATAAATGTTAGACTTGGATAGTTTACATTTTTCAGTTTACCAACCTCAATGCCATCACAACTGAATGTTTCACCACGAAGTGTTCCTATAACAACAGCTTCATGCTCTTGCTGCCCAAAAACATTACGTTCAATTAAAAACTTATCTTGTTCCTCTAATGGGAAAATTTCAAAGTCAAAGGGTATTGGTTCGTACTCTTTTTCCTCTCCGGTTTCTTCATCTTCAACAGTACAGCCTTCTTTAATCTCAGTCAAGATATCACGAAGCGCAATGAAAAAATCTCGTGCCTGAGAATGAGAACTATAAGCCTGTCGAAAGGACAATTCCCCTTTCTTATTAGAAACAATAACTATATTGGGAAAACAGTCTTCAAGCTGAGATTCAATATTTTCTCTATGTTCCTTCTTATAATTCCAAATCCGTCCCTCAACATATGGCTGAGGAAAGAAATTCATATATAGACACTCACATTCTTCTTCAAAAGCCTTTAACGAACTTGAAGGGATTGTGTCAATATTGGCATAAAAGTTCCAAGAATCTTTACCAATCGGTATTAAATCAGTATTGAATCTTTGCTTAAACGATTTCTGAAACAACTCAAACTTAGATTCTGTATTTAGCTTTACAACCAATTTACCATCTGCCTTGTTAAGCCTCGCAGAATTAGCATCAAGCAAAATTGGCTGCTTCATGTATTGAAGCAGACATTTATTGATTTGAGTGAAAATTTTCCAAATTTCTCTGATGGATTTTTCTTCTCCACCCAAATTGTCTATATCTAAGGCAACTTGTTCCCTTATCGCTTGTTCATCAATTTTTTTCTTGCTAAGATTATACCGTGGATTGCCATATTTATCAGGCTTTCCTGGACCAAGAACAACAACTTCAATTTCCTGTCCGATCGCAAGATAATTCGAAACTTGCCCAAACTTACACGGAACCTCGGAATAATGAATCATGCCCGACGCTCTACCTTCAAGTTTTACAAATGCACCAATATCAGTGATATTAGAGATTTGAACCTTTATGTTATCTCCCTTGTTATATTCCATAAGTCAATTTGTGAAATTGGATTTAAGCCGATGGTCATTATTTATTGCTTACTAACAAATCTTTAACATCAACTTCTAGCGCATCTGCAATCGAATTAAGCGTAATCAAATCAGGCTGTACTCGCTGATTGACATATTTTGATACTGTTGTATTACTCTTGCCAAGGTAGTGTTACATTTAGTGTGTCTCTAGTCTATTGCTTTATCAGTCTTATAACAAATTTATTTCTTTTTTTTAATTTCACCTAATCCATGACATGTATTTTTTAATTCCGATACTTGCACAAGGATTACATGCGCAGCATGCAACTTGCTTGTCCTTGTGCAAGTAAGAGGAATTAAGGACCTTTGTCATGGGTTGGCGGGAAATACCTTCACTCACCGGGGAACAACGTCTTGTCCCTGTCAATACCGGGTAATTCCCTGTTATAAGCATCCTTGTCCATCGCCACTTTACCGATGAGTACCAGTACCGACTCCTCATTGGGCATTGCCCCTCGCATCTTCAATACGCGCCGGAAGTCCTTGTTAAGCCGCTCTATCCAATTTGTGGTGTAGACCATTGACTGGATACGGGGGTGGAATTGCAGATAGGTGAAGTAATATTTGTAGGAAATATCCTCCCCCATCCTTTTGATGCTCCTGTAATCCTTTCCCCATTTTTGGCAAAGTGCCGTCCAGTTTTGCCAGGCTTCGCACTTGGTGTAGTCTTTCTGGCCCGTACGGAACACTTCGCGTAAATCCTCCGCCAGCTCCATTTTGTCACCATGGCGCACTTTGGAGAGCATGTTGCGCTTCAAATGGGTGACGCACCGCTGCAGCAGGGTCTTCGGATAAACGACCGACAGGGCCGAGTCCAGGCCTGTCAGCCCGTCGCTTACCAGCAGTCCTATATGACCTGCCCCACGACTTTGGACATCCCGGAAGATATCTTCCCAGCCCGCGGCACTCTCCGTGGGGCGGTTGTAAATACCCAGCACCTCACGCTTCTTGTCCTCTTTCACCCCCAGGACCACATAGAAAGCCTCAGTGGCTACTGAACGTTTACGGTGGATCTTGATATGGATGGCATCCACCAATACAATCCACTGTTGTCCGATAAAAACTTTTTAGAAAAAGTACGCGGGCAAATTTGAGTTTTGCCCGTCGTACTAATAATTGTAGCTTTGTATTCATCACAAAACAAGTCTACAATGAACAAAAGTACTTATTTTTTTGGACAATCGGTATTCGGACAGCTCATATCTATGGTAGATACAAGGATTATCGCCCGAAACAGCAAACGGTACAAGGCCGATCATTACGTGAAACGTTTCACGGCTAAGGATCACCTTATAAGCATGTTGTTTTGCGTCTTCGCCAAATGCTCCTCCCTGCGCGAGGTGGCGGGTGCAATGCTCGGTCTTTCAGGCAAGACCAGGCATTTCCAGCTCGGCCACATACCCTACCGGAGCACCTTGTCGGACGCCAACAAGCGCAGGAGCGTTGATTTCTTCTCGGGCGTGTACCACGACCTGCTTCGCGAGTACCAACACGTGATCTCGGACACCCGCTTTAAAGATGTGTTGAACAAGCAGGTCGAGATCTTCGACAGCACGGTTATCAGTTTGTTCCAGGACATCTTGAAGTGCGTCGGCAGAACACCCTCGAACGGTAAACGCAAAGGGGGGATCAAGGTGCACACCGTTATCAATGTCGACGAGCCCGTTCCCAAGATGATATGGTTCTCATCCGCTGCCACGAACGATCACCTGCTGTTGAGGAAACTGGAACCGGATGACAACACTATTTACGTCTTCGACAAGGGATACAACGATTATAAAGCCTTCAAGCTGTTTTGTGAAAAGGGAGCCGGATTCGTTACCCGCATCAAGGAGAACGCCGTTTACAAGGTGGAGCAAGAACTTTACATCGATGAATGCATCCACAGCGGCGTGCTGGAAGACACTATCATCGAGGTGACCGTGAAGGAAGATGATGGCGGGAGCAAGCTGAAGTTGCGCAAGGTGGTGTTCTACGACAGGGTGTTGAAAAGGAAGTTCGAGTTCCTCACCAACCTGTTCGAGATGCGGCCCGACATGATAGCGGCCTTGTATAAAATAAGATGGCAAATAGAGCTGTTATTCAAGCAGTTAAAATCAAACTTCCCCCTGAAGTACTTCCTCGGGGATAACGAGAACGCGATAAAAATACAGGTATATTGCGCTTTGATCGTGAACCTCTTGCTCACGGTTATACAGAAGCGGTTGAAACGGCCTTGGGCATTCTCCAACCTGGTGTCATTTTGCAGGATACACCTGTTTAATTACCTGCACTTGATAAAATTTTTAGAAAACCCGGAACGAGATTGGCAACGAGATGACCAGGATTTAGAGATGCTTACCCTTTTCAGGGGGGCTTACTTTTGAAAATAGAAAAATTATAAAAAGAAACGACTGATAATAAGCCGGTTAAAAGTAACGAAGAATCAAAATCGGTTTTTATCGGACGGCAATGAATACAATCGGGTAATAACCCTCCAACGGACGGTTCAGCCACTCCTGCACATCGGAGCGCAAGTAGTCAATCATGCGCGAAATGCTGGCTTTGCTGTAATGCTCACCGTAAATCTCACCGAAGATCTCGCCGACCTGCCCCTGGGTCAAACCCCTGCAATAAAGGCTGCCGGCCAAACGTTCGCACTCCAGTTCCTGGTCACGCAACAATGCAAGAATCTTTGGATGGAAGTTGCCGTAACGGTCACGTGGAATCCTGAATTCCAGAACACGGCCATGCCCGAAACTGCGACCCTGACGGTAACCATTCCCTTTGTTACCTTTTGACTGGTCTAAAAACTCGCGACGCTCTGCCAGCATCATACTCTCAAGCATGATTTCCATTAAATCGTGTAACCCGTTTTCGCGCTCTGAATGTTTGGCCATTACGGAAGAAAGCTGTTCCTTTGATAGTAACATAGTCTTTGAATTTTATTGTTTGTTATGGTTATTTGCAAAACTAATAAAGTTTTTAGACTATGTTCTTTTTTTACAGGTACAGACACACTTTTTGGAACAGTATCGGTTTTGACGCTTAAATATACTAATAATCTGTGAATTACAGAAGCCTCTGTGCCGTTTTTTTATGCGATTATTTTTACTGAATTTTTACTTGCGAAACTTAAATAAATTATAAATTAGCCTGTTTAAATTGACAATTAAGGTTAAATGTTTAAATTTGTAATAATACCTAAAAGTCTCAAATAAAAGTTGCATGTGCCAGATAAAGTATTTATCTTTAAGGTGTTAAATAAAAAATAACACTCACCCGACACATGCAATACAAAAATAGTAAAAAAATCTCATTTACTGCCAGTTCAGTAAAGAAAGAGTTCAGTTCAGAACAATTAACGTCATATTCAGGGTTAAGCGTAACCTCTGATTTTATCAACCATTGTGGCATTTATCGCCGGCTGGAACATCTTTTCCCAACCATCCGGCACAATGCAAGCCGTTTCAGCACAGCCCAAATACTCTCAAGTATCCTGTTGGCATCGTTGTGCGGTGTTCACCGTTTGAAGCGGATTGAAAACTTCACCTTTGACGCCTTGGTTGCCCGCTTGTTGAAGTTACCCAAGAACATTGACGAGGACACCATACGCCGCCATTTGACAGGTTTGGGTGAAAGGGGCGCCCGTTCGCTTCACGAGCTGTTGTTGGGTTTTACAGGCATGCAAGTTTCCCGTTGCGGTTTAAGCCGCTTGACACTTGATTGCGACTCAAGCACATTTACCGTTTACGGCAACCAACAAGGGGCTGAGGTGGGTTATAACTCGCATAAGAAGGGTTCGAAAAGCTATCACCCCATCTTATGTTTTGTCACGGAGATGAAACTGCTTGTCAATTCATGGCTCCGCCCGGGTTCAGCTTACACCTCAAACGGAGTTTGTGAGTTTGTCAAAGAAACCTTGGCCGCTCTTCCCCAAAAGGTGGAGAAGGTGTTTTTCAGGGCCGACAGCGGTTTTTTCAATGGTGGATTATTTAATTTGTTAGAAGACGGTAAACATGAATATTTGGTGAAAGTAAAGCTGAAAAACCTGAAAGATTTACTTGCCGGGCAGACTTGGCAGCCGATTGGCCCACGGACGGCGACCTGTCAGTTTACACATCAATGTAGCGGTTGGAGGAATCCCCGCATGTTTTATGCCGTGCGCATCATAAAGCAAATGGTTGAAGTCGATTATTTTGGCGAAAAACAATTTGTACCCGAGTATGAGTACTTTTGCTATTGCTCGAACCTGAAAGGATTGGATGCCTTGCAGCTCCATACCCTTTATGGATCCCGATCAGAGAGTGAGAATTGGATCGAGCAAACCAAAAACTCGCTTTGTGCGGGAAAAACCATCACGCATGATTTTTGGGTAAACGATATTCTTTGGCAACTTTCGTCATTTGCCTACAGTTTATCGGTGCTCATGCGATACCGGGGCGACTTTTGGGTTTGGCGTCAAGAGCACTCTACCTTCCGAGAATGGTTTATCCGAGTGCCGGGTAAAGTGGTGAAATCCGGCAGGCAGGTCACGGTAAAAATGCCTAAGGAGTATTACCGAAAAGCGGGGTGGCGTGATTTTGAGCAGCGAATAACGACAACGATGACCGGATGACGGATTTTCACTTAATCGTCCATCGCCATCTTTCGTGTCGTAAAAGGGTTTATGACAAGGAATTGCCATGCCTTGGAAGAGTGGTAATGTTAATATATATAAAAACGCCACCATAAAAAGTAAATCAACACGTTAAACGTGCAAGAAACAGTGAAGATGAAAAGAAAATAAAACGGTATCTCTCGAAAAAAAAGAGAAATTCCGCTTTGAAAACTATTAACTTGAGTTGGGAATTTTAAATGAGATTTTTAAGTAATATGAAGAACTCAAGAGCAATATTATTATCAATAATTCTATTTATTATCCCTTCATGTGGATCATCGGAAATATTAGAACCAGAATCAACCGAAGAAGAAAAAGAAAACGACATTGGAATTGAATACCATGATTGGGAAGAAGACAATGATACGACTACAATAAATCTTACACCAAGTTCTAAGCTTAAGATTAGGTATTAATCAACTACACCTCAACTGTAAGTATTTCATTGATATCAGTAGTATAGTGAGGAGAGAGATGAGCCTGTTTCATCTTATGCTTCCTCTCGTCCTGTGAAGCTAATCGAACAACATCACGATGATACTTATCGTTAAGTTTATCGATTACCTCCATCAGTTTTTTGTGTTTTGGATCAGAATTAAAGAAAAGTGAGGGCTGGTAAACACTTGCATCAACAAAATCAGTCAGCAATACCCCACCTCGTTTATAATAAAGGTTCTTCTTGAATATCTGTTTTAAGCCTTCATGAGCAAACTTCACCAGTTCAAGGGTAGAGTTAGTCGGGAAAGGCAATTTAATCTGTATAGACGGGTAATACTGCGTTTCATGCTCCTTAAAAGGATTGGTACCAATGAAAACAATCAATCGTTTACAGAAAGAATTCTGTTCTCGTAATTTCTCGGCACCCATAGAAGTAAAAGTGGTTATACGTTCACGTACTTCGTCAAAAGAACGAAGATCAGTTTCGAATGTTCTAGAAGTACCAATAGACTTCTTCTTTTCAGGCTCAACCATTTCGATAGTTGGAATACCTTTCAGATCCTTTTGCAAGTTCAACCCGGTAATGGTCATATTCTTTCTTACCCAGGCTTCAGAGAGATTCACAAAGTCAATAGCTTTATAAGCACCAATAGCATAAAGCTTCTTAGCATTTCTTCTGCCTACACCCCATATATCCTCAACCTTAAGCCATTTCAGAGCTTTAATGCGCTTCTCTTCCGTATCAATGACATAACTACCACCAGTCTCATTTGGAAACTTCTTTGCAATCCTGTTGGCCAGTTTAGCCAGGGCTTTAGTTGGAGCAGTTCCAATACTTATTGGTATACCGGTACCCTTTTCAATTCTTGCTTTCATTTCAAGTCCGTACTTCTGCAGGTCCACATTAATTCCCTCCAGATTCAGGAAACATTCATCAATAGAATAGATCTCCTGATGAGGACTGTAATTTGATAACAGACTCATAACACGTCTGCTCATATCACCATAGAGAGGGAAGTTGGCCGAGAACACTTTAACCTTGTATCTTCGGAATAGATGCTCATACTCGAACGCAGGTGCTCCCATAGGTATGCCAATTGCTTTAGCCTCATTTGACCGTGCAATAACACAACCGTCGTTGTTACTTAAAACAACAACTGGTATTCCGATTAGAGTAGGATTGAATACTCTTTCACAGGAAGCGTAAAAGTTATTACAGTCTATAAGTGCGTACATTTAAATTTACTGTTTAATATTTCAGTGCTTTCGTATGGAATACTTCACTACTCCCCATATAGTTACACCCTGTTCGTAGTTCACTTCTATTAATGGGAAGTCCTTATTAGAAGGTACCAGGTAACATTTACCATCCTTCAACTTAATTCTTTTCAAAGTAAACTCACCGTCGATAAAACAAAGAGCGATTTTATTTTCTTCCCACTCTAAGCTTTTATCAATAATCAGAAGATCCCCATCACTGAAATCATTACCCATAGAACTTCCGGAGACCCTTGCAAAGAATGTTGTTTCCTTATGATCTACCAGGAGTTCATCCAGACTTATATAGTCGTGGAAGAAGTCCTCTGCAGGAGATGGGAAACCAGCCTGTACATTACCTATGTACGGGTACCTCTGCTCAGAACTCTCATGTTGAATAAGTTCTATTTTCTGGGTGTTTAGTTGCTTTTTCATGAGAGCAAAAATAGACTATTTTCAGATCAGTTTTTCCAAGATTTGAAAATTTAAGATACATACAATAAGATTTGATAAGTATATAAAATAGTTAATTATGAGAAATATCAAACTTAAAAGACCATGAGTGCAAGGAGTTTAAATTATGCAGAATTATCCATTAATGGATTTAGGATTAATTATCTCGAATGGATTTAGGATTCCATAAATTATAAATAGGATAAGTTTTAAATTTCTCCTTGTCTTCTTTACTCAATTTATTAAATTGAATCTGAGCACCTTTAAGGTTATCTAGTAATATATTTGCACCAAGTTTGTATAAAAGCTCTTCAGAATTCTGCTCTATATCATATAAAATGATATTTTCCTTCTCACTTAGAGTTCTCTCTCTCTTTAATGCTTGAAAATAATTAATAACTTTAATCTCATTCGGAAAATCATCATCACTTTTGTCAAGCAACCATTTTGCAATTTCTTGCGCAGCTTGCAAAATTTTATGTGGCTTATTTTCATGCATATCGTAAGCTAGTAGGATGTTAAGTAAATCTTGGTTTATATAAGTATAAACATTATTATCTGTAATATTTATTTTTTTATAGGTTTTAAGTATATCCGAAAAGTCAATATTTGAAGCTTCTACATAATCAATAGGCTCTAAAACTGAATATTTCGAAGCCTCGTGTTCAAGCCTATCTATAAGATACACAATCTTTCGTTCGTAATCGGTGAAATTATAAATTTTAAATTTTTTTTTATCCTTATCCGTAAGCATTCGGTGATGTCCGTATTTGATTCTATGATTTCCTGGTCTAAGAAAGTGGACTTTCAAAAACCTCCAAAACATTCGGAGTCGATGTGGAGTTTTTAGGGGTTTCTCCTGGAGTAGTTGCCCGGGAGCAGTTCTGCAAGATCTCTGGTGTAGTCTTCGTCATAGTCGTGGATACGACTCAGCACATAAACCATCCAGTCACGGAAGTTCACATCGGCAGCCTTGCAGCACCCCAGCAATGAATACATGACTGCAGCATCCTCGGCAGCATCATGGTTACCGCAAAAAAGGTAATTCTTTCTTCCCAGGGCCAGGCCTCTCAGGCTGTTTTCGGCGAGATTATTGTCAATGCGGTATCTGCCATCCAGGTGGTAACGTGTCAAACGGTGGTAGATGTCATAAGTGTACTTTATCGCCTTTCCTATCGGGCTCTTGGGCAGAACCTTTTCATATTCACGAACCAACCACTTTTCAAAGGCAACCATGATCGGGTAAGCGAGGCTTTCCCTGAGCTTGGCCCTATCCTCATAGGAGAGGTTTTTGTCATCAGCCTCCCTTTCCACCTCGTAGAGAAGGCCGATCTGTTCAAGCGCATACTCAGCACGGGATTTGTCATTTTTCAACGACTCTGTAAACTTCCTTCTGGCGTGGGCCCAACATCCCAGGGGAAGTACACCTTTTTTCTGCTCGTACATTTTGTACACGGCATACCCGTCTGTCTGCATGGCACCACGGAAGTCATTCAACAAGGACAAGGCAACATTCTGAGCCCTTGAGCCATGGTCATAATGGAAGAAGAGCTGTGAGTCCATGACAGAACGCACCATCCACATGTATCCATTGACGGTTTTATGCTTCTCGTTATTGATCACGGGCACGGTTGTCTCATCCACCTGGATGTAATCGGTGGCAAGAACCAGTTCCTTGAGTCGATAGTAAAGCGGTCTTAGTAAATCGGCCGTATCTTTGAACCAATCATTGACCGTGGGTGGTGGCAGATTGGCGCCCAGCTGTTTCATCATCTGTATCTGGCGGTAAAAAGGCAGGTGATTCACGTACTTGTTTATCATCAGCTCCGCCAAAAGGGATGCTCCGGCATAGCTGCGTGCGATAGGCTGGTATCTTGTCGGAAGTGATGCCGTTACAATGAGAGAAGACTTCTCTTCAGACTCCCGTGATGGCTTGCTTTTTAAAACATATTTATGACGGACAATCTTCCTGACATAGCATTTCCCGGGTTCATACTCCAGCACCTCGGTGACCTCCGGTTCTAACTCGGTCCAGGCATCCATGTTGTCGTTTATTTCATCGGGATAAAGGTGCTCCTCAATGCGGGGGAAGTCTTCAGATAAAGGCTTGCGAACCGGTTTTCGTTTCACCCGCTCCTTCACGCGTCTTTCCCTGAAGGTCTCTATCTCTGCCCTGGCTGCCTCTACAAGCTCTATTTCCCCGGGCAACAGGTCAAAGCCGTCAAAGTCGATACGTCGCTGCTGCGGATCTTCCTGGATGTAGCGCTCGCTGGATTTACCCCATATGCGGCGCCTGAGATAAGCTACCTGCTTTTCCAGGTCGACGATCTTAGTATCTTTCTCGGATATGGTTTTCTCGTAAGAGGATTTTAATGCATCAACATCCGTGCGATCTTCCAGTTTACCCCTCAGGAGCATGTTCTCCTGATATAAATGGTCGCATTTCTCCAAAAGGAGTTCGAGAAGTTCGTTCGGATTTTCCTTGTTTTCTTGCATCTTTTTCCTATCGGATAACGGGAGTAAAGATACAAAAAAGGGGCAATATATGCAAGAGAAAAAGTGACTAAAATCGTCTGTTTATGCGCTTTTCCAACGTTTTTTATAGTGACATTTTTCAGCGTCAATACCCTGTACCATCAACATTAGTTTTTGCCAGGAAAAGGGGTGAGTTTTGCCTTTTTCATCAAGCGGGGGCAGTGCAAAATTGCCTTTCTCAAGTTTCATATAGTAGATCACCAGTCCGCCGTGCTCCATATGTAATGCTTTCATACTCGTGCAATGACGGTTCAGAAAAATGAACACGTCACCGCTGCGTACATCCTGTCCCATCCTCTCAGTGACCAACCCACTTAAAGTATAGAACCCTTTTCGCATGTCCGTTGGAAACGGGTAAAGCCAGTAACGCATCGAGGCGTTCAGATTGAACATGGCTTATTGGGTCAGGAGGATTAATGAACGCAGCTGTGTTGGATCAGTCCCCTTTGGAACACGCACTTTTACTCCATTGGGATAGACTATTTCGAGAACATTTCCCGGGGTGGGGTCAACATGCACCGGAATCGGTTGATGATGGACAACTTCTTTGGTTGCCGGTGATGGATTGGAGCCGGTAAAGACGATCGGAACGAAACCGGACTCTCGCCCAGTCCTGTAGTTATGCTCTCGCAATCTCTTTTGCCAGTAATAAAACTTGGATTCCACTATCGACTCGTTCCGGCAGAACTCTTTTATCCGAAGCCCGCTGGCCTGGTAACGATCAAAAATCTCCTCAAACTGATTTAATGTCCACATATTTTTTTTGTGGGCAAATATAGCAAGGATCAGAAGTTAAAATAGGACGGGGTTTACCGAATGCTTACAGCCGACCATAGACAAACTTCGTGAAGTCCTGTCATTTTTAGGCGTTCCGACAGTAAAACAGAAAAGAAACAACAATACATTGGTTTTCAAGATAGACTCTACGGATATTCCCGTAACCACTTTACGCTTAAAAGTTGAAATTAATTGCAGAGAACATTTCAGCATATTAGGCTTTGAAAAAGTTGATTTCAGTGTAACTAATCTATGGTTTACGGGAAAGTGCCAGATAATAACGTATAAGTTAGACGAATTAATCGGGACAAAAGTTCGGGCGTTGTATGAAAGGCGGAAAGGACGTGATCTATTTGATTTATATAAAGCACTTCAAAATAAGAATTTTGTATCGGCAAATGATGTCTTATTACAAATTAAGTATTACAGGATTATTCTTGATTTCATAATTATTGTCAAGTATTGATGAATTAACAAACAGAGTCTCATCATTTTTCTCCATACCATAAGCATTATGTATATGACCGAATAAATGATATTTTGGCTTAATTCTCAACACATTTTGCAGCAATATAAAGTCCCCATAATTTATATTTTCTGAGAAATCCAATATTCCAAAGGGTGGCTGATGTGTTATTAACACATCTGTGTCGTTTGGTATATTGTTAAGTTGTCTATCGTATTCTCCGGATATTACATCGTCTATAAACAATGGGACACCATAAAAATGCATATTCCCGATTGTTACTCCGGAATTGCATAGATAATAACAGTTATCCGGTAAACCCTCAATATTTGCACCAAACAAATAATCGTCGTGATTACCAGCAATGAAGATTTTATACTTGTAAGGAAGTGCATAAAACCATTCAATAAAATTTAGGGTTTCCTTCTCCGTTCCGGTAAAAGAAAAATCGCCCGCATGAATGATAATATCAGCTTCAGGCAGATCTTTCAATTGCTTGTGACAATTGTGGGTGTCTGATAAATGTAGTATTTTCATCTTTATTCAAAATCCGGATATGGATCAATCCACAACTCCTCATCTTCACCAAAACAAGCTATATTAAGCAAATCGCCAAGTGATAATGGATAATTCCTGTTTAAGCTTTTATCCCACATTTCGAGGTACTTGTGATGATATAAAAACAGGGTTATTGAGCCAAGTTCATCATCCTCAAATTCCAGTTCTTTATAAACAAGTTCATTATTAATATCATAGGCAAATTCATTACCGATACGCCATGCTACTTTCCCGTCAGGCAAATAACTCGTCGATGAAACCAATCGTTCATTCTCATCATGTTCAATCTCTGTTCTTAGCACTAATTCAAGTCCCGAGTCATAAATAAACCTTTCAGTTTCATTTCCTTCACTATATTTACAGTGCAGTAAAAGAATCAAATTGTTAAAATCATCCCCAATCAACATTTTGCTCATATTGTCTTCATCGAAGTAATACCTGTTTATCCATAATTGTCTTTTTTTACACCAACTTTTACTTGATATTATATACCCATCTCTATTGTATTTGTAATACAATTTATCCCCCAGATTATCTATACGATTTCCAAATTCATCATAAGATTCAGATATCTCAGGAAGATTGGAATAAGCAGATTTAGATCCATATGGCAATAAATCTTCGTAGCTTAGAGCGTCTGGGTTAAACCCAATATGAAGCACCACCATATTGTCGTTTTCATTATCTTTGCCACCCGAAGTGATCTTTATTTCTGTTGTCTCATACAATTTACCATTTCCATAAAATGAAGAGTTATTGTAAATATTATTTTTTGAGGTATGAATTTTACAGATAAAATAACAATCAAATTCCTCAATTCCA
Organism: Petrimonas mucosa; assembly: GCF_900095795.1. NCBI lineage: Bacteria > Pseudomonadati > Bacteroidota > Bacteroidia > Bacteroidales > Dysgonomonadaceae > Petrimonas > Petrimonas mucosa. The sequence goes on from NZ_LT608328.1 coordinate 2,605,890, forward strand.
TTTCCAAACTTTAATTTGATTTCAGAGAGATTCTCTTGAAGTCTTTCAATATGTGAGTTTAAATAATGCATAGCTCATCTGTTTATTATCTTTTACAAAAATAATCCGCATATATGCCAAAATATTGCACAACAATAAAACTTTATCTGAAAAATATTTATTCTTTAAGAATTATACTATATCTTGTGCAAATATTTGGCGTGTAATAATATTGTCTTTGAGATAAAAAACTTAGTAACCCATTGACAGCCAGAGAATCGATAAGATGATAAACAAAAGAAAAAGCAGTAAAGACAGCACCTCCAGCCTCTTTAATCGATATGTATGGCTGGTAGATCTCATATATCGGAAAAGTGATATAACCTTTGAAGAGATCAATGAGCACTGGCAACGGTCGTCTCTAAACTGCGAACAGGAAGATTATCCACTGCGCACATTTCACAACCATCGAAAAGCAATCGAACAGATGTTTGATATCAACATTGAGTGTAACAAGCGCAACGGTTATAAGTACTACATTGAAAACTCAGAAGATATAGAAAAAGGTGGTGTGAGAACCTGGCTGTTGAACACATTTGCAGTAAACAACCTTATCAATGAGAGTCACAAGATCAAACATCGCATCCTGTTTGAGAAAATACCACTCGGACAGGAATACCTGACCACCATAATTGAAGCCATGCGCGATAATTTCTCTCTTACAATTACCTACCAAGCATTCTGGCAAGAAAATCCGGCAACATTCGATGTAAACCCATACTTTATAAAAGTATTTAAACAACGCTGGTATCTTCTTGCATATAATCCTTACAGCGCTAAATTGCAAACCTACTCACTTGATCGTGTAAAACGTGTTGAGATAACTGAAAGCACATTTAATTTACCTAAAGATGTAGATTTTGAATCCTATTTCGGTGACAGTTTTGGTATCATCTCAGGAGAAGACATCCCAACTGAAATTGTCCGGATAAAGGTACTCAAAAGACAAGATGACTATATAAAAGCACTTCCGTTGCACAGCTCACAAAAGGTTATTACCTCCAATGACTACTACACCATTTTTGAATACTACATTAAACCTACCTACGACTTTCGGCAAGAACTTTTATCGCACGGAGCCCAAGTTGAAGTCCTAAAACCTGAGTGGTTTAGGGAGGAGGTTAAGGAGATTGTGAAGGAGATGCGCAATGCTTATTTAACATCGAAAATTAACCGTTAAATGGTTCCTTGATATTATTTTCCACATTGACATTTTTTTCCAAATATCTTAAGGCTAAATCTAAATATTTAATAACTATTTCTTTTTCAAATTTACCATTACTTATGTCAATAAGTATTTCATTATCAAAATTCCAATGTGGTGCAATAAGTTTGTAACCATATTGATCAAATGGTATGGGGTCTATATCAAATAATTCTTTAATTAAATACTGTGGTTCAGCTTTTCCTACGCTGGCTGCTTGGTTTTTAAAAGCAAAATATAATTGTTTGTTATTTTCCGCGAAATAAATACCTGCACCTGTTGGCCAATCATTTTTATAAAAATGGAAACTATTTTCATTTTTCAAAGAATAATTTAAGTCAAATTTTTCAGACACCCTTTTAACCATTTCTTCAATTAACATTGATTTCATGTTATTGAAGTTTTGATAAACGATTATTGATGATTCAACATTATCTGCTAAAGCTTTCACTATTTCTTCTGAATTTTTTGATTCCATATCTTGATTTGTCAGTTGTTTTAAATGATTGATATATTGGACTAATGTCTCTCTTACAGTAGGATGACGTAATGATATTTTTAAGCATTCTTCAAGCCATTCTATTATATCGTTTTCATAAGAAAGGCAAATATATTCAGTAGCTCCACTACTTTGTTTGCTAGCTTCGTTGCCCCATAAAGTGAGATAAAGTATTATATATTTTCCGATGTCATATTTTTGTTCAGCATAGTTATTATACCTTATTAATTGTTCTGATTGATCACGAGCATATATTTTATTTTCTATAATAATTGCTTGTTCTGGATTTTTGATTATAATATCTAATCTTCCATCAGTAATTACATGCTCAGTTATAACAGTCACATTACTGCAGTCAAAATCTAAACTACTGTTTTTCTGAGCTATCATTTTTACAAATAAATTTAAAAATTCATCTTTTAGTCCATGGGTCCCACCTGGGTTTAATAAGGCTGCTAATATCAATGAATGTTTGTTTTCATAATGATTTACGCCTAGTGTCTGGAATATATTAAAACGACCTCCTGTTGCATCAAGAACTGCATCATTTTTTTTCTTTATACTTAACACTACTGCTAAAAGTTTTTCAATACTTTTTATTCTCATAATATTAAAGTTTTAATGTTCTTTTTATTATTTATGTCTTAATCCAACCTCTCTACCTTAAAATCACTTTTATAACAATTCGCCTTTGTATAATCAAATCTGTAGAGTCTCATGTATGCTTCTCTTATCTCTTTTGCACCATTATAAAATGGATCTGAAGTATGATGAAGAGTTGTTACTGTAATCACCATATTCGGTGTCTGAACTGTTCCATTATTCCTCTTTATTCGTTTGGGTGTAATTCTAAATACTTTTGCCATGGTGAAAATTTAAATTAATGTAAAAATATGAAACATATTTATATAAAAAACAATATTTATTTAAAAAAAGAATTTTAATAAGATTGCAATTTTCCTGCTAGGATTTCAATGCAAAGTGAATTTGCAATTTTATTGCGTGATTCAGCTGCAAAAAAATAATATTTTGGCTCCGAATCATTAGCTATTACTAACTTAAAAAACTTCATCATTATTTCACTCATTTCATCAATTTGTAAAGGACTATCAGGAGAATATTCAAACAGAAAATAGAAATGTGTGAAATCAGACAACTTGTTATATATCTCGAAATTTTGCTCTTCAAAAACATCACTAATTAAATCAGTTCTATCAAAATCATCAGGATCATATTTTATTGAAATACTCATATCTTTCACAAAATAATTTATATCGTTAAAATCACTTTCAGATAAAGGAGTTTTATAAACTGAGCTATTATCTTCATGTAACCAATATCCCCACCTCTCTTTAGTTGAGGTAGAAGTATCGTATGATATTATAATTGGCATAATCAATATTTTTCCTTCAAAAATAACAGAGTGATACGCCAAATTAAGGCATAGCCATGTATTAAATTTATTAATTGAAATACTTTAAACTAATGTCATTATTTGGCATATTCTTCTGTTTACTTTGAGGATATTCAAAATATTATACACTAAAATATGAGTCTATAACAACAAAAAGCATTAATTCAGATTTCATGGCGGCTGTATTAGAAGAGTCCGCTTGGGAAGAGACTTCCAAGGAGTTTCTATGGACAGAGCAACTCCTGGAAAAGCATAAGAATAAAGTAAACTGGAAAGCTGTTTCTCAAAACAGCGACATGCTGTGGACAACTTCTATGCTTGAAAAATTTAAAGCACACATAGATTGGCACGAATTTTCTTTATATTGCAATGAACTGACTTTCACATTTGATAATGCAAATAAATTTCATGATTACTGGGACTGGCAGCAATTATCAAAATCTATAAGTACTATAGAGTTATTAGATAAATTTCTTGACTATTGGGACTGGAACGAAATTATTGATAATAGGTATTTAACAGAGTATTATAACAAAGAATTTCTGGAAAAATATATCAATTATATTCCAATGTCATCACTTCAGCAATCAATGCTTTGGAGATATTTGATAAGTGAAGAATCAGATAAAATAAAAAAAGGAATGCTTACTTGAATAAGAATCTGAGATAGTTATAATTAGAGAATTAATTGATTCATGAACCTGCTTGCAGATTTACTATTGAACAGTAAGTCTGCAAGTTTTACCATCAACACTTCCTCTTAAAGATTCCTTTTTGTCATTATTGTTTTTTATCGTTTAGTGATTTTTTAATTTTCTTCACTAACTTAAACCCAATCACAGATATCAGTATAATTAGGATAAGGCATATTATCCCAACTACTAATAGATATTCAAATAAAGCAATTACTGCGTCACCACTAGTTATCTGGGTTCCTTCACCAAATTTATTCCATAGATATACCAAGTATCCAATTCCAATTAAAGTAGTGAAACATCCCGACTTTTTAACTTTTTTCATCTTTTATAATTATAAGTAAAATAAGTCCTAAAGCATAGCCCTATCATACAGTTCAGACATCTAAAATATATAATCGATATGCTAAATAAATGCACAGCAATGAGCAATAACTATTTAATTGAAAAACTTTTTATCTATTGCTTAAATTGTAAGCACCCGAGTAACTACCTCTTGATTATTCCGGAGCATACGCACCCACGGATTTGATCTGATTATTCATTCCGACAACTGCGGATTCTCTAGTAAATTGTTAGCGTATTATTAGAGTGCCTATAAGCATTTATTAGCGCATTATTAACGTGAGTTCGGGATAAGAAAATCATAAAAAAAGTTGTGATATAGGGAGATTATTTGTATATTTATAGCTGTTAATCAAACAAATAACAAACATCAACCCTATGATCACAACAGACAAAGTTATTGAAATATTTTGTATTGCCGACGATTTTTGTGCAGAATATGAGAATGAAATCCGGAATCACCAACTTCAAGCAGGTGACATAACGAAAAGGAGAAACAGGAAAACGCAAATGTCTCAGAGCGAGATTATTGCCGTGATGGTCTGCTTCCACTGTGGAACCTTTCATAATTTCAAGAATTATTACCTGTTTTATATTTGCAAGCACATGAAGAGCTATTTTCCAAATGCCGTTTCCTACAACCGTTTTGTCGAGTTGCAACCCAGGGTGATTGTACCTTTCATGCTGTTGCTCAAACTCTTTGGATTTGGTGAATGCACAGGCATTACATATGTGGATAGCACTCCAATCAAAGTATGTCATAACAAGCGTATCCACTCGAATAAAGTATTCAGGGATCTGGCACAAAGAGGGAAAAGTACGATGGGCTGGTTTTTTGGATTCAAGCTTCATCTGGTCTGTAATGAAAAGGGTGAATTGCTGAATTTCTCTCTCACAAAAGGCAATGTCGACGATAGAAACCCTGACGTAATCAATGTTCTTACCAAAGATCTTTTCGGTAAACTATATGCAGACAAGGGTTACATCAGCACAAAGCTCTTCGAGATGCTGTTTGACCAGGGAGTTCATTTAGTGACCGGTATACGCTCAAATATGAAAAATTCCCTGATGTCATTCCGCGACAAGATTCTCTTACGCAAAAGATCTGTAATTGAGTCCATCAATGATGAACTGAAGAATATCTGCCAGATAGAACATTCAAGGCATCGTTCCACACATAATTTCATCATGAACATAATTGCTGCATTGGTGGCATATTGTTTCTTTCCCAAAAAGCCTTCAATCAAATTTGAAGTGGAAAAGTCAAGTCAATTAACCATTTGGGGATAATATGTTATCCCGAACTCACGTTATTAGATTTTCACTGGAGATTCGCTAGTTTCCTTCGTTTTTCCAGTAATTCGGCAAAAGCTTCTTCAGGTTTTCATCATTCCCCGGCTTCTGGTAATAAGGCATCTTGCCTATCACATCAATGAGCCATTCCCGAGGGTTCACCCCCTGCTCCTTGCATGAGGTCAAAAGGGAACAGATGATGGCCGTGTTACCGGCTGCCTCGTGGTTGCCACAGAACATGAAGTTCTTTCGAGACAAGGCAATGGGGCGGATGGCATTTTCAGCCATGTTGTTGTCGAGTTTCAGCCTGCCATCCAGCAGGTAATTTTTCATTCGAGGCCAAAGTGAGTAGGAGTAACCGATGGCTTCTCCGATAAGGCTCTGGGGAAGGACCTTCGGGTAGGTTTTCTCCATCCAGGCTTCAAGCGAGTTCATGACAGGAGCTGCAAGTTCCTCCCTGAGTTTGGCCCGTTCCTCGAACGAGAGGTTTCGCTCGTCAGCCATCCTCTCTACACGGTACAGATGCTGGATCTCTTTCAGGGCATGTTCTGCCAGCGCCTTATTCTCATTCAGGGCCTTCTCGTAATAGCGCCTTATGTGGGCCATGCAGCCAACGAGACACACCTGATCCTCCTTGTCAAAGACATTGTAGGCTTGCCACCCGTCACTTTGCAGGTAACCGGTAAAGGATTTCAGTAAGGTACCCACGGTTTGTTGTGACCTGGAACCATCGTTGTAATAAAAGAAAACCAGTTTCTTCATGACCGCTCTCACCATCCACAAGTATTCTTTCTTTGCCTTGTGACTTTCCTTGTTGATCACCGGAAGTGTGGTTTCATCCACCTGGAGGTAATCAGTATCAATAACCTCTTTCTTCAGAACCTCGTAGAGCGGCTTCAGGAGCTCACAGGCCGGCTTGAACCAGCCGGAGATCGTATTCTCCGGTATCTTCACCCCCAGATGTCCCAACTGCTGTACCTGGCGGTAAAAGGGGAGATGATACACATACTTCTGGAGCAGGATCTCAGCGAGGAGACTGGCACCGGGAAGTCCCTTGTATATGGGCAGTAGCGGGAGGGGGGCGATGATCACACCGGGTGTGCCATCAACCGTCGGGGCAGCGTTGTCTCTTAAAGCGTACTTGGGGCGCACAAGCTCTTTCACATACAGCTTCCCGGGTTCAAACTCAAGTGTACGGGTACGTTCCTCACCGATACGCTTGTACTTGTCCGGATCAAGTTCTTCCGGCTCCAGCACAACCTCCACCACGGGAAGACCCTCCAACATCTTCCGGTTGGATCTCTCTTTCTTCCTGGCGGGTGCCTGCTCTTCTATCTGCTTCTCGGCAGCAGCACGGGCCGCTTCGATCTCGGCAAGCCTTTCCTCCTCGTCTGCAATCGTTTCAAACAATGAGAGCTGGGCCGGATCCAGGTGCGAGAGTTTCTCGCTTTTACGCCCGTAGAACTGGCGGGTGAACCAGGCGATCTGTGCCAGCAGCTTATCCATCCGCTGCTGCATCCCGGTGAGTTGTTCAGATAGCTTCGCGTTAGCCTCAGTGAGCTGACGGATTTGTTCCGCCTGCGATTGTATGAGGAGCTCTACTGCTTGTATCTGGTCCATTTACCGGGCTTTTATTTAGTCATAAAAATACTAAAAAACCCTGACCTGGACAAGCTTTCAGGAGATTATTTTCACTCTTTTTCTGATTATTTTTACTACCCGTTTCTCATCGCTTTGAGCCTCTTCAAGCGGCTGCCCGGATCATCCTGTATCCCTTCCACCATCATCACCAGATCGCGCCACTGCATGGGATAGGAACGACTCTTTTCATCGTACGCGGGTATGCGGAAAGTACCTTCCTCGAGCCTTTTCATGTACAGAACCAACCCGCCATCTTCCGCATGCAAAAGCTTCATGGTCGTACGGTTTCGATTGATGAAGATGAAGACATCACCCATGCGGACATCATATCCCATCAGGTTTTGAACCACACCACAGAGCGAGTTCATCCCTTTTCGCATGTCTGTCTTCCCAGGACACAAGAAGTAGCGCATGTTATCATTCAGGCAGAACATGGCGTGAGCAGATTTGATTCAGTAAATTGATCGCGATCTCTGCCTGGGCACTACCAATGAAGCTGACCTGGATACCTCCCGGGAGCTTGATCCTGATCTCTCCCTGACTGCTGCGAGGGGATGAAGCCGGCGAGGATACAGGGGCTTTTATGGGCAGGTTTAAGTTGATTGGTGCCAGCATGTCCGTGGGTGCATCCGGCGCATGATTGTTATAGGGCCGGGTGAGTCCGAACTTGGTTTTCCAGTAGTGGAAGCTGGAGACCGTATAGGACTCGTTAGCACAAAAATCCTTGATGCTTAACCCGCTCTTCTGTTGGCGTTCCAGTATCGCCAGGAATTCTTCTTTGCTTACAGGCTTCATAAAAAATAGGTTTGCAGGCAAAGATCGGAAAAAACCATTTTCGCTAAAATGGGTATTTTATCGGGGGCTTACCACCATCCCAGAAAGGTCTTTTATCATTTTTTTCAATAAATGCATGTAAGGTATCTGTTTTAGATATCGCTGCCTTAACTGCATCAGCACCCCACTCCTCAATTTGTATGTTATTATATTTTACTTTATTCATGAGAGGATCATATTTTTAAATGATAATATTCTTTGTAAATATTTATTCAAACTCAATCTTTGGTAAATCACTTACTAGGCTCTATAACGTTTGATGTGGGTAATTGGAAATCTTATTAATTCAAGTTTCGCAAGTTGCTAACTTGCCGATTTTAGTTCATAAAAGTTGATAAAGTGAGCCAGATTATCCGATTTGTTAATGATTGCATCGAAGATCTCTTCCTCTTCAATGGAGAAGATCCCGGTCATGATTTTCACCATTTCAAGGATAATGCCCCATATCCTCTCCGTTACGGAGAGCTCCATGCCAGAGTGTTGCACATCCCTGAAGATTCCGCCAATGGTCTCATAACTGGTGAACCTTTTGGCCAGGGAAAGCAAATTGTATTGCAAGGCCGTGATCGTGGTTGCGGCAAGCTGCGCAGCAAAGTTCCGGGACTGGCACTTGCCCATACCCAGCAATCCCTTGGTTTCCTTGAAGAAGACCTCGAGGGACCAGCGCATGGCATAAATCCGATAGGCTTCCAGGAACTCCAGGGAGAGGTTGGTCGTCATTATTCCATTCCAGGACTCCTTTTTTCTCTTCACAAAATAGAGACGTACATCTGTGCCCGCAAAGCGAACGTCAGCGGTAATATACTGACAACCAAGCTTGCGGCTCCTTCTGGCTTCACCCCTGGCTTCAAGCAGATTGATCAGTGCCCGGGCGGTGAGTTCCTTCCCTTCAAAACCGTACCTGGTAACTCCCTTCTTCCCGATCTTGATCATACCCAGGTAATGGCACTTTATGTGCCGGGCACGTATGAAGCGAATCACCTCCGAGCAGGTGAACCAGCTGTCGGCAAGCAGGTAGTCAAAGCGGATGCCCTTGTTAATGGCTCGCTTTATCATGGTTATCATCAACTGGATCTTGCTCTCCCCGTACTCTTTTGCCCGCGTTACAACGGGGGACGCTTCATCTCTATCCTTGGTAAACCGCGATTCGAGCTCCTTGTCGCTCATGCTGAAGTTGTTCTTCCTGCCCTTCTCCCCGAGGATGGCGAAGTCGAGGATGAACTGGCTCTTGCCATCGGTAATGCCCAGGAAGAGAGATTTGAAACCAAGGATCGTCTTGTGTCTCAGGTGGGAATAGACCCTGCCGATGTTTTCAATACGCCTTCCCGTCTTGGGAAGGTCGGTATCGTCCACCATCAGGCAAACAGTTTGATGCTTGTGGTCACTTCTCACGCGAACCTTGTTCCATATTTGAATGGTGAAGTGGTAGAGTATCTTGCGCCAATCATAAATTTCGTTGTTTACGAAACGGTAGAAAACATCCTTTTCGCAGCCAAAGAAGCCGCTTAGGGATGATCGACAATAATTGTAAGGATTCTTGATCATGAAACAGGGGAACATAATCAGCAACTCGAGCACCTGCAGCAGGGAATACTTGCTGTTGCATTTGCTCCTGCTCCCGAAGAGGACCTTCTCCGACATGTTGAAACCTTTTAGCATATCCGTCAGGGTAAAAAGGGCACTGTTTGAATCATCTTTCTTGAAAAAAACGCTGATTTCTGATAAAATGGAGTTACTTTTGTATATCGGCATAGGGCTGTTAGTATTTTTGGTTTTGACGCTTAAATATACTAATAATCTGTGAATTACAGAAGCATCTATGCCGTTTTTTTATGCGATTATTTTTACTGAATTTTTACTTGCGAAACTTGAATTATTAACTTTGCCGGATGAATAGTACAGATATATTTAGGATAGCTTTAGGGTTAAGTTCACCATGGTATGTTGAACGTGTCGAGTTCTTGGATTCTACATCAGAGAAAGGCAAAGAATTGCATTTGCATTTAAATTTTGAGAGAGGTTATAAGTTTTCAGATTCATCAGGCTTGTCTACTACAGCCTATGATACAGTAGATAGGGTATGGCAGCATCTAAACTTTTTTCAACACCGTTGTTACCTTCACGCCCGTGTTCCCAGGATAAAATCAGGAGATGGAACCATCCATCAGGTACAGGTACCCTGGGCTCGTGCAAACAGTGGATTTACACTTCTTTTTGAAGCTTATGCCATGCTTTTGATAGAAAGTGAGATGCCTGTATCCAAGGTTTCCGAATGCGTCAAAGCTACCGCTCCCCGCATTTGGAGAGTTTTCAATTATTGGATTAAACGTGCGCTATCTAAAGATAAATTAGACACAGTCACCCAAATAGGTATGGATGAAACCTCTCGGAAAAAAGGACATAATTATGTTACCATCTTCGCAGATTTAGACCAGCGCAGGGTCATTCATGTCTGTGAAGGTAAAGATGCAAATACTGTCGAAGATTTCACTAAAGCACTAGAGTCCAAAGGTGGAAGTAAAGAAAAAATTGAAATCGTCAGCATGGATATGTCTCCGGCTTTCATCTCCGGAGTGAAGGAGAATCTTCCTGATGCCCAATTAGTTTTTGATAAGTTCCACTTAGTGCAATCATTAAACAAAACATTGGACGAAGTACGTATAGCGGAACGTAAAGGGAATGATCTTCTCAAAGGACATAAATATACAGTACTAAAGAAATACGATAACCTGTCTTCACAAAACAAAAGTGAACTTGATTATGTGCTTATGATGTATCCCAAGTTGGGAGAAGCTTATAGACTAAGGGAACTATTTATGGATGTCTTTACAATTGCCGACCCACAAGAAGCTAAAGGATATTTATGGTTTTGGTGTGATATGGCAATGGATCAAAAAATAGAACCATACAAAAAGTTTGTTTCCATGATTAAATCGCATTGGAGTGGGATCACTGCTTATTTTGATAAAAGGGTTACTAATGGCGTATTGGAAGGAATTAATAGCAAAATACAATTGGCCAAAAGAAGAGCTAGAGGATATAGGGATGTGCACAACTATATTAACATGATATACTTTCTTTCTGCCAAACTCAAATTTGATTACCCACTCTATTCGTTATAGAGCCACTTACTATATCTACTGTCTGAACACTTACATTTATAATGCTTAAAAGAAGGTCTAGAATATAACGAGGGTTACCAACTTCTTTAGACCAATCATTAGGATCGTTTTTAATTTGACTTTTCTTATCAATAGTGACTTGGTATCTTTCCATAATCCACTCAATGGCAGATTTTCCGTTCACCACATATTCATAAGCTTTGTCCGGGATGTTGGATATTATAATCTTGCTGTTGAAAATGATGGTATCTTTCTGTCCTTTCTTTGGAAAGCGCATTTTCTGTACTTTGAAGTAACCGGAATCATCTCCCGTAACTTTTACTTCCGGATAAGGTGGTACACTCTCATACTCAATATGCAATTCCGCAAGTTGTCTACCAGCTTTGCTGAATTTCCAAAAGTCCCGGACGTCATCCACAAGAGGAAGACGAGGTAACATTTTCTTTAGGTCGTTAGCAAATGTTGTCCTATAATCTGGACTATGAAGAAAACCATACACATAATAGAAAATATCTTCCTTTGTAACATTTTTACCATACTGCTTTTGTGCTCTTTTGAAAATAAAATCCGAAACGCCATCTCTACGAATGTATTCTCTATCGCCTGCGGCATCAAATAGGCTTGGGCTGTTTTTTTGGCGTTCTTCGAAATAGTACAAGGGGAAACATTGATTGTTGAATTGCACCTGATAATCGGTAGGAGAATTGGAAATAACGGTAGTGAAATCTTTCGTACCCCCAACACCTGGTATAGAGATAATTACATTTTCAGTTTTAGGTTTTGGGAAATAAATCTGATTTAAACCTGGACTTTCAACCAAACTTTTGTCATAATATAATGACTGTTTACAGAAAGGGCGATAGTACCCTTCTGTAATTTTGCTTTCATGAAAACTATGAGGTTTGTTCTTTTCAAGGTCTTTCTTTAACGCTCGAGTCCAACTTATTTTAGTTGGGTCAGAATTAATAAAATCTCCAACTTTAATATCTGGCTTGTTGATACGCTTAGTTTCAAACTCAGAACGCTGTGAATTATAGAAAGCGATTAAAGCACGGACGTTTTGAGCCATATGATTTCGCGAGAAACCATAAACCCAAATGTCTCTACTTGTCAAGATTCCTGGACCTTGAACTACAAAGAATGACTGGCCTTTTAAATCAAACTTCTTTTCCGGAGCAAGTGGAATAAATGATTCAAATGCATCATTTCTATGGTTTATCCAGTCACCATGCTTATTTGGGTGGATTGTTTTCCAGCTCATTCTAGGATTACCAACAGAGCCTAATCCGGTAATTATCTTTAATTTTTCCTCCCTACTCAAGTAATCGCCAATATCATGATAATGAATAGTGGCTTTTTTATTAGTTGCATCAGGATTCTTAACCAATAAAGTAATTGAAATTGGTGCACGAGAACCGGATCCAAAAATCTTTCCTCCTTCTCTACGACTTAATTCACCACTCGTACGCTGATTTCCACGTAAATTAAAAACCCATATGCTGGAAAATTCATTTTCAATAGTCTTGCGAAATCCATCGGTGCTGTTCCCATCGAGCCATGATCCATTTGTAACAAATGCAATGATTCCACCTTGATCTGATTTTAACCGATCTGTACTCCACCGGAATGCCTTAATATAGGCATCATAAAGAGATTTGTTCAATCCAGCTGATGATGATGCCACATAAGTATTTTCAATTCGTTTCTCTAAATTGGGGTAAGATTGATTTTGTGCATTATCATTGGCTGATTTCTGTCCTATGGAATAGGGTGGATTTCCAATAATCACACGAACTGGTGTCTTTTTCTGTTTTGTTGCTCGTGCAGAGTTTTGTGGAAATGTTTCCGAAAAAAGCACTTCACTTTCATTGGTTTCTCCTAATTGAAATGTATCTGTTAATACAATTCCTTCAAAAGGAACATAGTTTTGATTTTTGACATTATCTTCGGTCTTGGGTATCAGGTCGTGATAAGCATTTTCAATATTGACGGTTGCTATATAATATGCCAACAAAACTATCTCATTTGCATGAAGTTCTTGTTTGTACTTTCTCTGAAGATCTACATCTTTTATTAAGCCGCTTTGTAATAAACGTGTTATAAACGTACCGGTACCGGTAAAAGGGTCCAGTATATGTATGTTTTCATCAGAAATGGAACGATCAAACTCCTTTTTAAGTACATCATTGACAGAATGGATAATAAAATCGACTATCTCGACTGGTGTATACACAATACCAAGCTGCTCAGCCATTTTTGGGAAAGCATTTTTAAAAAACTTATCATATAGTTCTTTCCATTTAAAATCCCAATAAAATTGGACAATTCATTTTAATTAACTTTTAAATTTTATCTTTGCATCAGGGTGTTAAGAGGAAACAGGCTCTGCCGGGGGGCAACCTGTCAGCAATAAGCACCCTGACGGTATGCAGTAATGCTACTTTAGGAGGTGGATATTCTGCCTCCTTTTTCAGTATTACTGACACTGTCCATATGGCTAAGAAAACCCGATCCTACATCCTACGGTAAACAATCTTTCCACAGCAGACTACCCGGCCTTGCGGCGGGAGCTGCAAATTCCTGTATCAGTTTACGATAGGCGGGGGTCACATACTAATTTAAGCAGACTTCAAAGCTGCAATAATATGACAGTGTTTCCCCCGTGGAAAAATTGCTTACACTGTAGGATTGTATGTTAATTGACAACGCACGGCACATATTCCTGTCCATGTTTGAGCACGAAAAATATCCTGTTCACCAGTTTACGGGCTACCTTGACTATGGCCTTCTGGGCATTCATCCGTTTACGGTATCCCTCATAGGCCAATGTCATTGCCGGATCTTTCCTTATGGCTATCCATGCAGCCTCGATTATGTAACAGCGCAACATCGCGTGCTTGCGAACCGTGATGTTGCCGTCGCCCTGACTTTCCCCGCTGGAGTGGCACATGGGAATCAGTCCGATGTAGGAAGCCAGTGCGTCGGCGCTGGAAAACCGGTGGATATCGTCTATCTCGACCGCCAACGACATGGCGGTGGTTATCCCTATTCCCGGAACCGATGCAAGCAGGCGTATCGGCTCCTTGAGTACTTCACTGCGGGATAATGCGCGCAATATCCGCGTTTGTTCGAGAAGCATGCCGCGCAGGCGTACAAACTGCTCTATGTGTATGTTCAGTGCCTGCCGCCCATATTCGGTGGAAAGCGACACTTCGCGCAGCCATGCCAAAAACCGCTTTGACCAGTTCCCCACCGAATGACGTGTAAATTCTTCCGGGATGTCTATCCCGTGAAATCGCAGGAACGACTTTATCCGGTTCTTTTCCCTCGTGGTGTCTTTTACGATCCTGTTTCTCAACCTTATCAAAGAACGCATTTCCAGGGTGGCGACATCCGGCACGTAAATGCCTTTTAATGTTCCCGACCGTAATTCCCTGGCCAGTTTCCCGCAATCAACCGCGTCGGTCTTGCGTAATTTCTCCTTGCTCATGGTCGGCACATCAGCCGGATTGACAACGATGTTGTTGATCCCTAATCCTGTCAGATTCTCGTGTATCCAGAACCCGCAGAATCCCGCTTCGTAAACCGAATGATAATCCGCTCCCGGATAATGGGTTGTCAAAAACTTGTGCAGCGATTCCGGACTCGGATCCTGCCTGAACTTCTTCAGAACAGAATGTTGGGATAACACTGCCACCGACCAACTTTTCAAATGGGCGTCGATTCCTACGTAAATATTTTGCCCTTTGAAATCTAATTTGTTACTTTGTCCTCTGTTCATAAGCTATATTGTTTAAGTTAAGATTGTTATCTCTCAAAAACAAAGTTAACTAAAATGATATAGCTTTTTTACTGGACTACCTATCCGTCTTTTACAATTTCAAACATAGGAACTATTATGATGCGTTGTTTTCCCTGTGCATTATCTATGCCCTCTACTCTTTTGCGAACTGATTCATAGAATCTCTGCAGTTTCTCAGATTCATCGGCGACAGATTCACCTTCCAAGTGATTGAGCATTCTCTGCATCGCATCTGAAATTGGATTGTTCTTTTCAAAAGAATAATCCTCAAACAATGCTTCGAAAATTGGTTTTGTTATGATGTGCTGTGCCAACATCTCTATTGCCTGCCGCTCAGAGATACTGGGATTAATATTTCTTTGTAGTCCTACCAGAAATTTATCGAAAGCTTTTCTCTGTTCTTTCCTGTTTTCTACAAGGAAAGTAATTCTTTCAATCTGTCGTTCAGCGATAATAGAAACATCTTTAGCCCATTGCTCCCAATATCTACGGCTTCCTACCTTCTCAACCATTCGGGCATAAACTACGCTTTGTAATTTCTCAAATTGTAACGAAAGCTGCTTTGCAAATTCTTCACCTTCCTTATCCTCACTCCTTGAGCCGTCTAGATTAATAGGATTGTCATATTCATCAAATCCATATTTAGACCTTGCTAAAAGGATATTATTAGGTTTCTTCTTATTAAGTTCAATTTTATTTACCGTAGCATTAAAGCGATCATCGTGAGCACGTAAAGCATTTAGTACAGTCCACACAACACCATATCGTTTGTTATCATCTAAAGCTACATTTGCATCCACTGACGGTGGCACAACTACCGGAATAATGATATAACCATATTTTTTTCCAGGTGATCTGCGCATTACTCTACCTACAGATTGAACTACATCAACTTGAGAATTTCTTGCGGAAAGGAATAGAACGGCATCTAAAGACGGAACGTCTACGCCTTCACTTAGTACACGGACATTTGTAATTACCCTGCATTCATTTTCTGAAGTATCTTCTTTTAACCATCCCAAAAGTTCATCTCTATTTGGAGCCGACATAGTCCCATCCATATGTCTTGCGTCTACAGAAACCATTTGTTTTCGTTCTTCTGCCGGTAATTGATCAATATATGATTCGGAAGCAGAATTATATACTGCAGAAATAGATTTTGAGGTTTTAATGTTAGAACAAAATGCAACAGCTCGCTTCATCGGCTCAGGATCTATCTGTTTTGTTACTCCTTCATCTCCTAGGAATTGTTTAGATAGAGCATTGACTGTGCCGACTATTTTTGAAATATCATCCGTATCTACTTCATATTCATCTTTAGTAAACATATCAAGTACTCCTTGAGGAATATCCCGATCGTTTAATGTTAGTATTAGAACTTTATAATCAGTTAGAAGACCCCTTGCAACAGCATCACCAAATCCTATTCTATAAATTTCATCTCCATAAAGAAGAGGATCATCCATAGAACATAAAACAGCATCAGCTTCACCCGCTTTACTTTTTGTATTGTCATCATATAGTCTCGGAGTAGCTGTCATGTACAGCCTTTTCTTTGCTTTTATAAAGTCATTATTGTGTACCTTTACAAAACTAGACTCATCATCTCCGGCAAGTGTTACACCTGTTGTACGATGTGCTTCATCGCAAATAATAAAATCAAATTCAGAAAATCCCTCTTTTAATAATTTCTTTTGTGCTTCAGCTATAACATCAATGGACTGATAAGTAGAAAAGACAACAGTCATTCCAGCCGGTCTATGTTGTTTAATATGTTCAAATTGCTGCAGAATATAATCAGCGTCAGTAGATGCCGGATAAGCCAAATCAATCATACTGAATGAATCTGTTTCATCGTTTAATTGTTTTTGACTTGATACTTTAGGATCTGAACAAATAGCTATAGCATTTATCGGTTCATTTGCATCAGCACTCCACTCCCTTAAAGTTTGACCTAATAGTGCAATTGAGGGAAGTAAAAAAAGAATTAATCCGTTATTATTGGTTTCATTTTCAGCTATCCTCAACGATGTGAAAGTCTTTCCTGTTCCGCAAGCCATAATTAGCTTGCCACGATCATTTTGCTTGTAATATTCGTGGGCTTTATCTAGTGCTTCTTTTTGATGTGCATATAAGGTCTTTTTAGGAGTTCTGGCTACTTCGCCATGAATACCTTTATCTAATTTATCCCAATCAACAGGTGCTTCAATTAGATCATAAATATTTATTCTTGTTACTGAAGGAAATTGATTTTTTAATGCATCTGTTGCGTGAGAGCTCCAATTATTAGAAGTTGAAATCCATATACGTTGACTAAATCGAGTGGTTTTCATTTCTTCATTTAGAAATGACCTGCCCGAGGTAGCTAAAAAACTATCTACTGCAGCTTTATCGATATAGGTGTTTTCTTGAAAACATTTACATTGTATTGCCCAATATTCACCATCAGTTGTTCTACCAACTAAGTCTATTCCTACATCATTTCCACTACCAAAATCAACTTTTCCAGGAAATTGATTCCAGAGCCATACTTTTTCTAAACGAGATGCATATTTTTGATCGGTTAAAAGATATGCCTGCATTAATCTCTCGAATCTGGTTCCTTTGTCACTTTCTGAAAACGAGTATTTACGATAACGTTCTAGGATCTTTTTAAATGGAGTCATTACGTATTTGATTAGAAATTCACACAAATATAGCTAAATAAATGTAATTGATTAACAAAAAAGAGGAAGAGAACACAAACTAAGCAAAGGGAATGATAAGCAACAGCAAGCAATTAAATAAGCGAGACTGTAATTTAAACTGTGTCAAAGAATAAAAATAATTATTTATTACTTTTACTAAACAGTTTACATTATGGAAGATTTTGATTACAAGTCCTTTCAAGCCAAGGCACTGGAACAGCTAAAATCCGGTAAACCTCTATTGGGTAAAGACGGTGCATTTGCCCCATTATTGGAGAACCTTCTTAATGCTGCCCTGGAAGGTGAGATGGATGCTCACATGGATGATGAAGAGCGCTCAAACGGTAACCGCCGCAATGGTTACAACCGCAAGCAGGTTCAGACCTCACTTGGTGAAGTAACAGTTCAAACTCCACGTGACAGAGACTCTCGGTTTGAACCTGAGTTTATAAAAAAGCGTGAACGTATTTTAGCAGAAGGTGTGGCTGACCGTATCATCGGTTTATACGCCCTGGGAAACAGTACACGAGAGATCAGCGACTGGATGGAGGAGAACCTTGGCAACCGTGTTTCAGCCGATACCATAAGCTCCATTACTGACCGTGTGTTGCCTGAACTCCAATCCTGGCGCACTCGTCCTCTTGATCCGGTTTACCCTATAGTATGGATGGATGCTATTCATTACAAAGTGATGGATGACAAGAATCGCCCTGCTACCCGTGCAATTTACAACGTACTTGGTGTTGATCGCAACGGACATAAAGATCTGCTGGGAATGTACATCTCCAAGAGTGAGGGTGCCAATTTTTGGCTGTCTGTTCTTACAGATTTACAAACCCGTGGGGTACAGGATATTTTAATTGCAAGCACCGATAATCTTAACGGTTTCTCGGATGCCATTAACAGTGTTTTTCCTGAAACCATCGTTCAAAGTTGCATAGTTCATCAGATACGTAACTCAGTTAAGTATGTTGCAAGCAAGTATCAGAAGTCTTTTCTGAAAGATCTGAAGCTGGTTTATCAGGCCGTAAACCGAGAGACAGCAGAGGATGAGTTAGACAATCTTGAACTTAACTGGGGTGAGCAGTACCCCCTGGTAATAAAATCCTGGCGTGACAACTGGCATAAATTATCAGCTTATTTTCAGTATACTGACTCTATCCGCCGGCTTATTTATACTACTAACGTGAGTTCGGGATAAGAAAATCATAAAAAAAGTTGTGATATAGGGAGATTATTTGTATATTTATAGCTGATAATCAAACAAATAACAAACATCAACCCTATGATCACAACAGACAAAGTTATTGAAATATTTTGTATTGCCGACGATTTTTGTGCAGAATATGAGAATGAAATCCGGAATCACCAACTTCAAGCAGGTGACATAACGAAAAGGAGAAACAGGAAAACGCAAATGTCCCAGAGCGAGATTATTGCCGTGATGGTCTGCTTCCACTGTGGAACCTTTCATAATTTCAAGAATTATTACCTGTTTTATATTTGCAAGCACATGAAGAGCTATTTTCCAAATGCCGTTTCCTACAACCGTTTTGTCGAGTTGCAACCCAGGGTGATTGTACCTTTCATGCTGTTGCTCAAACTCTTTGGATTTGGTGAATGCACAGGCATTACATATGTGGATAGCACTCCAATCAAAGTATGTCATAACAAGCGTATCCACTCGAATAAAGTATTCAGGGATCTGGCACAAAGAGGGAAAAGTACGATGGGCTGGTTTTTTGGATTCAAGCTTCATCTGGTCTGTAATGAAAAGGGTGAATTGCTGAATTTCTCTCTCACAAAAGGCAATGTCGACGATAGAAACCCTGACGTAATCAATGTTCTTACCAAAGATCTTTTCGGTAAACTATATGCAGACAAGGGTTACATCAGCACAAAGCTCTTCGAGATGCTGTTTGACCAGGGAGTTCATTTAGTGACCGGTATACGCTCAAATATGAAAAATTCCCTGATGTCATTCCGCGACAAGATTCTCTTACGCAAAAGATCTGTAATTGAGTCCATCAATGATGAACTGAAGAATATCTGCCAGATAGAACATTCAAGGCATCGTTCCACACATAATTTCATCATGAACATAATTGCTGCATTGGTGGCATATTGTTTCTTTCCCAAAAAGCCTTCAATCAAATTTGAAGTGGAAAAGTCAAGTCAATTAACCATTTGGGGATAATATGTTATCCCGAACTCACGTTACTAACATAGTTGAAGGGTATCATCGCCAAATACGAAAGGTGACCAAAAATAAGGGAGTATTCACCAACGATACCGCATTGGAAAAACTAGTCTAACTGGCTTATCGCAATATCCGAAAAAAATGGGTAATGCCACTACACAACTGGGGGCAGACAGCACAGCAGCTGGCTATTCTTTTTCCTGAAAGATTTAAATTATTGATTTAATTAAATAATTCAAGTTTCGCAAGTAAAAATTCAGTAAAAATAATCGCATAAAAAAACGGCACAGAGGCTTCTGTAATTCACAGATTATTAGTATATTTAAGCGTCAAAACCAAAAATACTAACAGCCCTATGCCGATATACAAAAGTAACTCCATTTTATCAGAAATCAGCGTTTTTTTCAAGAAAGATGATTCAAACAGTGCCCTTTTTACCCTGACGGATATGCTAAAAGGTTTCAACATGTCGGAGAAGGTCCTCTTCGGGAGCAGGAGCAAATGCAACAGCAAGTATTCCCTGCTGCAGGTGCTCGAGTTGCTGATTATGTTCCCCTGTTTCATGATCAAGAATCCTTACAATTATTGTCGATCATCCCTAAGCGGCTTCTTTGGCTGCGAAAAGGATGTTTTCTACCGTTTCGTAAACTACGAAATTTATGATTGGCGCAAGATACTCTACCACTTCACCATTCAAATATGGAACAAGGTTCGCGTGAGAAGTGACCACAAGCATCAAACTGTTTGCCTGATGGTGGACGATACCGACTTTCCCAAAACGGGAAGGCGTATTGAAAACATCGGTAGGGTCTATTCCCACCTGGGACACAAGACGATCCTTGGTTTCAAATCTCTCTTTCTGGGCATCACGGATGGCAAGAGCCAGTTCATCCTCGACTTCGCCATCCTCGGGGAGAAGGGCAGGAAGAACAACTTCAGCATGAGCGACAAGGAGCTCGAATCGCGGTTTACCAAGGATAGAGATGAAGCGTCCCCCGTTGTAACGCGGGCAAAAGAGTACGGGGAGAGCAAAATCCAGTTGATGATAACCATGATAAAGCGAGCCATTAGAAAGGGCATCCGCTTTGACTACCTGCTTGCCGACAGCTGGTTCACCTGCTCGGAGGTGATTCGCTTCATACGTGACAGGCACATCAAGTGCCATTACCTGGGTATGATCAAGATTGGGAAGAAGGGAGTTACAAAATACGGTTTTGAAGGGAAGGAACTCACCGCCCGGGCACTGATCAATCTGCTTGAAGCCAGGGGTGAAGCCAGAAGGAGCCGAAAGCTTGGTTGTCAGTATATTACCGCTGACGTTCGCTTTGCGGGCACAGATGTACGTCTCTATTTTGTGAAGAGAAAAAAGGAGTCCTGGAATGGAATAATGACGACCAACCTCTCCCTGGAGTTCCTGGAAGCCTATCGGATTTATGCCATGCGCTGGTCCCTCGAGGTCTTCTTCAAGGAAACCAAGGGGTTGCTGGGTATGGGCAAGTGTCAATCCCGGAACTTCGCGGCGCAGCTTGCCGCAACCACGATCACGGCATTGCAATACAATTTGCTTTCCCTGGCTAAAAGGTTCACCAGTTATGAGACCATTGGCGGAATCTTCAGGGATGTGCAACACTCTGGCATGGAGCTCTCCGTAACGGAGAGGATATGGGGTATTATCCTCGAAATGGTGAAAATCATGACCGGGATCTTCTCCATTGAAGAGGAAGAGATCTTCGATGCAATCATTAATAAATCGGATAATCTGGCTCACTTTATCAACTTTTATGAACTAAAATCGGCAAGTTAGCAACTTGCGAAACTTGAATTAAATAATAATACAAGGATTTCAATATATTTAATTAGTTTTGCTGATGACCAACAAAACGATGGCGAAGCTTTGAACCATTGATAGTTAAAAACGATTAGGGGATCGACCCCTAACCGTTTTTGACCAACTAAAACTCAGGTCTCGGCATTACCCATTAATAAATGATGCCAAATTAATTATAAAAATAAAACCTGACACAGTTTAATTTACACAACCGTTTTAAACCCCAAATAGTATATTACATGGAAAACATTGTACATCACAATCCAAACACAAACGTTGTGGACGAGCTGTTTTTGAACAGCCCCAATTATTTTAAATTCGAACAGACCGAAGAACACCCAAAAAAGGAGAACACACTCTATCTGACTATCAAGCAGAAATGGTTCGATGAAATCGTCGCCGGACGCAAAAATGTGGAGTACCGCGATATCAAGGAGACAACCATGAAAAAGTACCTCGATTTAACTGTCAGGGGAGATAATACCATTTTGGTGAACGAGCATCTTCCGGTAGATGGATTACTGGGTATTTTTGAATACAACAACGGGATATTCTGTTATGTACCCAGGATATATCAATACCTCAACCTGGCGGTAGGCTACAAAAAAGATCGTGATACGGCACTGATCCGTGTGAAGGGAGCCTGTATTATGCCCTACAGGTTAGAGGACGGCAGGATTTATCGTTTCAACGACGAGATGATCGAAGGTGTTGAAACAATGTCTCAAGGCGAATTTATCAAGACATCGTACAGGGAAAACGGAGAGTTGTGCTACTGGACCATCGGCTACCAACTGGGTGAAATAGTGGAGTTGGATAAAAAATGAGTTTACTCTGTACGCGAAACACCATTGAATCCATATTTATTCCAAAAAAATGGTAGCACACAATGAGACTTGACTTGTTTGATTAACTTCAAAAAAAAACGCACAGTCAAACGCTAAACTGTGCGTAAAACTGTGCGTAAATTAACTAAACCACTGACATACAGCGTATACTGTGGACCTGGAGGGATTCGAACCCTCGTCCAAACGAGGAAATAATTTGCTTTCTACATGCTTAGTTTCATTTTGATTGTCGGGATGGAGCACGACTGAAACCACCAGACTCCATCCTTATCTTCTTAATTTTCGGATGGGAGCCGAAGCCTCTCCCGTCCTATCTCCGATTTACCTGCACCACCTGATCGGCACGCTTCGGAGCCACAGCTTCCGGGTGATGTCTTGTCCCGACACCTTGGTCGGGATTAAGCGATTAACCTACTCTACTTCGGTTACGCAGCAAGAGCGTAATTGTTATTGCCAGTTATTGTTTTGAAGATTGAGATTTAAGTGCCAACCCACAATGCACTGCATGCTTACAAACCACTTCTGCCCGCTGTCAAAACCGGTCAAGCCCATATTGAATATGAAATTCGACACAAAGTTAATGATTTGGTTTAACAAGAGCAAATTTTTCTGCCACAGCCATAGATTGGCAACGATTATGCTCGATTGTATCGGGTTAAACGATTTTTGAGAATCAGCGACACGTTATCTGAATTAAAATCTTTATTTTTGTAAAAAATTAAGCAGATCGCATGAACAAAATCATAGCAAAGGAGAATTTTTCCAACAAGGTTGTCAGTCTGGAAATTGAAGCTCCGTTGATTGCCAGAAGCCGTAAGGCCGGTCACTTTGTAATGGTCAGGGTGGGGAAAAAGGGTGAGAGGGTTCCATACACCATCGCCTCTGCCGACCCGGTGAAAGGCACCATCACTTTGGTGATACAGCGTGTAGGCAAATCTTCGGAGAAGGTTTGTCAGCTTGAACCGGGGGACTACATCACCGATTTGGTCGGCCCATTGGGCAAAGCCACACATATCGAGAATTTCGGCACCGTTCTTTGTGCAGGTGGCGGTGTGGGGGTTGCTCCATTGCTTCCGATAATCGAGGCCATGAAAGGTGCAGGCAATAGGGTGATCACTGTTCTGGCCGCCCGGAGCAAAGAGTTGGTGATTCTGGAGGATCAGGTCAGGAAAAATTGTGATGAAGTGATTGTGATGACCGATGACGGTTCATACGGACAACAGGGATTGATCACGGCCGGTGTGGAACAGGTAATTCTGCGTGAACCGGTAAACCTGTGCGTAACCATCGGACCTGCCATCATGATGAAGTTTGTATCGGAACTGACAAAAAAATATAATGTACCTACCGTTGCATCGCTCAACACGATTATGGTAGACGGCACCGGCATGTGCGGGGCCTGTCGTGTCACGGTGGGAGGAGTAACCCGTTTTGTCTGTGTTGACGGACCTGAATTTGATGCGCACCAGGTCGATTTTGATGAGATGTTGATGCGCTTGAAAGCATATAATTAATAAGGAGAATCGAATGCCAACACAAGAATATTTACAGGCCGAAAGGGCTCAATCGTGGCGCGAAGAGTTGCGCAGGACATTAAAAAATAGAGATCGGATCAGCCTCGTACGGGTAAAGATGCCGGAAGTGGATCCGGTAGTCAGGAGCAGGACATACGACGAGGTAAACCTGGGACTGACACCAGAACAGGCAAAGAGTGAAGCACAACGCTGTCTCGACTGCGTCAATCCCACCTGTATCACCGGGTGTCCGGTTGAAATCAACATACCCAAGTTCATCAAGAACATCGAACGGGGAGAGGTGTTGGAGGCAGCGAAAACGTTGAAGGAGACCAGTGCCTTACCGGCCGTATGTGGCAGGGTTTGCCCACAGGAGAGACAGTGCGAGAGCAAATGTTTCTATACACAGAAATTGGGGAAGGAACCGGTTGCCATCGGCTACCTGGAACGGTTTGCCGCCGATTTTGAACGTGAAACCGGCAACATCTCCATTCCCGAAATTGCTCCGCCCAATGGTATCAAGATTGCAGTTGTGGGTTCCGGACCTGCGGGACTGGCCTTTGCCGGCGACATGATCAAGCTGGGTTACGATGTCACCGTTTTCGAAGCACTTCACGAACTTGGCGGCGTCCTCCGCTATGGAATTCCCGAATTTCGACTGCCCAACGATATTGTAGAGGTGGAGATCGAAGTTTTGAAAAAGATGGGAGTCAAGTTCATCACCAACTGCATCATTGGCAAAACCATCACCCAGGAGGAGTTGAAAGCCGACGGCTACCGGGGCATTTTCATTGGCAGCGGTGCCGGATTGCCCAACTTCATGAATATTCCTGGCGAGAATCTCAACGGTGTAATGTCATGCAACGAATACCTCACACGGGTAAACCTGATGCAGGCTGCCGATCCCGAAAGCGACACTCCTGTCCAGATGGGAAAGCGAGTTGCTGTGATCGGTGGTGGAAATACGGCAATGGATGCTGTGCGCACCGCCCGCAGGTTAGGAGCAGAAAAGGCGATGATCGTCTATCGCCGTTCTGAAGCCGAGATGCCGGCTCGGGTTGAAGAGGTGAAACATGCCAAGGAGGAAGGAATCGAGTTCCTCACACTGCACAACCCCATCAGATATGAAGGGGATGAGAAGGGGCGCGTGCAACGGATGTTGCTGCAGCGGATGAAACTGGGCGAACCCGATGCTTCCGGCAGAAGGAAACCGGTTGAGATAGAAGGCGACAGGATCTGGGTAGATGTTGACGAAGTTATCGTGAGTGTGGGCGTATCGCCCAATCCGCTGATCCCCTCCACTTTTTCGGGACTGGAGGTCACCTCGTGGGGCACAGTCGTGGTCAATTCGGAGACCATGCAAACCGCCGACGAGACCATCTTTGCCGGTGGAGACATAGTAAGGGGCGGGGCAACGGTAATTCTGGCCATGGGTGACGGCCGGAAGGCTGCCAAAGCGATGCATGCATCACTGAGCTGACAGGTACTCCCCTATTCTTCCACTGATCTGCAGGAGTGAAATTTCGTAGAGTTTTGTACGGTATTGCGCGGTGAGCAACCGTTGTTCCGCCTGAAGGAGGCTTACCTGCGCTTCACGCAGCAGGATTCCCGAGAGATCACCCAGTTTGTACCTGTCCATCGCAATCTCGTAGTTGATCTGTGCATTTTCGAGGCTCTCCTTCTCGAGATTGGTAAGCTCGATATTATTTTGATAGGCAAGCCACATATTGGCAAAATCGCTCTGAAGCATCAGTTTTTGTCGCTCCAACTGCAGTTCCCGGTTATTTATCCTGAGCCGGGCATTCTTCTGTTCGCGGCTCCGGTTAAATCCGTCGAAAATAGTGAACCCCAATGTAACTCCCACGGTTGGCCCCCAATTTCGCTGCTTGTCTACTCCTCCCGTATTATAGTCGAAATGGGTAAAGCCATATTCGCCATTTAACCTCAGGTAGGGATAATTCTGGCTCTGTGCCATTTTCAAGTCGAGCTCGCTCAACACCTTGTTCTTTTCAGCAAGAAGCAGGGATGTATTGACCTTCAACATATTATTGTAAAGCTCCGATTTCGACAACGTTGGATCGAACGAGATGGTGGTATCGGCGGCCAGGAAATGTTGCTCCACATTATCCACCCCCATCATCTCATTAAGCCGGATGCGTGAGGAGTGCAGCACCTCATATTGCTGAATCAGCTGCGAACTGTCGGCATTGAAGTCGACGCGCGCCTGTTGCAGGTCGAGACGGGAGAGCGAGCCGATCTGATAGCGGGCCTCCACGATACGCAACCGCTCCCGTGAAAGACTTAGCGCCTGTTTTAGGTTCTGCATCCGGAGTGCCTGCTGGACATAGTTGTAATACTCGGCCGTGATGTCGGCGATAAAGTTTTCAACGGCCAACTGCGTATTGAGTTCTCCAACCGATTTCAACTCCTGAAGGCGCTTATAGTTGGTTTGTACCTTGAATCCCTCAAAGATTGTCCAGTTAAGGTTTACTCCAGCATCAACCGTCTGTGTGACTGAACTCCTCGTCGATACAGTTTCACTGCCGTCGGCCGGAAACTGGTCGATATTGTTACTCCGGAAATTGTATCCCGAATTCAATCCTATTGTAGGGAGAAAACCCGCATTACCGGGCGTTACATTATTGTCTGAAATCTGTTGTTCATTCCTGCTGATTTTCAGATCATAATTGTTTTCCAGACCGATACGTATCACCTCCTTTAAATCGATAACTGTCTGGGCAGCCAAAAGGGAGGGTAACAGCAGTAGAATGACCGGAAGTATGAATCTCTTTGAGTTAAACATGTCGAACGTCGATGGTTTCTCTTGTTTTTGATTTTCTGTCGGTGGATAAATAGATATACATGGCCGGAACAACAAACAGGGTAAGCAGGGTGGAGATTAGCATACCCCCAACCACGGCGATACCCATGGCGATACGTCCGTTGGCTCCTTCACCGCTGGCCATGGCCAGGGGGAGTAATCCCAGAATGGTGGAGACACTGGTCATCAAGATTGGACGCAACCGCTGTACAGAAGCACCAATTACCGCCTCATACTTGCTCATCCCGGCAGACTGCCGCTGGTTGGAAAACTCAACGATCAGGATTCCATTCTTGGCCACCAGTCCAATCAGCATAATGATACCAATCTGGCTGTATATGTTCATGGTGACATCGAACAGCCACATGAACAGCAGGGCTCCAAAGAGTGCCAGCGGAACCGTTAACATGATAACGAACGGATCCTTGAAACTTTCGAATTGAGCAGCGAGCACCAGAAAGATCAGGATGATGGCCAGACCGAAAGCAAAAAGCAGGCTGGAGGAGCTTTCCCGGAAATTTCTCGACTCACCCTCCAATGCGGTCCGGAAGGTATCGTCCAGAACCTCCGCCGCAATCCTGTCCATCTCTTCAAGTCCCTCTCCAAGTGAATAACCCTCTGCCAATCCGGCCGTGATGGTTGCCGAGTTGAAACGGTTGTACCTGTATAGTTGTGGCGGAGCGACAGTCTCCTCAAGTTTGACCAGGTTGTCCATCTGGATCATCTCACCCGAACTGTTTTTCAGATAGATGGTCTTCAGGTCGAGCGGCGAATTGCGTTGCTGGCGATTTATCTCTCCCAACACCTGATATTGTTTTCCGTTCATGTAGAAGTAACCCATGCGTTGGCCGCTCAATGCGTATTGTAGCGTCTGACCGATATCGCGGGTACTAACGCCCAGCAATGCAGCCTTGTCCCTGTCAATCACAATCCGGGTCTCCGGCTTGGTGAACTTCAGGTTCACATCGGCCATCTGGAAATAGGGACTCTGGTTCACCTTCTCCATGAAGGGCGGTATAAACTCCTGCAGTTTTTCAATATTGGGAGCCTGCAAGATATACTGTATGGGCATCCCGCCCCGGCGTCCACCAAAAGTGGACCGCTGCTGTACAAAGGCGCGGGCTGCTGTCTGGTTCCTAACGGCAACCGACAACGCATTGGCAATTTCCATCTGGCTCCGTTCCCGCTCCTTGATATCCGGCAAGACCATCCGGACCAATCCAAAATTGCCCCTGATCATCGTGATATTCGATTCTCTTTCCCAAGCAACCGAGTCGGCTATCCTGGAGATCCCTTCGGTATAATCTCTTGTAAACTCGTATGTGGCCCCTTCCGGGGTAGATGTACGGATCCCTATCTGTGACCGGTCTTCCAATGGAGCCATCTCGGCCGGAATGGCATTCCAGAGAATCACAATCAATACAAACGCACATCCCGTTACAGGATAAATCAACCACTTGCGGTGCAGGAAAGCTCCCAGTATCTTGTTGTAGAAAGTATTCATGCCTAGGAAGATCTTTTCGGTGCTTTCATAAAACTTGTTCTCTTTCTCTTTCTTCTTCAGCAGCTTGAATGACAGCATCGGCACAAAGGACAACGCTACAAACGAGGAGATGATTACCGCACCCGATATCACGATGCTGAACTCCCTGAAGAGCCGTCCCGTCATCCCTTCCAGGAAGATGATAGGGAAAAATATGGCTACCAGGGTAATTGTTGTCGAAATTACGGCAAAAAATATCTCCTTCGAGCCCTCTATTGATGCCTCTTTGGGAGTCATACCCTTTTCCACTTTGGAATAGATGTTCTCAACCACAACAATGGCATCGTCCACCACCAAACCCACGGAGAGTACCACCGCGAGCATGGAGAGCACGTTGATGGAGAAGCCGGCAAGGTACATGATGAAGAATGTGCCGACAAGTGATATGGGGATAACCAGCGTAGGAATGAGCGTAACGCGGAAATTCCGCAAGAAGAGGAAGATAACCACAACCACCAGGATAAAGGCTACCAGGACCGTCTCCTCCACTTCGGCAATCGAAGCACGGATAAACTTTGTATTATCGAACGCAATATCCAGCTTGACATCCTCGGGCAGGTCTTTGCGCATCTGCTCGATTCTCAATGCAGCCTCGTTGGCAATCTCAATCTGGTTGGCACCTGGCTGCGGGATGATTACACAGCTGACCATCGGCACGCCGTTGCGCCGGAGGATATTTTTCCGGTTTTCAGTATCCAGTTCGGCAGTACCGATATCGCCAAACCTTACAATCCGGTAATTGTCCTCGATGATCACCATGTTATTAAACTCTTCGGGAGTTTGCATCAACCCCATGGTTCGGATCGACTGCTCGATATGATCCCCCTCGATACTGCCGGCAGGCAGCTCAATGTTCTCCCTGTCCAGCGCATTCTTGACATCCATCGGGGTGATGTTGTAGGAAGCCATCCTGACCGGGTCGAGCCACAACCGCATCGAATATCGGTTCTCACCCCAGATCTCTACTGCACTTACGTTAGAGATGGTCTGCAGCCGCTCCTTTACCGTCAATTCGGCAATTTCTGAGAGCTGCAGTAGAGAACGTACGGGACTCTCCACCGTTACCTGCATGATCGGATCGGCATCGGCATCCGCCTTGGCAACAGTTGGGGGATCGGCATCACGCGGCAGATAACGCTGAGCCCTGGAGACCTTGTCTCGCACATCGTTGGCCGCGGTCTCCATATCAACACTCAATTCAAACTCAACGGTAATTCTTGCGCTTCCCTGGCTACTCTGACTCATCAGCGACCGGATGCCCGGGATACCGTTAATATTCTGTTCAAGCGGCTCAGTGATCTGGTTCTCTATCACTTCGGCATTCGCTCCGGGATAGGTTACGGAAACCGTGATGATGGGATTGTCCACATTGGGATATTCACGTACGGCCAGGCTGTTATACCCGATCACACCGAAAATGATGATGACCAGCATCATCACCGTAGCCAGTACCGGACGATTTATACTGAGTTCGGATAAGGTCATGCTGTTACTCTGTTGGGTTGGAAATTAGTTCTGAAATCTTTACCGGCAATCCATTCCTCAACTGCATCACACCGGTAGTTAGCAACGTATCCCCCGCTGAGAGTCCGGAGAGCACCTGCACCGAAGAGGCGGTACGGTATCCTTTGGTTATCTCCACTTCCTGCGCCACACCATTCCTGTAAACATATACAATATCTCTGCCCAATTCGGTAATGCTTGAGATACTGGGAATAACAATGGCGTCGGGAATCTCCCGGATCAATGTCTGGATGGAGGCAGAAATACCAGGCTTCAGTTTACCGTTGGGATTCTCATAACGGGCCCGGGCTTTCAACGTGAGCGTCTTGGGATCCAACTGCGACTCCACGGCGTAGACTTCAGCTTCATATATGGTGAGATCGTTGGCAACCGTAAAGGTGATTCTGGTTCCCGGGGGTATGTGGCTGACCTGATTTTCGTTCATGGAGAACTCCAGTTTCAATGGTGAAATTTTGGTCAGTTTCGAAACAACCACCGATGGTGACGCATAGGCCCCCACGCTAACCTGTCGTAACCCGATAACACCGCTGAATGGGGCACGCAATTCGGTTTGAGCAATACGCGACTCGATCAGGTCGATATCGGCTCTCAGTTTTTCCAGTTCAGTGGCCACTGTCTGATAAGTCTCCTGGCTGATGGCATCTTTTTCCAGCAATGTCCCCTGTCGGTATACCCTGTCCTGTGCCAGCGGGAGCTGCGCCTGCAATTTTCTCAGTTCGGCCTGTAGAGGTGCATCGTTAACCTTGGCAAGCAATTCACCCTGGTTCACGAAAGAGCCCTCCTTGAAATAGATGTGGGTTATCTTGCCAGAGGTTTCAAAGGTAAGATCAACCTCCTCTTCCGGCAACAATACGCCCCGGGCAATATAGATCGCTCCGCAGAACTTGCGGCTGGATGATCATTGCGGTAACACTCAACTGCTCTCTTCCAGCTCCGCTTCCGCCCCTGGGAGATCGTCCCCGGTTTTCAGTCTGTGGTTTCTCCGTTGAAAAAATTGATCGTATTTTCGGGAAAAAAGCCATTCCCAAAATCAGCAGACCAATCACTGCAAAAAGTGTAATTTTGGTATTTCTGTTCATTACTTAGCGCAAATTTGACCAAAATTAGCTATTAAAAACCATAACAGGGAGATCCGGCCCAATTATTTAAACTTTTTTAAAATCTAAAATCGACAGACTGCGAAAATCCATCGACGAAAGCCGCAGAATCTCTTGTCAGATTTTCTGCGGCTTACAGATCTCCTTCTCCTTTCTGGCCGTTACTCCACACTTTTTGCAAATAAATCTGGGCTCTTTTGGAGGCTCATATTTTTTATCTTTGCATGCTGTTTTTCCCATAATTTTTTTACCCGTTAGAACGGTCAAGAGCGTCAATTGTTCTTCAGAACCGGAACAATCAGCATCAATCTTCCCGGTTTTACAGACCGGTATGTCGGGCAGAGAGCCTCCTGAAGCAAAGATTCACCTCAATGATCCGCAACAAACATGTAGGAAGTAACATCTGGCATACCTCTCGTCCCATAATAGGAGTCGATCTTACCTTTGATCTTGACGGCCTTGCCCAGGTTTTCAGGGTGCGACTTCAGGTTTAGGTTATTCCTGATCTCACCGGAAGGGAGAGAGACCGGAAAGGTTTTTGCAGCGTTGGTCTCATCCGGTGAATCGGCCAGCGCCATTGAGGTCATCTTGATCTTGGTAGTATCTGTCAAATCGTTGGTGAAAGAGCCGACGGAGGTACCGCTGTAATATCCTACAATAAATCCCTCTACCCAGACCCCGCTTACCGGCGCGATGTTACGGGCATCCTCAAGGGTATATGGATTCTCGGGCGTTCCTTCGCCAACAGGGCGATAGACCTCGAACTCCTTTTCCACCGTAACCGTTACCGAGGGTCCATCCTGCCAATCGGTCACTTCGGTCTTTACGTCGAGTGGCGACCGGGTATCCAGTTCAATCGTATAGGTATATTTATATCCGGGTTCAAATGCGGTGACAGCGGAAGAGCTGCCCAGGTCGTATCGGTAACCATACTCTCCGTTGATGATCTCCAGGCTTGCACCCCCCAGGGTCTCGGCCGGCAAAACAATGGCTTCGGCAACAGCTCCGTCGCCATTCATCTTCATTGCAATATCCCCCTTGTCGGAAGTTGTGATTGTTCGGTTTACCAGTGAAAACGTTCCCTTGGTGTTAACCCCTCTGACAGTAACTGCAGCGTCACGCAATGGCGATCCGTCCGTGGTATTAAGATAGACCAGCAGTTTTGACAATTGGTGGGTAAAGGTAAGATCCACAAATGAGGAATCCTTGTTCAACCCCCTCGCATTATCCGCATAGAGCAGATCAATTGTGCTCTGGTCGGCCTGATCGGCCACATCGATCATGTATTCGAAATTGGAGGAGATAGTCCCGTAGGGATAGTATGCAATAAAATCTACATCGGAACCGTCGAGCGGGAACTTCACATCGTAATCGACAGCGGCGGGATAAAAGAGACCATCAGACTCTGTCACATATTTTGCATTTTGGGCCAAGATTGACTCTACAGCAAGCCCCTTCCCTGCCTCCACCATATAAATTCCAATGGCATCGCCCTCCGACCAGCTATCGCCAGTTGCCCTCGTTCTCACGCCACTGATATGGCCACTCACCTTGATGCTTCTCTCAATGATTGTATAATCAATTCTTTCACCTTCGCAGGAAAACAGAAGAAGCGCCAATAAAAGAAAAAGATGATTCGTCTTCATACACATTACATTTAAGAGTTAATGCCCCAATATAACAAAAGAAAAAATCATTTCCAAATATGGAGGCTCCATCATCCCCTGTCACTTGCTGCCCGACACGCCATTACAAGGAACGGATCTCTTTTTGGGGAGGCTCTTTTGAATCGCTGAGCAGCCAAATTCCACATTTTTTCCTTATCTTTGTCTCCTAAATAAAAAAGGTTACATGGCTATGTTCGAAAATTTAAGTGACAGACTGGAAAGGTCGTTCAAGATACTGAAAGGCGAGGGAAAAATCACCGAGATCAACGTCGCAGAGACATTGAAAGATGTTCGTCGCGCACTGCTTGATGCCGACGTAAACTACAAAACTGCCAAGGAGTTCACCGAGAGTGTCCGGCAAAAGGCGCTGGGCCAGGAGGTACTCACTGCTGTGAAGCCACACCAGTTGATGATCAAGATTGTTCACGACGAACTGGCTCTTCTGATGGGAGCCACCGCAACTGACGTCAATATAAAGGGCAATCCGGCCATCATCCTGATGTCGGGTCTGCAAGGTTCGGGAAAAACTACTTTTTCGGGTAAGTTGGCCAACCTGCTGAAATCGAAACGGGGCAAAAACCCGTTGTTGGTTGCTTGCGACGTCTATCGACCGGCCGCAATTGAGCAGTTGAAGATATTGGGTGAACAGATCGGAATTCCAGTATACGCTGAAGAGGAGAACAAAAATCCGGTGGAAATTGCCCAGCATGCCGTTCAGTTCGCCAAACAGCACGGAAAAGACCTGGTGATCATAGATACTGCCGGACGTTTGGCTATCGATGAAGCCATGATGACCGAGATTACGGCCATCAAGAATGCAGTAAACCCGCAGGAGATTCTCTTTGTGGTGGATGCTATGACCGGTCAGGACGCCGTGAATACGGCAAAGGAGTTCAACGAGCGGCTAGATTTCAACGGCGTTGTACTGACCAAGCTCGACGGTGACACTCGAGGGGGTGCCGCCTTGTCTATCCGTTCGGTGGTGAACAAACCGATCAAGTTTGTGGGGACAGGTGAAAAACTTGATGCCATAGATATCTTCCATCCTGAGCGTATGGCCGACCGTATACTGGGGATGGGCGATATCGTTTCACTGGTTGAAAAGGCACAGGAGCAATACAACGAGGAAGAGGCGCGTCGGTTGCAGAAGAAGATAGCCAAGAACCAGTTCGACTTCAACGACTTCATTGCGCAGATCCAGCAGATCAAAAAGATGGGTAATTTGAAAGATCTGGCTTCAATGATTCCAGGTGTGGGGAAACAGATCAAAGATCTCGATATCGATGATGACGCTTTCAAGAGCATCGAGGCGATCATCTGCTCGATGACACCCAAAGAGCGGAGCAACCCCGAGATTCTCAATGGAAGCCGCAGGGCCCGTATAGCCAAAGGGAGCGGAACCAATATACAGGAGGTGAACAACCTGATCAAACAGTTCGATCAGACCCGGAAAATGATGCGTGCCATGACATCCGGGGGCGGCAAAGCGATGCTGAGAAACATGAGGAGAAGATAACAACCAGAAAAAAGAACCGAGATGCAATTAATTGACGGAAAGGCCGTAGCGGCCCAGATCAAAAAGGAGATTGCCGAAGAGGTGGCACTGATTAAGGCAAAGGGTGGAAAAACACCCCATTTGGCAGCGGTGCTGGTCGGCCACGATGGTGGTAGTGAAACTTACGTGGCCAACAAAGTGCGGGCCTGCGAGGAGGTGGGATTCCGATCAACCCTGATCCGGTATGAGTCGGATGTCACCGAAGAAGAGCTCTTAGCCTGTGTAGATCGGCTCAACAACGATGATGACGTGGATGGATTTATTGTCCAGCTACCTTTACCGGGACACATTTCCGAAGAGAAGGTCACCGAAGCGATCGATTACCGGAAGGATGTGGACGGATTTCATCCGGTGAATGTAGGACGCATGGCCATCGGACTTCCCTGCTTCCTATCGGCCACCCCGTCGGGCATCATGGAGCTTCTTAAGCGGTACGAAATCGAAACCCGAGGCAAGCAGTGTGTCATCTTGGGCAGAAGCAACATCGTTGGTAAGCCTGCTGCATTGTTGATGATGCAGAAAGGATATCCCGGCGACTGTACGGTCACTGTTTGTCACAGCCGGACGAAAAACATCAAGGAGATTTGTCGTCAGGCAGATATCATCGTTGCCGCATTGGGTGTCCCGGAGTTTCTAAAAGCCGACATGGTAAAGGAGGGGGCTGTGGTTATCGATGTTGGAACTACGCGTGTACCAAGTGACAAGACCAAATCTGGATTCAAGCTTACGGGTGACGTTGCTTTTGATGAAGTAGCCCCCAAATGTAGCTACATCACTCCGGTTCCCGGGGGGGTGGGTCCAATGACCATCGTGTCGCTGTTGAAAAATACCCTGCTTGCCGGAAAAAAAAACGATCTCGTGACAAAAAAGACCTGAAATTGGCTTCTGGCCGTCAATTCATCAACATATTTTCACATTTGAGTCAACCTCTTCATTTTGAAGGGTGTTAACTTTTTCCTCATTTTTGATAAAAAACGGAAAAAAAATAACAAAAAAGGGACAATTTATTGAATATTTAAATTACATTTGTAAGCCGACTAATAAATTAAAGTATAAAAATCACAGTTTTTTCTAAAGGGTAATTTAATAAATCGGCATTATTCACAGTTGAATAATATTTTGTTGTTAATATATTTTAAGTTTATGTCTGTTACTCGTCCCTTCTGTCTAGGCCTGCTACACGTCCTCCTGCTCGTGCTTATATATTCATGTTCACAGGGTACTGGTTCAAATAAGAGTACGGAAGCTTATCGACATTCACTACAAGACTCCATCAATGAGATTGAACTCTCCTTGGAGCCGATCAAAAACGATTATGTACAGCTCCAGGTGGCGATGAAAGAGAGCCATCTCTCAAACGACTTGATAAGTCAGCTGGTTTTGAACCAAAAGATAGGGGATATACATCTGAAAAGCTTCCGTTTTGACGACGCCATAAAAAACCATGAAGATTATCTAAGGTTATCGGAACAACTTGCCGATTCGCTTCAGATAGTAAAAGCATTGAACCTGTTGGCTTCCAACTACCGCAAGGCCTACCAGCTGGAGCATGCCATTCGCCACTCTTTTCGTGCAAGAAAGATCCTGGACAACCTGCAACAATCGGATAGTATCATCTTCAAGGCAAAAGCTGAAACCCTTAACGGGATTGGATGGATCTACTCCATGCTCGATTTCCCGGACGAAGCACTGAACTCATTTAATCAATCGTATCAATATTTAGAAAAAAATATCAGTGATACGGAACTTCTTGCCGACAATCTGACAGGAATGGGTATCGCATACAGCAACAAGGAACGGTACGACTCGGCCAGGGTTTACTTCAACAAATCCTCAAATTTTCACATCGCAACAAATTCCCGTTCCGGCCTTGGCTTGATCTTCCTTTCATTTGGCAAACTGAGTACAAAACAGGGCAATTACCGCGAAGCGCTCATTTTCCTGAACAATGCCTACAATACGTTAAAAGAGACAAACGACTGGATCAAACAGATGGAGGTCTGTTTTGCCTCTGGCGAGGCATATAAGAAGCTCGCACAATATGCAGATGCCGAGAAATTTCTGTTGGAGGGGCTGGAGATTGCCAAAGAGATGAATCTCCCCTTTTATCTGAAAACAGCATATTCCGAACTGACCGATATCTACTATCTGCAAAATAAGCCAACAGTAGCCCAGCAGCACCATATTGCTTCACTCCAATATGAGGGGCTGATCAAACGGGAAAAGATGCAAAACGCTCTATTCAACGCATTTACCGATTACCAGAGGACCGAAAGCGAGAGACTGATCGCAGGAGTGGAGACAATATATGTTACCAAAAACATCCAGCATAAGTTTCTCATTTTCTCCTGCTTTCTGATAATTGTTCTCTTAATTGCCATTTTCCTCATCTACAACCAGTATATAACAAACAAGAAACAGAATGAAAAATCGCTGGTAGAGATAACTAAACTGAAATCCGATTTTTACACAAACATTACCCACGAGTTTAAAACGCCGATCAGCATCATTATTGGCCTGGCAGAGAAACTGAAAAAAACGATCGGGGAGAGTAAGTCGGCACATAACCTGATCGACCTGGATATTATTGGCAGGCAATCAGAAAACCTGCTGTTCCTTGTCAATGAAATACTTACCGTCTCCAAGATTCAATCCAGCAACCAGATCCACTGGGTAAACGGCAACATTGTGAGTCATTTGAGATACCTCCATAGCTGTTATCAGGATGTTGCCGAAGCCAAGAAAATCAACTATCTCTTCCATAGCAGTTCCGACGAGATTATCATGGACTACTCCCGCGAACAGATCTGGGTGATTGTCAATAATCTGCTTGCCAACTCCATCAAGCACTGTTCCGCCGGCAACAAGATTCTCCTTATGGTAAGGGAGGATAAAAAACAAAAAAAGTGTATCATCGAAGTTGCCGATAACGGCGAAGGAATTGCAGCCAAAGACCTGCCTCATATCTTCAGGACGTTCTATCAGGGTGATACCGATTTGAGAGAGAAGATAGGAGTAGGAATCGGCCTGGCTTTCACCAAACAGGTTGTTGAGAGCCTGGGTGGAAAAATCCAGGTGCGCAGTGTACCTTTCAATGAAACAGTCTTTACTGTGGAAATCCCTGTAACCAATTATCGTAAGTCCGCGAGCATCACACCTGCAGAGGAGACAGCACCAGTAATGCGACAATCTGCATACGATCCTGTGGAATCGGGAGAAAGTAAAGGAGAGTCTGGCAGACCGTTGCTGCTGATAGTTGAAGATAATCGCGACATGGTCTTTTACCTCACCACCATACTCCGGGATGACTACAACATCATTGTGGCCCACGACGGACAACGGGCGCTGGAAATTGCCGAGGAGAAGGTTCCCGACCTCATCATCTCCGATCTGATGATGCCGGCCATGGATGGCAACAGCTTCTGCTGCCACCTGAAGAAATCGGTTATGACCAGCCATATCCCCATCATTGTACTGACAGCCAAAACATCTACAGAAGAGAGAATCGATCTGATAAAGGCGGGTGTGGATGCATATATCACCAAACCTTTCATCGAGGAGGAGTTAAAGGCTAAAATCAGTCAACTCTTGAAGAGCAGGAAGGATTTGAGGGAGAAGTATGGCCAGGTTGTGTTGGAGAGTCAAAATGTTTCATCCGATATAACAAATGATTCCAACTTCGAATTTTTGCAACGGGTAACCGATATCATATACCGGGAGATGAGGAACATCGAATTTTTCCCGCAAGGATTGGCCTCAGAAATGTGTATAAGTCCTTCCCAGCTCAACCGGAAAATCAAATCGATATCTGGATTGAATGCAACCAATTACATCCTGAAAGTGAGGTTGAACCGTGCAAAAAAACTGTTGACCACCTCCCAGAAACCGATCGGTGAGATCGCGATGGATTGCGGGTTCAACGATTTCGCCTATTTCTCAAGAACCTTCAAGAAGGAGTTTGGAATTACGCCGTCAAAATATCAGCGAATGCCTCATCTACAGGAGTGATTTCAATACAAGATCCAGCAATAAAAATTGAATTTTATTATACTGTACAACAATTACTTATATCACACAAATGCACGCACAGTCATAATTGTTTTCCTCAATGCTGCCGGAATACAAAAAATGTCTCTACAGTTATAACAGAAAGAAAGGATCCGATCTACTTTTGACGACGTAAATGGAAGAGTGATCTTTCTACTTTCTTTCAACTTAATGTTTAATAACGTGAGTTCGGGATAAGAAAATCATAAAAAAAGTTGTGATATAGGGAGATTATTTGTATATTTATAGCTGTTAATCAAACAAATAACAAACATCAACCCTATGATCACAACAGACAAAGTTATTGAAATATTTTGTATTGCCGACGATTTTTGTGCAGAATATGAGAATGAAATCCGGAATCACCAACTTCAAGCAGGTGACATAACGAAAAGGAGAAACAGGAAAACGCAAATGTCTCAGAGCGAGATTATTGCCGTGATGGTCTGCTTCCACTGTGGAACCTTTCATAATTTCAAGAATTATTACCTGTTTTATATTTGCAAGCACATGAAGAGCTATTTTCCAAATGCCGTTTCCTACAACCGTTTTGTCGAGTTGCAACCCAGGGTGATTGTACCTTTCATGCTGTTGCTCAAACTCTTTGGATTTGGTGAATGCACAGGCATTACATATGTGGATAGCACTCCAATCAAAGTATGTCATAACAAGCGTATCCACTCGAATAAAGTATTCAGGGATCTGGCACAAAGAGGGAAAAGTACGATGGGCTGGTTTTTTGGATTCAAGCTTCATCTGGTCTGTAATGAAAAGGGTGAATTGCTGAATTTCTCTCTCACAAAAGGCAATGTCGACGATAGAAACCCTGACGTAATCAATGTTCTTACCAAAGATCTTTTCGGTAAACTATATGCAGACAAGGGTTACATCAGCACAAAGCTCTTCGAGATGCTGTTTGACCAGGGAGTTCATTTAGTGACCGGTATACGCTCAAATATGAAAAATTCCCTGATGTCATTCCGCGACAAGATTCTCTTACGCAAAAGATCTGTAATTGAGTCCATCAA
This sequence comes from Petrimonas mucosa, assembly GCF_900095795.1. Taxonomy (NCBI): domain Bacteria; kingdom Pseudomonadati; phylum Bacteroidota; class Bacteroidia; order Bacteroidales; family Dysgonomonadaceae; genus Petrimonas; species Petrimonas mucosa. The sequence goes on from NZ_LT608328.1 coordinate 2,645,137, forward strand.
TGATGAACTGAAGAATATCTGCCAGATAGAACATTCAAGGCATCGTTCCACACATAATTTCATCATGAACATAATTGCTGCATTGGTGGCATATTGTTTCTTTCCCAAAAAGCCTTCAATCAAATTTGAAGTGGAAAAGTCAAGTCAATTAACCATTTGGGGATAATATGTTATCCCGAACTCACGTTAATATTTAAAAATGACCTGTATGAGAAAAATTGTACTGTTTTTTGCCTTTGCTGCCGTGGTGGCTGTTTCGCTCACCTACTCCTCCTGTTCCAATGAAGTGCTTGTTGGCGAGGAAGAGAGTGTGGTTGCATTAACGGCCGGCACACGTGCCATTGAAGTACCCGCATGTGTAGATCCTTGTCGTGATGTACAGGAAGTTCGCCTGTTGGCAGGACAACACCACGAGGCTGGTAGTGTTTATGTAGTCAACAACAAGGAGAAATTGTACGTGGCTTACGAAACTACCGGGAATTGGAAGATGAAAGCTATTCATCTTTTTGTCGGTGCCTGCGATAACCTGCCGGCTAACAAGCAAGGCAATCTTGTACCGGGACAGTTCCCCTATAAGGTTGAGTTCGACGGACTGGAGACTTTCTATTACTTTGAAATCCCGCTGGACGCTCTTCCTGAGGGCTGCATATGCGTAGCTGCACATGCCGAGGTTGTAAAAGTTGAGAATGGCAAGACCGTTCAAAGTGAGACTGCCTTTGGTGAAGGAGAAAAGACCGGGAAAAACTGGTTCATGAAATTTGAATATTGTATCGCAGTCTGCGAGGATGAACCAGAGGTACAGGTATGCTACCAGGACGAGACCGCTTGGGCTGCAGGTCCCCGTTATACCGACCAGGGCAATTGGGCAACCTATACCCCATACGTGGCCAACACTCCGATTGAAGTTTATGCCGGTCAGCACTACCTGGTGGGAACCGTCACATTCTCCGAAGTGGTGAATGGGAAAGTGACCATTACCCTTGCCTCGCTCAATGGAGGCCAGTTGCAGGATGTTGCCGAAGCAGTAAAAATTCAGGGATACGATACCCCGCCCAGCGGTAATCCGGCTCCTGGACAATTCACCACCTATAAGGGCAATTCACCGGTCGTAACGGTCGATGCATATCCCTATTACGGGATTCATATCGATGCCCGTCGTGTAGTAGATTGCACGGAATAAGCATAGATTAAAGGATAAAACAGGTTGCCCATGCAATGTGGAGCAACCTGTTCTATTGTCTCTATCTGCCAAAAATGTTTACAGGATAAGCGAAGCGAGTTGCAAGATTCTCAAATCACTTTGTTCCGCGGGATAGTAGCAATGAACTCTTTCAGGTAGAAGGGTTCAAAATAGGCGGAATCGACAAAATCGGCAACCGCAAACGCCTTTTCTGCCAGATCGGTCATGGCGGCTGCCGTTGGTTTTATCCCCGGCACAAACGTTGCGTTCGGATGTTGAATAATCTCACTGCATTTTTCAGCCCCATTACCGAAAAAAAGGATCTTCCGCTTTTCCAGCAAATCGGCGTAGCTTTCTCCATCCACAATATCTGCAGAGGTGGCACGGACAATATTGAGATCGATATCGTAGATGGTGGTGTAAACCTCCATCCGCCGGGCATCAATCATCGGGCAGAGCAGATAATCGGAGCCAGCTTTCCCTCTCATCAGGGAAGCCATGATCTTGTGGGTAGGAATGGCAATAAGCGGAATGTCCAGACCGTAACTCAACCCTTTGGCTTCCGATACGCCAATACGTAATCCGGTGTAGGATCCGGGACCGCTACTTACCGATATTGCATCAATCCTTATCCCTTTCTCACGGACGTACTGCATCATCTCTTCCACATAAACGCCCAGTGAGGTGGCGTGCGACTGGCCATTCAGATTCTCTTTCAGAAGCAACACTTCGCCAGCTGACGACAAGGCGGCAGAACACACTTCCGTTGCTGTTTCTATGTGTATGATAGTGGGCATATTTTCTGATTCACATTTAAGGTGACGAAGGTACAAAAAAAAAAGACTGCACATGAATGTGCAGTCTCGTTTTTTTCGGTTTATCGGACAATTTCAGTACCTTCTTTCACGGTTTCCGTAACCACCTCTGTTACCACCGCCTCTGTTGCCGCGAGGATAATCACCTTCGGTGCGGGGACGAGCTTCGGATACAGAAAGTGTGCGACCGTCATATTCAGCTCCGTTCAATTCTTCAATAGCGCGCTGACCATCTTCGTCAGCCATCTCAACAAAACCGTAACCTTTCGACCTGCGTGTTTCCCTGTCAGTAATAATTTTGGCTGAGGTAATCTCTCCGTATTCCTCAAACAGCTCTTTTAAATCGGCATCGTTAATTTGATAACTTAAGCCTGCTACAAAAATGTTCATGTAATAAAATAAAAAATAAAATAAATAAAAAATTAATTGGTGCAGAAGAAATTTGTATAAAAGATAAGGCTAAAAGAATTGATTTGCTTCAAAGAAAAGAAGAAAATAACCAAGAACCCGTTTCTGCTATAAAATACTTTTGCGATGACAAAGATAGGAATAAATTTATTGTAACAAAACAAATTAACAAAAAAAAGCCTCCGGATAATAAAAAAAATTCCGGAGGCCCCTTTCTTACTGTTTCACACCGTTCCTTTCGAGCAAGGCGTCAATGGTTGGTTCATGCCCGCGAAACCTCTTGTAGAGCGTCATCGGATCTTCGGTATTCCCTCTCTCCAGGATATTTACCCGGAACGAATGGGCGGTTTTCCTGTCAAAAATCCCATTCTCCTTAAAGGCTGCAAATGCATCCGCATCGAGCACTTCTGCCCATTTATAACTATAATATCCGGCGGCGTATCCACCTGAGAAGATATGCCCGAAAGAGGTAGACATGCAGGCTTCAGGAACAACGGGAAGCAACTGTACGGAGCGCATTGCCTCCTGTTCAAATTGACGGACATCGCCCTCGAACGGGTTCTCCAGGGTGTGCCAGGCCATATCTAGGTATCCGAACGAAAGTTGACGATAGGTCAAATAACCGGTGTTGTAATTGGCTGCATCGATGATCTTCTGTACCAATACAGCAGGCATCCGCTCGCCCGTCTGGTAATGGAATGCAAATTTATCGAGATACTCTTTTTCTACCAGCCAGTTTTCCATGATCTGCGACGGCAATTCCACAAAATCACGATAGACACTCGTTCCCGACAGGGATTCGTAAGTAGACTTTGCCAACATACCGTGCAGGGCATGACCGAACTCATGGAGGAAAGTTTCCACTTCGTCGAAAGTGAGCAGCGCCGGCGCAGTTTCGGTGGGACGTGTAAAATTCATCACGATGGTGATATGCGGACGGCTGTCGATGCCGTTCTTCACAAATTGAGACTTGAAAGAGGACATCCATGCACCCGAGCGTTTTCCTTCTCTCGGATGGAAGTCGGTAAATAGAACCGCCAGAAAATCACCGTTGGCATCCATTACATCAAACGCTTCTACCTCGGGATGATAGACCGGGGTATTGGGATTCTTCACAAAAGTCAGCCCGTAGAGATCGGTCGCCAATCCAAATACACCTTTTTTTACATTTTCAAGTTCAAAATAGGGACGAGTCATCTCGTCGTTCAGGTCGAAACGTTCATCTTTCAGTTTATCCGAATAGAAACTCCAGTCCCATGGTTGAATATCAAACGGTTTCCCCTCAAGCCTGGCAGCGAAAGCCTCCACCTCCTTCACTTCTCGGCGTGCCGTCTCACCGTAAGCCTTTGCCAGCTGACCAAGCAGGTTATAAACCCCTGTTTCGTTTTTCGCCATTCTGTTTTTCAGGGCATAGGCCGCATAATTGGGGTAACCCAGCAGTTTGGCAATCTGCAGTCGAAGGTTCACAATCTTCTGAACATTGGCTCTGTTGTCAAACTCTCCTCCCATGACACTCTTAGTGTTGTAGGCCATGTAGAGCTTCTCTCGCAGGTCTCTTCTCGTGGAGTATTTCATAAAACCGATATAGCTGGGAGCTGAAAGATCAAACATCCATCCCTCTTTTCCTTTTGCTTTTGCTTTGGCAGCCGCAGCATCCCGCACACTCGCCGGCAATCCTGCCAACTCAGATTCGTCGGTAAGCAACATTTCAAACCGGTTGGTCTCTTTCAGGTTGTTTTGTCCGAATTCGAGGGTTGCCTTGCTCAACTCCATCGACAGTTTGCGGTAGGTCTCCTTATCTTCGTCCGAAAGTGTAGCACCGCTATTTTCAAACTGTTCGTAATAGTGCTCTACCAAACGTATCTGTTCGGGAAGCAAACCTGAAGCCAGCCGGTTATCATAAACCGCCTTTACCCTTTCAAACAGTTTCTTGTTCAGATTGATATTGTTTGAGTGTTCCGATAATTTCGGACTCACACGCTGTGAGATCGCCATCATCTCATCATTGCTCTCGGCGCTTAGCAGATTGAAAAAGACACCGCTTACACGATTCAACATCTCTCCGGAATACTCCATTGCAGCAATGGTATTCTGAAAAGTCGGCGCAAACGGATTGGCAGCAATGGTTTCAATCTCGACCTTGTGTTGTCGGATGGCCTCATCAAATGCGGGTTCGTAATGCTCTATCCTGATCTTGTCGAACGGAGGTGTACCGTGGGGAGTATCGAATGGTTTGAAAAATGGATTTTCGTCCGCAGGTGAAGCGGAGGTCAGTGTGGTCATAACCAATAACAGTAAAAAAAGTTGTTTCATATGTTGAATTTTATAATTGGCTCATTGCCTTGCCTGTTCGCCTTTAGCCTTGTACGCCATCGCATAGAAGCGGATCTGCTTGATAACCGAGAGCAAGCCGTTCGAGCGGGTTGGGGAAAGGTGTTCGGTGAGACCTATCTCCTTCATGAAACGTAGATCGGAGGCTAGGATCTCGTCCGGGGTACGGTTGTTGAAAACGCGCAGCACCAGAGCCAACAACCCTTTTACAATTACGGCATCACTCTCGGCCTGGAAAAGCAGTTTCCCCCCCTTGAAATCGGTCTGCAGCCAGACGCGGCTCTGGCAACCCTGGATAATATTCTCCGGCACCTTATATCTCTCGTCCAGCGGAGGGAGCAGATTCCCCTGTTCAATGATGTAGGCATATTTGTCCATCCAGTCATCGTAGATGCTGAATTCATCAATAATCTCTTGTTCAGTTTCGTTGATTGTCATATTTTTTGTATGTTCATTTTATTCGCGGTAGACCACCTCCAGTACTGTTTCTCCCACCGCACGCAATGTCTCCCTGCTGATATTTCTCATATCGTCACGGCGTGTATGCCAATGAGGTGCAAAGCCATCGCCTTTCAGATTGATAATATTTGCGCAGGGAATACCTCTTATCTCGATCACGGGTAGATGATCATCGGTGATATAGCCGCCGTTGCGCTGGAGAAAGAAATTTCCATATCCTAGAAGGGATGCGGTACTCCAGATATTGGAAACAACAGAGGGTGCATGTTGCATCGAATATCCCTCGCGCAGAAAAGTGGCATCTGCAGCACCGACCATATCGAGCAGAATACCAAAAGATGCCTTGTAGCCAGCCTTGTGTGGATCTTCCGACCAGTATCTCGATCCAACGCACCACCACTCTCCCGGCACAAATTTCTTGTCGAATGATGGCTGTCCCCAATCTTCCAGATCAAAGAAAGCAATATCTACACCAATATCTGGCGATTGCTGTTGCAATTGGCGTGCAACCTCCAGGAGTACCCCTACCCCGCTCGCACCGTCGTCGGCACCTGAAATTGGTGTGGTTTGAGCGTCGGGATCAGACTCCTCATCGGCAAACGGACGGGTATCCCAATGGGCAAACAGCAACAGACGTTTCTCCTTTTCCGGTAGAAAACTTCCAATAATATTGCGTATCGGAATATCTTGTCCGTTATAATGCGTAACCTGGGCCTTTTGTTCAAAAACTTCTGCACCGAAGCTGGCCAGTTTCTCCAAAAGATAATCTCCACAAGCTTCATGTGCAACTGTACCCGGAACCCTGGGGCCAAAACTGACCTGTCTTTCGACAAAGTGGTAGGCACTATCCGCATTGAAATCGGGCGACACTTTCGTGTAGGTTTGGACAACCATCTCCTTACCCGCATTCTTTTGCGACTGACAAGAGTTGCACGATACGGGAAACAGAAAAACAACCGTCAGCACCAGGTTGGCCAAAAGCGTATTCAATCTTTCCATCAGTCATTCTTCCGGTAGGAGAATTCAGAGATTCCGATATTCTTGTATGTCTCTTTCAACGCCTCTTCATCGTCGGAGATAACCAGTAACCGGTCACCATCCTGCAGTGCAGTCTGTCCGGTGGGGACAAAGAACCGCTCTCCCCGTTTCACCATAACGGCCAGTGTATTATCGGGCAGCGGCATCTCCAACAAGTTCTTGCCATGCTTCAATGTCTCTTCTGTTATACAGATCTCTGTCATTGCCGACTTGATCTCTTCTGAAAATTCAACGTCGAAATCTTCGAGGCTTTTATAGTTACTCGGTTTTTCCGCCAGTCCCAGCCAGCTGGCAACAATGGGTAACGATGTACCCTGAAACAGGAGGGATACGATGGTAATCACGAAGACCACATTGAATACCGTTCTGGCCCCGGGTACATCTGCCGCCAGCGGCAATATGGCAAAGATGATGGGTACGGCGCCACGCAACCCAACCCATGAAATATAGGTTTTATCCCTGAATGATATCCGTCTGAACGGAATAAGGCAGAGATAGACTGTAATGGGGCGTGCTACAAATATCATGAAAAGCGCTATGATAATGCCTGGCATCAACACCGGTATCAGTTCACTGGGGTTGACAAGCAGTCCCAAGGTAAGGAAGAGCAGGATCTGACTCATCCAGGCAAATCCATCCATAAAACTCATCGATGTACGCTTATGAACAAACTTGGAGTTTCCGATAACCAGCCCAGCAATATATACTGCCAGGTATCCGTTACCTTTCAAATAGTATGTAATTGAGAATATGAATATTCCGGTGATCAGCAACAGGACCGGATAGAGCGAGGCATTATCCATCCGGATACGGTTGATGATGCCAACCGAAAGTTTCCCAAGGAAATATCCCAGCAACGATCCTACCACAAGCTGAACAACAATATTGACGATCACCATCAGGAAATTGGGGTCGTTCCCAGAATTGACAATGCTGATAAAGGTGACGGTCAACATATAGGCCATGGGATCGTTGCTCCCACTCTCAAGCTCAAGTAAGGGGCGGAGATTATTTTTCAATGCAAGTCCTTTAGAACGCAAAATACCGAAAACGGATGCCGAGTCGGTTGATGAAACAGTAGAGGCAAGTAACATTGCCGTCAAGAAGCCCATTCCCAGTCCGGCATAAACCCTGTCAGATAGCCACCAGATAAAGACGCCAGTAATGATAGCCGTAATGAATACCCCCAATGTAGCCAGAACAACTCCCGGTTGAATGACCGGCTTTATCTCCCTGAACTTAGTATCGAGTCCGCCCGAAAAAAGGATGACAGTCAGACAGATCGTCCCGATGGCCTGTGCTATTTGAATATTCTCGAAGTCGAGTCCAAATCCATCTCCCCCGAAAACCATACCAACCAACAGAAAGAGTAACAGAACCGGAACCCCGAATCTATGTCCGGCCTTTCCGACCAACATACTTACGAAAAAAAGAAAGGAACCGATGAGTAAAATGAGTTCAGTTGAAACTTCCATCTTTCTGAATTAATTTTGTTTGAATATCAGACCATTCTCTTCAACAATGAATTTTGCCTCTTTTCCCATAAGAAGCGGGAAATTCTCCCTGACATGCCCTACCGGGAAATTGAAACAGACGGGAAAAGCATAACCCGAGACGGCAAAGGCAATCGACTCATTAAGTGTAGCATACATGCCGCCATCCTCGCTATAATTGGTGAATTGACCGACTATCAATCCAGATATCCGCTCAAAGATGCCCGAGAGCTTCAATTGATGAATATAACGGTCGATCTTGTAAGGCTCCTCGCCAATATCTTCAATAAAGAGTATTCCGTTCTTGGGTGTGTAAGCAAATCGCGTGCCAAAAACACCGCAAAAGACAGAAAGATTTCCACCAAACAGCCTTCCAGCTGCTTCGCCTTTCCGGTTGAGTCTGGCATCATCAGTTACAGGGATGTCGTAGTTTACAGGTTCTCCTGTAAGGATGGCTTTGGTATATCTTACGGCAATATCGTCGGGCCCCTCCTCGGCAAAGTGTTTTGCCATAGGCCCATGAAGAGAGATGATTCCGTGGCTCTGCAAGGCAGCGTGCAGCGCGGTAATATCGCTGTAGCCCACAACCCATTTAGGATATTGCCTGATCATCTCGAAATCGAGTCTATCCAGGAGATGTACTGTCCCGTATCCTCCACGGGAACAGAAGATCAGTCTCACTGTAGGATCATCCATTGCATGTTGGAGATCATCCAGCCGCTGGTCGACAGAACCGCTGAAACGCCCTGCCTCGCATAATGCATTCCCGGCAATCTCAACACTCAACCCCCAGCTCCGCAGCAAGGTGGCAGCACCGTTTACCAATCCTGGTTCTATCTTCCCTGCTGGTGAAAGAATAACCGCTTTATCACCGGCTTGCAAAGTTGGAGGTTGGAGCATAAGATTGTTGTCGTTTTATGCATCTATATGCGCGTAGGTAGCATTCTCCTCGATAAACTCCCGACGCGGTCCCACATCTTCACCCATCAGCATGGAGAAGATCATATCGGCATCCGCCGCATTTTCAATAGTCACCTGACGGAGCGTACGCTTTTCGGGATTCATCGTCGTTTCCCAAAGCTGTTCGGCATTCATCTCGCCCAACCCTTTGTAACGCTGTGTGTGAATCGCATTTTCATTCCCGTCGGCATATTTCTCGATGAATGCCTGGCGTTGACGGTCGTCCCAGCAATACTCTTCTATCTTGCCTTTCTTGCATAGGTAAAGCGGCGGAGTGGCAATATAGACATAACCGTTCTCGATAAGCGGCTTCATGTAACGGAAAAAGAAGGTGAGGATCAGCGTTGCGATATGACTTCCATCCACGTCAGCATCGGTCATAATCACTACCTTATGGTATCTCAGTTTCTCGATGTTCAGCGCCTTTGAATCCTCTTCAGTTCCGATGGTTACACCCAATGCAGTATATATGTTTCTGATCTCCTCGTTCTCGAAAACGCGGTGAGTCATCACCTTCTCCACATTCAGGATCTTTCCGCGCAACGGGAGGATAGCCTGGAATGTACGATCACGTCCCTGCTTGGCTGTACCCCCTGCAGAATCTCCCTCCACGATAAAGAGTTCGCACTTTTCAGCATCCTTGTCGGAACAGTCGGCCAGTTTTCCGGGGAGTCCTCCACCCGACAGGGGAGATTTCCGTTGGATCATTTCCCTGGCCTTGCGGGCAGCGTGACGAGCAGTTGCGGCGAGAATCACCTTCTCTACAATAATTTTTGCCTCTTTTGGATGCTCCTCCAGGTAGTTGTTCAATGCCTCACCAATGGCCTGATCTACGGCACCGATCACCTCGCTGTTTCCCAGTTTGGTTTTAGTCTGTCCCTCAAATTGAGGCTCGGCCACTTTCACCGACAAGACGGCTGTAAGACCTTCACGGAAGTCATCGCCGCTAATCTCCACCTTCACCTTCTCCAACATCTTGGAGTCCTCGGCATACTTCTTCAGCGTCCGTGAAAGACCTCTCCGGAAGCCGGTAAGGTGCGTGCCCCCTTCAATGGTATTGATGTTGTTGACGTAAGAGAAGATATTTTCATTATAGGTCGTGTTGTAGGTCATCGCTATCTCGATGGGAATCCCCTGCTTCTCGGTTACGATATGAATCGGTTCGGAGATAAGTGGCTCCTTCGCCTTGTCGATATAACGCACAAACTCCTCCAATCCATTTTCGGAATAGAAGCGCTCCGTCTTGAAGGTGCCATCCTCGCGGGGAGTCCGCTTGTCGGTGAGAGTCATCGTCACTCCGGCATTCAGGAAAGCCAGTTCACGCAGGCGGGTTGCCAGCACATCGTATCGGTACTCCGAAACGGTAAAAATGGTATCGTCTGGCTTGAAGGTGATGATGGTTCCGGTTTTGTCGGTATCACCAATAACCTTTAGATCGGCGTATGGTTTACCGCGCGAGTACTCCTGCACATGAATCTTGCCGTCGCGGTGAATCTCGGCCTTGAGATAGACCGAAAGGGCATTCACACACGACACACCCACACCGTGCAGACCACCCGACACCTTGTAGGTGCCCTTGTCGAACTTTCCACCTGCATGCAGCACGGTAAGCACCACTTCCAAGGCAGATTTTTTCTCCTTGTCGTGGAAATCTACAGGGATTCCGCGTCCATTATCGGTAACGGTGATTGAGTTATCTTCGTTGATGGTTACATTTATTTCGTTGCAATATCCGGCAAGCGCCTCGTCAATGGAGTTATCCACCACTTCATAAACAAGGTGGTGAAGTCCTTTCTCGCCCACGTCCCCAATGTACATGGCCGGACGTTTGCGAACCGCCTCCAATCCTTCAAGCACCTGAATGTTCTGTGCGGAATAATTTCCGCTTGCCTCCTTTTTCTCTTGTTCTGTCATGTTGTCTTAATGAATACCTCGTTGAGAATTTATATAATGATTCTGTTCGTTTTTTTGGTTTAAAAAACGAACAAATATACGAAAAAAACGGCGTCTAGCCAATCCTTTTTCGTTTTTTTAGCAGAGAGGGGGAGTCCGTTGAAGAGACCTTTAAAACTCGTAGTCGATAGCCGCACGTTCACTCCTCACCTTGCCGATAAAAGCCGCCACTTTTTGATGCTCCGGATGAGAAATATATACTTCCAAATCTTCCAGATTGCAAAATTCACTGTCGAGCATGATATCGTAATTACCAGCAGGAGCATCTGCATGATTGATCAACACCTCCATTTTCCGGATTTCGGGGATGAGCTCCTTCAACGATTCGAGACGCTGCCTGATTATTGCCGCATTTGTGGTTTTTGAGTTACCTTCGGCTTCATCAGCCAATTTAAAAAGTACAATATGTTTAATCATAAGGAAGCAACTTGAAAAATGATCCGGGTAAAACCCGGGATATTGAAAAACCCAAAATTACAAAAAAACATCGAGCCGAAAATCAAAAAAATGAATCTGTTTTTCGTAACTTTGTCAGACGACACCAAAATCAACTAAATTAAACTGTTATGGAAATAGGAACAATCATCACCGTTGTAGTAATCGTGGTAATAGCGCTGGCGTTCATTCAGTATTACAGCGCCAGCAGAAAGAGAAGAAGAAGATTCAAGGAGAAAAAGTAGCTGCCAGTTTTACCCGGTAAGCGGGAGAAAGATGAGATCCGGGAGAGAGACAAAAATCGAGTAGGATGCAAAGATAGGTAATTACTCCTAACTCTGCTATCCTCTCACACCACCCAACGTACGTCTCTCGTATTAGGCGGTTTCTTCAATGTTTAACCGTAATTGGCCGTTAAACTGTAAAGTCCCGTTTTCTTGAACCATTCAAGGTTCATTCCCTCGTGTGCAGCGTGGGTCATTGACAGTCTAAACCATCCCTTAGAACTTCCCGCCGTTGTCCAGCTCCGGTTCCAAGGAACGCCCAACTTGGTCAAGAACCTGGCTATGCCCAACGCCCGTTTGCATTGTTTTAAACGATAGCATCTTAATCTACGACGAAGCCAAGCTTCAAGGTTGCGAAGACGACTTTTCATCTTTGCGTGCTTGAAGTAGTTTAGCCAGCCTCGTAGAACGGGATTTAGCTCGCTTATTAACTGATCGAAGCTAATGCCCCTGTTGCGTTTGGTAAGCGATTTTAGTTTCGCCTTGAAGCGTTGTTCGCTCTTTCGGCTTAATCCTAAACTCCCGCCTTTTAAGATAGTATGACCGAGATAATTGAGTTGATGAGGACGGACGATATGGCTCTTTTCCTTGTTTATTCTTAATCGCATCCGATTTTCGATAAACTTGGAGAGGCTTTGCATCGATCGCTCCGCGGCTGGTTCGCTTCCGACCATTATGATAATATCATCGGCGTAGCGTACAAAGCAGTGTCCTCTCCGCTCTAACTCCTTGTCCAGTTCGTCTAAGACGATATTCGACAACAGGGGTGATAGTGGGCTGCCTTGCGGTGTCCCTTTCACCCGTTGATTGGCCATCCCCCCGATTAGCATTCCTGCTCGAAGAAATTTACCTATCAACTTAAGTACGCGCTTGTCACCAACGCGAGTACTTAACTGCCAAAGCAATCGGTCGTGATTCACCTCGTCAAAGAATTTTGCCAAGTCTATGTCGATAACCCAATCCTTTCCTTCGGCCACGTATTCGCCCGCTTTACGTAATGCTTGATGAGCGTTACGCCGTGGACGAAAACCGTAGCTGTATTCGGAGAATATAGGGTCATAACGTTTCGACAGTACTTGGCTTATCGCTTGTTGTACCAAGCGATCTTTGACCGTGGGAATACCCAGTTGGCGTTTCCCGCCATCAGGCTTCGGGATTAATACCTCTTTAACTGCCGTAACTTGGTATGTGCCTGTCATTAACTGGCGTTGAAGTTCTCGGTGGTGGCTGTTAAGCCAATCTCTAAGTTCGTCAACGGTCATCCCGTCAATGCCCGCACTTCCCCTGTTACTGATTACTTGCCGCAATGCGGCATCAAGATTCTTTAAGTCCGTTATATCACTCATTAAATCTTGGGTTAAGGCTCGTTCCTCTTTGCAACCTGACAACCACTCGTCCCGTACCAAACCGCTTCCTGAACTGAATACGTCAGTCCCCTTCACCTTTTGGCCACGCTCCCATTCGTCAAAAAGACTCATCTGTAAGTTCCCGTGTTTACCTGGGTTCATAATGGTCGTTACAATTTACAAAATAACTGCTCCTTAATTGAAAATTCAGCCCTTCCCTGTATTGACGTTACTCAATATTTATAGCGGTACTATGGCCTCTGCTGACTTCTCTGCCCCTTTCGGGTTAGAGACCTCCTACGTTAAGTGCATTATCTTCCTGTTAATACTACTGCATTTACTACCCCGGGTTACGGACGGCTTTAGGGCGTCTGTGTTTATTGCCACATTACCCCCCGGGTAAGCCTTAGTATGCAGTTTCTGTTCGTTAGTACCAACTTTTGTTTTAGGCTTCTTTCAGGTTATACCTCGCGGTAACACCCTTGCCATCAACTAACGGTTCTCGCCAAAATAAGCCCGCTCGGGACTTTAACCCTATAGATAATGAACATGCATAGCAAACAAACAAAACCGGATATGAAAATATCCGGTTTCGTCTATGCTATCTATAACGTTGATCAGTTCAGCTTGCTGATGTGCGCAGCTAATTTAGATTTCAGATTATTGGCTTTGTTCTGGTGAATAATTCTCTTCTTCGCCAGCTTATCCAACATCGAGCAAACTCCAGGATACATTGCCGCAGCCTCCTCTTTTGAGGTTAGCGCACGCAAAGCGCGCACAGAATTCCTGGTTGTACGTGAAACGTAACGATTTGATATACGACGAACTTTCGTTTGCCTGATCCTTTTTTCTGCTGATTTGTGATTTGCCATTATCGCTTGACTGTTTAAATCTTTTTCTTGTAGCCCATAGGGGAATCGAACCCCTCTTTCAAGAATGAAAATCTTGCGTCCTAACCGATAGACGAATGGGCCATTTGAATTGCGAACCCGAAAGTGAATCGACCACCCCTCAAATTGCGAGTGCAAAGATAGGAGCTTTTTTTAGACCGACAAAATTTTATTTGAACTTTTTTCAAAAAAATTGATCAACACCCCCGCTGCACCGTAGAAAGGGAGACGAAAACCAATTTTAAACCCCATAAATTGTGTAATTAAAAAATAATCGTTAACTTTGCGCCCCTATATTTTCAGCAACAAAATAAAACATCAGATAATAAAATGAAAAGAACATTCCAACCCTCAAACAGAAAGAGAAAGAACAAACACGGGTTCCTTTCAAGAATGGCAACCAAGAACGGAAGAAAAGTACTGGCGGCACGTCGTGCAAAAGGAAGAGCTAGACTGACAGTTTCCGACTAACGAAAAAAGAGCTTGTATGGAAAGCAGGAGTATGTGATGCATATTCCTGCTTTTTTTATTGCACTTCACTAGAGGAAAGGCATCTTTTTTGTATTTTTGCATTGAAATCTCAATATTACATTCAATTATGAGTGCAAAACCAACTGCCAAAAAAAATCGGAGCAACAGCATTTTCTTCAATCTTGTAGCGATCTGCGTTGTTGCAATATTGCTGCTCCTTGTCACCAATCTTTTCCTCAATATATATACCAGACACGGACAAAACGTGGTGGTTCCCCAATTGCAGGGGTTTCAGGAGGAAGAGGCCGCAGCCATTCTCAGGTCAAAAGGATTGCACATCCGGGTTGTCGACTCGATATACAAAAAGGATGCGGTTCCGGGCTCAATTATCGATCAGACCCCGAAACCGAACAACAAGGTGAAGGAGGGTCGCGAGATCTATGTCACCATCTACTCCCGGAATCCGCAACAGGTTTCCGTACCCGGACTGGTTGATTTTTCCTCGCGACAGGCCATAGCGCTTCTCAACTCCATCGGCTTCACCCAAATTGCGATTGAAGAGGTACCGGCACAATACAGCGGGCTGGTCATTTCGGTTGAATACCGTGGGAGAAAACTTTTACCCGACGAACAGATTCCGGCCGGTTCGCCATTAAAACTGGTAGTTGGAAGCGGGATGGCCAAAGATTCGTTAAACATGAGCGGGGAGATCGTTGTTCCCCCCGCAAACGGGGAAGCAGTAACCGGATCAACCCAAAACAAGCCCGCACAACCGTCTCGCATGGATGAATCGTTTTTTTAAACCATTGATCCGGGAAAGATAAATGATCTACGAGTGAAAAAAGAGGAATTATACGACATTCAGGACTATCCGGAGGATGAAGATGATCTTGCGGGGGATTCCGTAGAGGGTACAAGATATGAACATTTCCGGTTCGTTGCCGACAAGGGACAGAGCCTGTTGCGGATCGATAAGTTCCTGGCCGACCGCATTGAAGGGATTTCAAGAAACCGGATCCAACAGGCCGCCGAAGCCCAATGTATCCTGGTAAACGGCGTTGCCGTAAAATCCAACTACCGAGTCAAACCACTGGATGTAGTTACCATTGTAATGGATCGCCCGCGAAGGGAGCTGGTCATTCTCCCTGAAGAGATCCCGTTAGATATTGTATACGAAGATGAAGACCTGATGGTGATCAACAAGCCACCCGGCATGGTGGTGCATCCCGGACATGGCAATTATACAGGTACACTGGTCAACGCGATCGCATACCATCTGAAATATGAGCACGGTATGGAGATGACCGATCCCCGTCTGGGACTGGTACACCGTATCGACAAGGACACCTCAGGACTGCTTCTGGTTGCCAAAACACCCGAGGCCAAGACAGATCTCTCCGCACAGTTTTTCCACAAGACAACCAAGAGAAGGTATATCGCACTGGTGTGGGGAAATGTTGCAAATGAAGAGGGGACCGTTACCGGCAATATCGGCCGCGACCCTAAAGACAGGATGCTGATGCGCGTTTTCCCGGACGGGGAACAGGGAAAACCTGCAGTTACGCACTACAAGGTATTGGAAAGGTTCGGTTACGTAACGCTTGTACAGTGCGAACTGGAGACAGGCCGCACCCACCAGATACGTATACACATGAAACAGATCGGACACACGCTCTTTAACGATGAACGCTATGGAGGTAACGAGGTGTTGCGCGGCACACATTTTGCCAAATACAAACAGTTTGTCTATAACTGTTTCGCACTCTGTCCGAGGCAGTGCCTGCATGCACAGACACTTGGTTTCGTACATCCCCGTACGGGCAAGGAGATGTTCTTCGAAAGCGATATTCCCAAGGACATGCAGGAGGTTATCGATCGCTGGCGCACCTATACCGCCGCACGCGAATCGGGAGAACAGTAAACTGAGGCAAATAACACCACAACGATAGAGTATGAAAAAAAACATCGCCATTATCTGGGGAGGATATTCATCCGAAAAGGAGGTTTCGGAACGAAGTGCCAGAGGGATATTTTCATTTATAGACAAGGAGAGATACAACCTCTTCAAGGTAAGGATCGACAAAGCGGGCTGGGAAGCAGAATATGAAAACGGTAGCTATCCCATCGACAGGAACGATTTCAGCTTCACGGCGAATGGAACAAAAACGGTATTTGACTTTGCCTATATTACCATTCACGGCACTCCGGGAGAGGATGGTGTATTGCAGGGATACCTCGATATGCTCGACATTCCCTATTCCTGCTGCGGGGTACTGGCTTCAGCACTCACATTCAACAAATTCACCTGCAACCGTTTTCTGAAAAGTTTCGGGTTCAACGTCGCCGAATCGGTGATGCTCCGGTCAGGTGAATCGTTTGATGCCGGATCGATCGTTCAGCAGCTGGGCCTGCCACTCTTTGTAAAACCCAACATCGGCGGCTCCAGTTTCGCCACCACCAAGGTAAAAGAGGCTCCTTTACTGGCAAACGCAATAGATGAAGCTTTCAAGGAGGCATCAGAAGTGATGATCGAGAGTTTTATCGCGGGGACGGAAGTGACCTGTGGATGCTTCCAGACCGGGAATGGATTTCAACACCTGCCGCTTACCGAAGTTGTCACCCGTAACGAGTTTTTCGACTACAATGCCAAATACAACGGCGAGGTCGAAGAGATCACCCCGGCACGTATCCCGGACAATCTGGCGGCAGAGATCCAGGGGCTAACCGAAAGAATTTACCGGATTATCGGGGCGAAAGGTATCATCAGGGCAGACTATATCATCTCCGATGGCGTTCCTTTTCTACTTGAAGTAAACACTACACCCGGAATGACAGAAACCAGCTTCATTCCACAGCAGGTTCGTGCTGCCGGTCTCGACATCTCCAACGTGATGAGCGATATTATTGAATACGAATACAGCAAGGTAAGAAAATAAGGCTATAAATCACCGAACAGAGTATGCAAACAGAAAAGATGAAAAATTTCGACGATATACGTCCCCTGTACGACAGTGAAGTCCCTTCGGTCATCCAATCCCTGGTGAACGACCCCTATTTTCGAAGAGCAACCGAACCGCTGATCAGGCCGCTCACCTGGGAGATGTTCAGCCGGTCGATGATGGCCTGTCGAACGATTTTCGACTTTCAAAGGAGCATCATCCATCCGTTCATGAAGCAGCTGATTGCCAAAACCACCTCGGAACTCTCCTGTGTAGGGTTTGAGAAGTACAACGACGGCTCCAGTCACCTCTACATCTCCAACCACCGTGATATTGTACTGGATGCAGCCTTTCTCAACATTTTGCTGTTCGACAGGGGAACAGACACCTGCGAGATAGCCATTGGCGATAATCTCCTGATCTATCGATGGATTACCGACCTGGTCAGACTCAACAAGAGCTTTATCGTGAAACGGGGTGTCTCCGTCAGGGAGATGCTGGACACCTCCAGACATCTGTCTGAATATATTTTCGACACCATAGCGAATCGCCGGCAGTCGGTATGGATTGCCCAACGCGAGGGCCGGGCAAAGGATTCGGACGATAAGACACAGACAAGCCTGCTGAAAATGCTGACACTACACAACAGCGCAAAGCCGTCCGAAGCGCTGAGGTCGCTCGACATAGTTCCGCTCGCCATCACTTACGAGTTCGACCCGTGTGACTACCTCAAGGCCAAAGAGTACCAGCTGAAGAGGGATAATCCCGAATACAGGAAAAGCCAGGCCGACGATATCGAGAATATGCGGACGGGTATTATGGGATACAAAGGCAGGGTCTCTTTCTCGTTTGGAAACCGGATCAATGACACACTGTCGCAAATTGACCCCGAGACCGGACGGTCTGAAGTGCTAGAAATTGCAAGAGAAGCCATTGACAGGGAGATCTACAGGAACTACGTCTTCTTCCCCATCAACTATGTTGCCTACGACTTGATGGAGAAGAGCAACACCTTTTCTGCCCATTATACCGATAAGGATCGACAATTTTTCGAAAATTACATTGCAGGACAGATTGCCAAGATTGAGATTCCTGGAAAGGATCATGCTTTCTTACGTGAAAAGCTGGTCGAGATGTACGGAAATACCGTGAAGAATTTTGTTTCGGTAACATGAAAAGAGCCATGAGACGGAGAATTATCGCATATCTGACCGTTATTCTTCTTATCTTCGGGGCATGTGAGAAAGATGACGAACGTATCGATAACTTCCTCGTAGAGTTTGCCACAGTGATCCAAACGGCCGACCGGCTGACATTTCAACTGGACAACTTCAAGACACTTGTTCCGATTGATCCGCGAGGCTACTCCGGCAAGGATGGACAGCGTGTTATCCTCAACTACAGCCCATTACGTGGCGACACCATCCAGATCAACAGTGTCAACGATATCTTCACCGGGATTATCAGGGAGAGTGATGACCTGAGCACCCTTATCAAGGATCCGGTAAAGATACAAAGTGTATGGGTTGGAGGAAATCACCTGAACATGATTCTCGAGATCGAATATTTTGAAAAAAGACACGTTGTGGGACTGTTTCGCGACACCCGATCCAAGGATATCGACCTCCATTTCAGCCACTCCAGAGAGGGTGATCCTCCGGGGTACACCGAGAAGTTCTATGCCTCATTTCCGCTTGCCAATATCAAATCTTCCGACGGATCCCCCACCCCGTTCAGGTTGCATATCCATACACACGGTGGTGGACGGATATTTGAAATGGAAGTAAGATAGCGTTAATTACACAAATATCATAAATCCAATTCCAAATGAAATTAACAAAATTAGTAAAACTGCTCTGTTTACTGAATGTTCTGGGCATGATTGCCTGTTCGCAAACCTCAGCCCTGAAAGTTGTTGACCCGAAGTGTGAAAATCTACGTGATCCACTAGCGATAAACACATCACGACCCCGCTTTAGCTGGAAGCTTAACTCCGAGACAAACGGCAGCCGACAAACGGCATACCAGCTACTTGTAGCGAGCACTCCGGGTAATCTGAGCGAAGAGCAGGCCGACTGCTGGAATTCCGGAAAGATCTTGTCGCCCGAGAAAATCATGATCGACTACAAGGGCAAGGAACTTCAACCCGGAGAGTTGTTCTACTGGAAAGTCCGCGTGTGGGATGAGAACGACAATGTTTCCGATTGGAGCAAAACAGCCAGCTTCGGCATTGGCTTGCTTGATGAAAGCAACTGGAAAGCCGCCTATATCGGATATCCTTCTGAAGATGGATTTTTCCAGACTCCCCAGTTCAGGAGACTCTTCAAGGCAGAAAAAGCCGGCCGTGATGAGGTCTATCTGTTGCATGTCAACAGCCTGGGGTATCACGAAATCCATATCAACGGACAAAAGGTAGGAGATGCCGTGCTCTCTCCGGCAGTATCACAGTTTAACAAACGTTCACTGATCAACACCTACGACGTTACCTCCTACATAAAGAGAGGGGAGAACAACCTGATTATCTGGCTGGGTAGCGGCTGGTACTCGGAAGGGTTACCCGGAGTGACCGGGAAAGGTCCCGCAGTCAGGGCCCAGCTGGCAAAGGTCTCTGGAAACCGGCCTGCGGAGACCATTGTTGTAACCGACGACAGCTGGTCGGCGCGCAACAGCGAATATACCCGGATCAGCAACTGGTGGACTGGAAGATATGGAGGCGAGGAGATATCCGGCAACCTGGAGACTCAGAACCTCCCTTTCACGGAACCGGAGAAGCTGACCTGGAACAAGGTAACCCTGGTGGAGGTTCCAAACCATACGGCAACCCCCCAGATGGTTGAACCCAACAGAATCATGCAGGAGTTCACTCCCTCAACAATCGTTAGGTTGAACGACAGCACCTTCCTGGTTGATATGGGAACAACCCTCACAGGGTGGTTCGAGATAACTTTTCCCCGACTGGAAAAGGGAGACCAGGTGGTCATGGAGTATGCCGACCATCTGGACGAAAACGGGCAGATCGCAAAGCAGGGGCAGATCGATCGTTACATTGCCTCGGGAAACGGTACTGAACGGTTCAGAAACAGATTCAACTATCATGGATTCAGATATGTGAAGATATCCAACCTTCGTGAAGCACCCGAAAAATCCGCCATCAAGGCACTCCTCATACATACCGATTTTGAAACCGCTTCAGATTTTGAATGTTCCGACACCGACCTGAACCGCATTCACGACATGATTCACTACACGTTGCGGTGTCTGGGGCTAGGTGGCTACCTGGTAGACTGCCCCCAGATTGAACGGTTGGGATACGGAGGAGACGGCAACGCCTCCACCCTTACCGCCCAGACGATGTTCAACCTGGCCCCGCTCTACAACAACTGGCTGGATGCATGGTCTGACGTGATCAGGGAAGACGGCAGCATGCCACACACCGCTCCCAATCCCTATGCAGCTGGTGGAGGGCCCTACTGGTGCGGCTTCATTATTTCAGCATCATGGCATACCTACCGGAATTATGGTGACATCCGCATATTGGAGAGATACTATCCGGTAATGCAGAAGTGGCTCGAATATGTCGACAAGTACAGTCCGGAGGGTCTGTTAAAACGGTGGCCCGATACCGACTACAGAAACTGGTACCTGGGAGACTGGGCCACCCCTGACGGAGTAGGAAACCCCAACCATCTGGATGAGAGGTCGGTCGACCTGGTCAACAACTGTTATCTGTCGGTCTGCTTCAGCCAGATGGCGGAGATTGCCGGATACCTGGGAAAAAGTGATGAAAGGAGGGTTTATCTGGAGAAGAAGGAGCAACTTAACCGTCGAATTCACGAAACCTACTTCGATAACGAGAAGGGCTACTACGCCACCGGATCGCAGATCGACCTGACCTTCCCGATGCTTGCAGGGGCAGTGCCCACGGAGTTACGTGACAAGTTGATCGAGACATTGAAAGAGAAGACGGAACAGGAGAGTGGCGGCCACCTCAATACCGGGCTTGTGGGCATACCCGTCGTGATGGAATGGGCCACAAGCAACAATCAGCCCGATTTTGTCTACTCCATGCTGAAAAAGAGAACCTACCCCGGCTACCTGTTCATGCTGGAAAATGGGGCTACCACCACCTGGGAACATTGGAACGGAGCGAGAAGCCGGATTCACAACTGCTTTAACGGTGTAGGACAATGGTTCTACGAATCGGTAGGAGGGATCAGGCAAATTGAAGGGAAAACGGCATACAGTGAACTGCTTATCGATCCCCAGATCCCCTCGGGTGTAACCTGGGCCAAAACCAGGATCAACACTCCGAACGGCTGGGTTTCACTCCATTGGGAGAGTTCGGAAAGCCGAATGAAAATGGAGCTGGAGATTCCCGTAGGCTCCCGGGCCAACATTAAACTTCCTGACAATGTCACCGAAGCAACGGTCAACCGCGAACTGCAAACCGCCGTAGGGCAGCTTGTGATATTGTCAAGCGGAAAGTACAGTGTGGAGTACCCACTGCAGTGACAACCCCGAAACAGGAGGGCAGCAAAAACGCAAATGCAATTCCTACAGTCAAAATATCATTTTTCACAGGTTTAAAGGGGTATCCGGTATTAACTTTGCCCAGATACAGTTGCTAATTTAATCTCTATGAACAATACTCTCCTGCTCCGGACAGGGTAGAACTGCCGATTCAACTTCCGCTAACAGCAGATATGAACCGGACGGCACTAAATCAAAAACAATAGATTGGCATGAAAAAAATATCATTTCCGTTCTCAATCCTCTTGATAGTTGTAATCAGCTTTCAAAGTTTTTCCCAGGTGACCGTAAAGAACCTGAAGTGCGAATACCTCGAAAATCCCATCGGAATTGACGAGCCTCATCCTCGCTTCACATGGCAGATGGAACTCGAAAAACCGGGATCACACCAGACAGCATATGAACTGGTTGTGGGTACAACAGAGACCGGAGTTGCGTTGGGGAGGGGAGATATGTGGGAATCGGGAGAGGTTAACAGCTCCGTGATTCCTGTTCTCTACAAGGGTAAGGAGCTGGAACCCTTTACCCGCTATTTCTGGAGCGTGAGGGTAAAGGATGAGGAACAACAGTGGTCTGCCTGGTCCGAACCTCTCTTTTTCGAGACCGGCATGATCTGCCAGCACAACTGGAAAGGAAAATGGATTACCGACACTTACGATTTCAACGTAAAACCTGCAGCCTACTTCCGCAGGGCATTCCGCACCGATAAAACCATCAGGTCGGCACGGGTCTATATTGCTGCTGCAGGTCTATACGAACTCTCCATCAACGGACAACGTATCGGGGATCACCGGCTTGACCCCTCCTACACCCGTTTCGACAGGCGCAACCTCTATGTAACGTACGACGTCACCGCAGCTTTACAGCAGGGAAACAATGCGGTCGGCGTCCTGTTGGGAAACGGCTGGTACAACCACCAGTCTACTGCCGTCTGGTATTTCGACAAGGCCCCCTGGCGTGCGCGTCCAAAATTTTGCCTCGATCTGCACATCACCTATTCGGATGGAACGAAGGAGATCATAGCAACCGACGAACAGTGGAGAACCTCGCCAAGTCCGGTAATCTTCAACAGCATCTATACGGCTGAACACTACGATGCCAGAAAAGAACAGCCGGGATGGGACACCCCGGAATTTGATGCGGGACAATGGAACAATATCTACACCACCGGAGCCCCCTCCAACAACATCGTAGCCCAGGCATTGCATCCAATCCGAAATGTAAGGGAATATAAGCCAGTAAGTTTGAAGCAGATCGATGCCTCGACCTGGCTCTACGACTTCGGACAAAACATGTCGGGAGTAACCCGGATAAGAGTCGAAGGCCCCGAGGGTACCACCATCTGGCTGAAACATGTGGAGCGGCTCGATTCGGCAGGACGTGCCGACATGTCGAACATCGACGTGCATTACCGCCCTACGGACGAGTCCGATCCCTTCCAGACCGATATCCTTATCCTGAGCGGCAAGAAAGAGGATGAGTTCATGCCCCGGTTCAACTACAAGGGATTCCAGTATGTAGAGGTAACCGCCGATAAACCGCTGAATCTGACTACAGAGAACCTGACGGCCTACTTTATGCACAGCGATGTGCCGCCGGTTGGCAGCATAAACTCCTCCAATCTCACCCTCAACAAAGCCTGGGCGGCATCAAATGCCTCCTACCTCTCCAACCTGTTCAGTTACCCCACCGACTGTCCCCAGCGGGAGAAGAACGGGTGGACCGGCGACGCACATATCGCCATCGAGACGGGATTGTATAACTTTGACGGAATCACTGTCTACGAAAAATGGCTGGCCGACCATCGCGACGAACAGCAACCCAACGGGGTGCTGCCGGCCATCATCCCCTCCAGCGGCTGGGGATACCAATGGGCAAACGGGCCTGACTGGACAAGCACCATCGCCATCATCCCATGGAACATCTATCTCTTCTACGGCGACACCCGATTGTTGGAGTTGTGCTACGACAACATCAAACGGTATGTGAACCATATCGATGAACACTATCCTTCAGGGCTGACCGACTGGGGACTTGGCGACTGGGTGCCCGTAAAATCGGTAAGTTCCAAGGAGTATACCTCCAGCACCTATTTCTACATCGATGCGTTGATCCTGGCGAAAACAGCCCGACTTTTCGGAAAAACTGAAGATGCCGACCACTATTTCGCGCTGGCAGAGAAAATTAGAACGGCAATCAACGAAAAATACCTCGACTACGAAACGGGGATCTATGGGAGCGGACTGCAGACTGAACTCAGCGTAGCCCTCCACTGGGGTCTGGTTCCGGAAGAGTTGAGGAGCAAAGTGGCAGACAACCTGGCCAAGCGTGTAATAGCAGACAAGAAACATATCGATGTGGGACTGCTGGGTACCAAAACCATCCTGAACGCCCTGAGCGAGAACGGATATGCACAACTGGCCTACGAGGTGGCATCACAGGAGACCTACCCCTCATGGGGCTGGTGGATAGTAAACGGAGCTACCACCTTCTATGAAAACTGGCCGCTCGACGCCAAGAGCGACATATCGCTGAATCACATCATGTTTGGTGAAATTAACGCCTGGTACTACAAGGCATTGGGTGGTATCTTCCCGGATGAGCAAGCTCCTGGTTTCAAAAACATACTGCTTAAACCCAATTTTGTGGAAGGACTATCCCACTTCGAGGCTACCCACGAGGGACCATACGGCAATATCATCTCCTCCTGGAAACGAAAGGGCAAGACGATAGAGTATCATGTCACAGTCCCTGCAAACAGTAGCGCCACCCTCTGTCTGAAAGGAAAGAGTATCAGGGAGAAGAATGCACCGCTTGAAAAGAACAAACTGATTGAAGTAAGGGAGAAGGGGCAAAATCAATATATCCTGGGACTGAAGGCCGGATCATATACCTTTTCCATAAAATAAAACAATGAAACGTGGGAAAACCGTAGATGGTTGTTCTGATTTACAAGTTAAAACAATAAAAAAATGGGAAAAGCGGGTCTTTTTAGTGTCGGATTGGACACCTATTGGGGACAGTTCGACAATCTGCTGGAAAACCTGACGGGTTACCACAACCAGATTAAGAAAAAATTGTCGGAGCTGGGCGTTGAGGTTGTAGATGCCGGAATGGTGGATAATATAGACAAATCACAAGATGCGGCAACATTGCTGAAAAACAGCGATGTAGATCTAATTTTTCTGTTCGTGTCGACCTATGCACTGTCGTCCACCGTTCTTCCGATCGCCAGACAGGCAAATGTCCCCTTTATTTTGCTGAACCTGCAACCGGCGGAGAGTCTCGATTATGATACATTCAATCAGCTCGACGACTATACGCAGAAAACCGGAATCTGGCTCGAGCATTGCCAGGCATGTGCCATCCCCGAAATTGCCTGCGTAATGAACAGGGCCAATAGCCGTTATCACACCATCACCGGATATCTTGACGAACCGGATGTGTGGGATGAGATCAGCGACTGGATCGATGCGGCAAAGGTCTCAAGGAGACTCCGGGCAAACCGGATGGGGGTATTGGGAAACTACTATGGAGGGATGCTCGATGTATATACCGACCTGACAAAACAGAGCGTGACCTTCGGTACGCACTTCGAATTACTCGAAATGTGCGAGTTGAAAGAGTTGCGTGAAAATGTATCGGCAGCGGAATTACGGGAAAAGATCTCTGAATTCGAGTCTGTATTCGATATCGATCCGATGTGTGATCCTGCAGAAATCGAAAGAGCCGCAAAGACGTCGGTGGCACTCGACAAGCTGGTTTCCAAGTATCAACTGGGCGCTCTGGCCTATTATTACGAAGGACAACCGGGAAATGAATATGAAAATATCATTACCTCTGTAATTGCAGGCAACACACTGCTTACCGGCAAAAATATTCCCGTTGCAGGCGAATGCGAAGTAAAAAATGCCCATGCAATGAAACTGATGAGTGAGTTGGGTGCCGGGGGATCTTTCTCGGAGTTCTATCTTATGGATTTCAAAGAGAACGTTCTGCTTCTCGGACACGACGGTCCCGCCCATTTCAATATTGCCGAAGGAGCCGTTAGACTGGTACCGCTGCCGGTATATCACGGGAAACCGGGCAAGGGGTTGTCGATACAGATGTCAGTAAAACATGGGCCGGTAACTCTTCTTTCAGTAGCAGAGAGCAATGATTCGGTCTTCCTGCTTGTAGCTGAGGGCGAATCGGTTGAAGGTCCCGTTCTAAAGACGGGCAACACCAACAGTCGTTACAGTTTCCCATGCAATATCCGCGACTTCGTAAACAGCTGGAGCAGTTATGGTCCTTCACACCATTGTGCAATCGGGGTAGGTCATGTTGCCCGGAAAATTGAGAAGGTGGCATCCCTGCTCAATATTCCCATGGTAAACGTCTGCAAAGAAATCGAGAAAAGGTGAAAAAACTTATGAATTGCATTCTCTTACTGCTTGTAGCTACAATCCATCTTAACTGCAACCTGGCCGGTCCAAGCGGGAGCTTGACCATCGGCAAGCAGCTGTGTGAGCTTGAAGAGGCTCCCCTGCTGGTTGACACACCCACCCCACGTTTCGGATGGCAACTCCATTCAACCGAGAACGGAGTTTCGCAAACAGCTTACGAGCTGGAAATTTTCGACAGTGGAGGCAATATCGTCTGGAAATCGGGGAAGGTCATCTCAGACCAAAGCCAGCATATCCCCTACAGTGGGGAGAGACCGCTGGAAGCGGGAGAGCAATATGGTTGGCGAGTGCGTGTCTGGGACAACAAAGGTAACGGTTCGCCATGGAGTAAAATGAGTCAGTTCCGCATGGCGCCTGATCTGAATAAGCTCAACGCGCAATGGATTGGAGCCATCAAACGTAAAGATTCAAACCTTCCGGAAGGGAGAGACTATCACAGTGTCTCCGACTCGTCAGAGAAAGGAGAGCGCTGGAGGGCGACCAACCCCTTGTCGAAGAGAAGCATCTACCTGAGGAGAACCTTTAAGGTTCAAAAAAGGGTCAAGAGTGCAATTGTCTATATTAGCGGATTGGGACACTATGAGCTTTCACTCAACGGCAAGAAAATTGGCAACGACCAGTTCAATCCGTTATGGAGCGATTACGATAAGACCGTCTACTACAATGGCTACGATCTGACAGCCGAGTTGACCCGAGGGGAAAATGCAGTGGGCGTACTTCTTGGAAATGGATTCTACAACGAGCAGGGCGGACGGTACAAAAAGATGCAGGTAAGCTTTGGCCCTCCCACCCTCTTTCTGAAATTGTGCATCACCTATGCAGACGGATCAACAGCCGAGATCATCTCCGACAACAAGTGGAAATATTCGCCCAGCCCCATTCTCTTCAACAGCATGTACGGAGGTGAAGATTACGATGCGCGCCTGGAACAGCCCGGATGGGACAAGCCCGATTTCGACGATTCCAACTGGAGGCCGGTAGTTGTGGATGATGGTCCGAAAGGGGAATTGAGAGCACAAACCGCAACACCGGTAAAGGAGATGGAATATTTCACTGTACGGGAAATCAGAAGAATCGGCGAATCGTATATCCTCGATATGGGGCAAAATCTTTCCGGTTATCCCGCCTTTACGGTAACGGGAAAACGGGGCGACAAGATCCGCCTGACGGTTGCTGAACGGATTAACGATGATGGAAGCATCAACCAGACCCAATCGGGCGGACCCTACTATTACGAATATACCCTGAAAGGGGAGGGAGAAGAGAGTTGGCACCCCAGATTCTCCTACTATGGCTACAGATATATCCAGATAGAAGGAGCCAAGCCGGCAAAATCGCCAGATAACAGGGATATCCCGGTAATAAGGGAGATACGCTCCTGTTTTGTTTACAACTCGGCCGAACCGGCAGGGCGTTTTCATTCATCGAACGAGATTTTCAACAATGCGCATACCTTGATCGTGAATGCCATCAAGAGCAATATGCATGCTGTCTTTACCGATTGCCCCCACCGGGAAAAACTGGGATGGCTCGAGCAGATCCACCTGAATGGACCCGGCCTCTACTACAACTTCAACCTGGGCCGGCTTGCGCCCAAAATCATGCAGGATATCCACGACGCCCAACTTCCAAATGGGCTAATCACCAGTATCGCTCCCGAGTATGTGATTTTTGAAGGGGGCTTCAGGGACTCGCCCGAGTGGGGAAGCGCAGGGGTGATCTTCCCGTTTATGTACTATCAGTTTTATGGCGACAATTCACTGATCGTCAAACACTATGATGTAATGAAAAGGTATGTGGATTACTTGGGTACGACAGCGAAAGAGCACATTGTATCGCACGGGCTGGGCGATTGGTGCGACTATCGGGAAGACCAGCCTTACGGAGTGTCGCACAATACCCCCGTTCCGCTATCTGCAACCGCCCACTATTATATGGTAATCGATTACTTGGCACAAGCGGCAGAGATGACAGGGCGGGAAGAGGATTTGGCATACTATTCCCGTCTCAGGGAAGATGTTAAGAGCGCTTATAACAACGCATTTTTCGATAAGGCTACCGGACAGTACGGAACCGGAAGCCAGGCATCCAATGCCATCTCGCTCTTTGCAGGATTGGTCGATCCGGAGCAGAAGGAGGCAGTTATCGAGAACCTGATCAAAAGTATCGAGGCAAACGGATACTGGCTCTCCACCGGAGATGTTGGAAACCGCTACCTGTTTCAGGCATTGGCGAGAAATGGACTGAATGAAATGATGTACAGGATGCACAATCACAGCGAGGTTCCAGGTTACGGTTTCCAGCTTCAGTTTGGCGCTACCACGCTTACAGAACTTTGGGATCCGAGAAAGGGAGCTTCCTGGAACCATTTCATGATGGGACAAATTGAGGAGTGGTTCTACAGGTCGCTGGCAGGCATTGATCTGGAGGAAAACGCTTACAGCGGATTCAAAAGTTTCAAGATCGCTCCACAGGTTGTGGGAGACCTGACGGATGTGGAGGCTTCCTACAACACCTTGTACGGCACCATTAGCGTAAAATGGAAGGTAGATAATGGTCAGTTCGTGATGGATATCGAGGTTCCGGTCAATTGTGAAGCGAAAGTATATCTGCCTCGGGAAACCGGATATACCACCGTTAAAGGCGGGAAATATCATTTCAGTAAGGAGTTGGGGCTGCATTGGCAATCATCTGGAAGGTAAGGAAGAATGGGTAACAATATTTTGAATAACAATGAAAAGAGATAAATTTTCCACAATGATACGGGGGTACAGATTCATTTTTATCACTATCATCTGTTTTGCCTGGATACAATGTTCTCAACCAGACCAGTATGTCACGGCCCCGCTGAAAACAACCGATGGCCGATTCATCGGCCTCGGTGATCCATTTGTATATCAACATGAGGGAACCTATTATATGACCGGCACCTCAGTTCCCGACAGTGGATTTAACTATTACACGTCGACAGACCTGATCACCTGGGAGTTTCGGGGAGCGCTCTTCCGTCCCTCCGAAAACCATTACGGGAAGGGGTATTTCTGGGCACCGGAAGTCAAATTTTATCGCAACAAGTTTTATCTCACCTACTCATCCCGTGACGAAGCAAGCGGACTTCTTCTTCCGGCCCTGGCAGTAAGTGACAATCCGGATGGTCCCTACAGGGAGCTCTTCGCTCCCTGGTTCAACACCGGACAATCTGCAATCGACTGCCATATTTTTGTCGACGACAACCCGGAACAGACGCCCTATCTCTTTTTCAGTCAAAACGGTGAGGAAGCGGGGTATTCCTACGGCAAAAACTATGTGGTAGAATTGTTACCGGACCTCTCCGGTTTTGTCGGAAACCCCGTAATCGTAGGAGAAGCCAGCCAGCAGTGGGAGAAAGTGGATTACGGAACCAACCGGTGCAACGAGGGGGTATTCGCCTTCAAGCATGCGGGTGAGTACCACATCACCTATTCGGCCAATCACACCTCATACTCGCATTATGGAGTAGGTACGGCAAAGGCGGTTCATCCCCTTGGGCCCTGGATAAAGGACATGGATAACCCGATACTTGCATCCAACGACTCACTTCAGATATCATCTCCCGGTCACTCTTGTCTGATTACCTCTCCAAATGGAAAAGAACAGTACATTGTATATCATGCACACCGCGATTATAACGGCCCACGACCTTCGGATGACCGCATTGTCTATATGAGTAGAATCTACTTCAACAGTAATGGAGAGTTACGTGTCAAATTGCCCTGAAATCTCTTTTGCATATCTTGATCACTAATATATTATAACAGCAAAATTTGAACCTCATTTATGAAAAAAATCTTTTTAATCTTACCGCTGATTGCAGCGCTTACAACACATGCAACGGCCCAGTCGAACATTCTGAAGAATCAATTCAAACAGGGTCTCACACAAGACGTGATTACCAGAAGTTACGTCACCCCGGTGAAGATCCTTTGGCAATCGGATACGGAGGGAAAACAGGTTATCAATCCGGAGGTACTTCTGACCGGTTATGAGGGTCAACTCTCCACCAGTGGCGCGGGGATGTGCGTGCTCAGATCGGACGATAACAGACAGGCCTCCATCTTGCTGGACTTCGGCACGGAGCTGTACGGAGGAATTGAAATTTCAGCCGCAATCCGGGGTGTAAAAGATCCGGTCAAGGTGAGGGTACGGTTAGGTGAATCGGTGTCGGAAGCGATGAGCGATGCCATCGACAACAGCCGTCCCGGAATGCAGTCGGCCACCAACGAACACTCCCTTAGGGATTTCACACTGGAGATTCCTTGGCTGGGCAGCATCGAGATCGGCAATTCAGGTTTCCGGTTTGCACGGATCGACCTGCTCGACAAGGGGGTAGATCTTCCGATAAGGGCTGTCAGGGCCATTGCCCGCTACAGGGATATCCCCTATCTGGGATCCTTCAAATCGAGTGATGAACGGCTAAACAAGATTTGGGAAACGGGAGCCTATACCGTACACCTCAACATGCAAGATTATCTGTGGGACGGCATAAAACGCGACCGTCTGGTATGGGTGGGCGACATGCATCCGGAAGTTATGACCATCAACACTGTATTTGGAGACAACGATGTGGTGAAGAAGAGTCTCGATTTTGCCCGTAATACCACTCCCCTGCCCGGATGGATGAACGGCATCTCCTCCTACTCTCTCTGGTGGATCATTCTTCACAGGGACTACTATCTGCACCAGGGTGACTTGGCCTATCTGAAGGAGCAACAGGCTTATCTCAAAAAGCTGGTTCCACAGATTGCAGCCAAGGTTTCGGATGGAAAGGAGAACCTCGATGGTGGCCGCTTCCTGGATTGGCCAACCGCAAAAAACGATGAGGTAATTCACTCCGGACTGCAGGCACTCTCCCTGTTGGCCATGGAGGCTGGCGCCGATATTGCCGGATGGGTTGGCGACCAGGAACTGAAAAAACTCTGCACCACTACCGCCAACGCGCTTAAGAAACATAGACCATCCGATCAGGGAAACAAACAGGCAGCAGCACTGCTCTCGCTGGTAGATCTCATCTCACCGAAAAAGGCAGCCGAGGTAATCCTCAAGGAGGGTGCAAACGGGTTTGCCACCTTCTACGGATACTACATGCTGGAGGCGCTGGCCAAGGCCGGGAAGTATCAGGAGGCAATGGATATCATTTCCGACTATTGGGGTGCAATGCTTGACCTGGGTGCCACTACATTCTGGGAAAACTTTGAGTATGCAGAGAGTGTAAATGCATTACCGATCGACCAGTTGCCGATTTCTGGCAAGTTCAATATTCATGCAGATGGCGGAGACCATTGCTACATCGGATTACGGGGTAGCCTCTGTCACGGATGGGCTTCCGGCCCCACATCGTGGCTGACCTCTCATGTATTGGGAATCAAAGTGCTGGAACCCGGATCCAAAGTGGTCCAGATCCGACCCAATCTCGGCAAGCTTCAATATGCAGAAGGCACCTACCCCACACCTCTCGGCACGATAAAGGTCAAGCATGTGAAACAGGCAAACGGGAAAGTTGCCAGCGAGATCGAGGCTCCGGAAGGAATCAAGATTATCCGTTAATAAAATAATAGAGTTGATCACTTTTCCCCATCGCTATATGTACAAGCAACGCATCTTTATCTTTTTATGGTTTTACTGGATGCTGCTCTCGGCGAACGGTACTCCCCAGAAGATTGTCAACATTGCCCATCCGGCGTGGGGAACAACAGTAACAGCCTCATCGACATACTCCTCGCAGCATGGGGCTTATAACCTGACTGACGATCGGTTTGAGAAAGGGAACAGTTGGCTCAGTGGAGACAATGTTCCCTATCCCCAAACCGTCACTTTCAGCTTCGACAGACCCTATCCAATCTCCCGGATCAATCTCTATCAATCTTCCTGGATCGGAAGCATGTATCACACCAGGGGGTTTTGTATCGAAGGGTCTGCCGACGGGGAGAAATTTACTGAAATTGCCAGTGGAGAACTGCCCGACGAGTCGAATGCAAGATGGAGCTGTGAGACCGGTGAAAAGCGATACCGCAAAGTTCGTATTGTGGTCACCAGCGGTTATTCGCCTGTTCAGAGTTGCGGTCTGGGAGAAGTGCAACTGCTGGCAGCTGTGCCTCACGAAAGGGAACCGTTGTCCAACAAGATTAGCGAGACGATTGACTGGGTCACATTTAGGGGACATTTCAGGATGACCATCGGATTGGAACCGGCTGCCGGTCCATGGCTCTTTCACCGGAAAAGAGACGATGAATCACCTTCTGGCAGATACACCAGCGGAGATTATGAACTGGTTGTCACCGAATCTTCTCCCGACTCCCTCTCCAGCATTATCCGGTGGGAGATAAAAAGAGAGGGGGGACTACCGTTTAGGGTCACGGAAAACACAATTGAATGCAAAACCAGCTATTCGGGTGTTTACAAGCTTTTCACCCCTCACCGGATGAGCCAGCAAAGCTATTTTGTGGACCTGCCATTTCGCTTCAACCACACTGCAACAGTCCACGACAACTATCCGGTTGTATGGATGCAAGATACGGAGGGGAAAAACACCCTTACGTTGGGGTTGATCGACCAACAACCGTATACGGTGATAGAAGGATCCACCTATGACACTGCCAATGGCGGAGAAGCACCCGGTATTGCCAACAGTTATGTCCGGGTGCTTTTCAGGCGGCAGCCACCATTGTCGGGCAACGGTGCAAGGCAGTACAGCGATGCCTTGTACCTTAATGCAAACCCCCGGCAAGAGTGGCACGACGCCCTGGAAGCGTATAGTGAAGCTGTCGACAAGGAGCGCTCGTTTGTTCCCGGAAAGATCAGTGAATGGGCAATGAATCCCATGTGGCATTCGTGGTATGCACATGCAGACGACATAGACGAGGAGAAGATCCGGAAAGACGCCATCCTGGCAAACCGACTGGGGATGAAGACCATCCAGATAGATGCGGGATGGAACATCCCAACTGGACAAAATTATAGCTTCGAGAACGAGGGGGATTACTCTTTTTCTGATCGTTTTCCGCGGGGAGCGGAGATGATCTGGGAGATACATCAATCGGGTCAACGTGTTGTTTTGCATGTGGCACCCCTGATTATGGGTAAAAACGCCAAGGCTTGGCAGGAGATGAAGGATTGCCTGATAAAAGTAGACGGAAATGCAACCCCCTACCTCGATCCAAGACTAAAAAAGGTGCATGACTACCTGGTCGCCTCCTGGGACTTTCTCTTCCGGGCCTACGATATTGACGGCTTGTGGTACGATTTTCTGGAATTTCCCAACGATGCGGACCTGCCAGACTCCACACACGATCTGATCTCTACCGATATCTATTCGGCCTATACCCTGCTGATGCAGTCGCTTTACGACAAGGCCATGGAACTGAATCCTGACGCGGTGATCATCCTCCGCAGGCCTTATGCCAACCTGAATGCAAAGTGCTACTCTACGCATGTATGGCCCATGGATGTTCCACAGGACTACAACATGAATCGCAGAGATGTGCTCTTTATGAAAAGATTGGGGAACGGAGTACTTACGCACGCCTGCTGTACCAGTTGGGCCATCAGCGAGAGTGATCTGAACGTTGCCCGCCAGATGGCCAGCATATCGTTAGCAGGGGTACCCGCCCTCTCGAACATATTGACAGATTCTCCGCCCAGACACGATGCAATTATCAGAAAATGGCTGCAGTTTTACGATGCGAACAAGGAGGATCTGATCTTGGGAAGGATGACGCCCCTGTTACCCACCCCTCCCTCCGCCGCAATCAAGATCGAAGGAACCAAAAAAACCTTTTTCGGTTTTTTCGAAGCTATTCCCGGGCTGGTTGATGCATCGTACAAAAGCGACACGGTAGTTATTGTCAATGCCTTCAGGGAGAGGACCACTACCCGACTGGAGGGAATCAGGAAAGGAAAGTGGGTGGCCACCATTTTTGATTCCTGCTGGGATCTTGCAGGCACGACTTGTCTCACTACGGATGCAAATGGTGGAATCGACCTGGATATAAATGGCAAAGAGGCATGCCATACTGTTATCCTGATCAAAATGAACGATTGAATATTCTGTTATCCAACATGATTGACCTGCAACGTGTAAAACCAAAAAACTGAAAAGATGAAAAATTGCTGCCCCTTTCTGTTTATCCTCTTTTGTTTCTGTAGCGCAACCATACAGGCGCAAAGTATTGAAAACCTCAAAAAAGGTTTTCTATCCCCTCCCGATTCGGCAAAGCCCGGTGTATACTGGTATTTCATGGACGGTAATCTCTCCAGGGAGTCGATGACAAAAGACCTGGAGTCGATGAAAGAGGCAGGTATCGGCAACCTGATGTTTCTGGAGGTGAATGTGGGTGTCCCGAGAGGGAACGTCGATTTTTTCAGTGAAGAGTGGCAATCTCTCTTTGCTCATGCGGTAAAAGAGGCAGAACGGTTGGATATCGAGATATCACTCGGTTTGGGACCGGGCTGGACCGGAAGCGGTGGTCCTTGGGTCAAACCGGAGGAATCGATGAAGCATATCGTGGCAGGATCTGTTGATGTAAGCGGTGGAAAAACAATTGAGCTCACACTACCGGTACCATCACCCAAAGCCCCCTATTTTGGCATACCGGAGGAGATGAAGGAGCAGTGGGAGAACTACTATGAGGATATTGCGCTGTTGGCCATTCCCCGGAGCGAGATCAGGGATTCGGTTCCCGATATCGACGAAAAAGCGCTCTATTACCGTCCCCCCTATACTTCGGTAGCTGGCGTCAAGCCCTATTTTATTTCATCCGGTCACTACCCTGCAACCGGCACCAAAGGGTTGGACAGATCACATATCCTTGACATTTCACATTTGATGGATAAAAATGGGAAGCTCCGCTGGGAGGCTCCTCCCGGCGAATGGATCCTGATGCGCTTCGTCAGCCGCAACAACGGTGCTTCCACTAGGCCGGCCCCATTACCGGGACTGGGGTTTGAGTCGGACAAATTCGACAAGGTATCGCTAAACAGGCATCTCGATCATTTCATCGGTTCATTGTTAATGAAGAGCGGAACACCCGACAGGAACAAACGAGGAGGATTGAAGCGGTTGCATATGGACAGCTGGGAGATGGGGGCACAGAACTGGAGTGGGAACTTCAGGGAAGAGTTCCGCTCAAAAAGAGGATATGACCCACTCCCCTTCTACCCTCTCTTCTGTGGAATCACGGTAGAAAACAGGGAGATCAGCGAACGGTTCCTTTGGGACCTGCGTCAGACCGCCCAGGAGCTGGTAATTGAGAATCACGCAAAAGAGGCGAAAAGATATGCCAGAAAACACCAGATGGATTTCTCCATTGAGCCTTACGACATGAACCCTACAGCCGATCTGGAACTGGGCGACGTTGCGGATATCCCCATGTGTGAATTCTGGAGCAAGGGGTACGGGTTCAACTCGGCATTCAGTTGCATTGAAGCTACCTCCATAGGGCATATAAACGGAAGTTCCATTATTGCGGCAGAAGCATTTACTGCCGATCCGGGTGAGGGATGGAAACAGTATCCGGCAGTCATGAAAAATCAGGGAGATTGGGCGTTGTCCACAGGCATCAACCGTTTTGTATTCCATACTTTCCAGAATCAGTTCCTCGCAGATTCGCTCAGACCGGGGGCAACCATGGGACCCTACGGTGTTCATTGGGACAGGAACCAGACCTGGTGGCCAATGGTTCATGCATATCACGAATACCTCTCCCGTTGTCAATACCTGCTGCAGCAGGGACGGGCCGTGGCCGACATCCTCTTTCTCACACCCGAAGGGGCTCCACACGTCTTTACCCCGCCACTGTCGGCAATGACAGGTTCAGATACCATACCCGACAGAAAGGGATACAACTTCGACGGGGTGGCCCCGGGCCAATTGATGAGAGCCAGCGTCGAGAACGGCATGATCCTCTTTCCCAGTGGTGCACGATACCGCATGCTGGTTTTACCGCTGATTGAAACCATGACCCCCGAGTTGCTGGAAAAGATCGGGAAGTTGATTGCCGACGGAGCAGTAGTGGTGGGTATACCTCCAGTCAAATCGCCCAGTCTCTCCGGATATCCGCAATGCGATACAGAAGTGATGCAGTTGAGCCGGAAGATATGGAGCAGAGGCAGACTTTCCGAAGAGATCATGAAAGTTCCATACGGAAAAGGCATCGTAATCAGCGGGAAAGGATTGGAACAGAGGATAGATAATCTTTATCCCCATTATGACATGCTGGCATCGATACTTCAGGAGATGGGAGTGTCGGAGGATTTTCGGTCCGACAACAACACTATCCGCTATACCCACCGGACCCATTCCGACTGGGATATCTATTTTTTGTCCAACAAGACCGATCAACGCCTGGCAGCCAACTGTCAATTCAGGGTAAATGGCGGAACGGCTACCCTCTGGGATCCCGTTAATGGAAAGAGCTACCGGATAGAAGATGGCCGGTTTGCAAACAACTCCTTCCTGGCATCCTTGCAATTTGAGCCTTATCAAAGCTTCTTCCTGGTATTTGACCGGAAGGGAAAGGAGTCAACCAAACGGTACACCTCGTTTCCTGGAGAGGAGCGACTCATCTCCACACTTGAGGGATCGTGGGAGGTAGCCTTTGATCCTGACCTTGGAGGACCCGGGGAAAACCGTTTCCATTCACTGATCGACTGGACGCAACATCCCGACGACGGTATAAGGTACTATTCGGGCATAGCCACTTATAAAAAGGAGTTTACATTACCCGACTCCTGCTTCTCTGGCGGAAAGCGGTCCATCTTCATCGACCTTGGAGAGGTTTACCATATGGCCCGGGTAAAGGTGAACGGCAAGGAGGCTGGCATAGTATGGACCTCTCCGTGGAAGCTGGAAATTACATCCCTGGCAAAAAAGGGGGTCAACCGGTTGGAGATAGAGGTGGCAAACCTTTGGGTGAACAGGCTGATCGGAGATGAATTTCTCCCTTCGGACGGTATCGAGAAGGGACAATGGCCCGACTGGCTGACAAACCGGCAAAGTAGAACGGGAGAACGGATCTCCTTTACCACCTATCCCCATTATACAAAGAGAGATCCTCTGGTGAAATCCGGACTGTTGGGACCTGTAACCATCAAACTGGCAAAATAGCAAAAAGTGTAGGGTAAATTGTAATGACTGTATCATTTGTCTCTATTAAAATATCATAAATTACAGTCGTGCAGTTTGGACAATCGTTTATTTTTGCGAGGCATCAACGAGTTTGAACCCTTTTAATTTATAACCCACAAAAAACGAATAGACTATGCCAGAGAGTTAATATTTAATCCATGATCTAGAATTATTAATGATTTTATTTAAAACCTTAAAGCAAGTTTTATCATCTAATTAACCTAAAAAAAGAAAGAATGAAAAGGACAGTTCCAGTAAATGTCGGTAGAAAACTCATGTTCTTTTTTTTGTGCCTATATTCCATCGGAATATTTGCACAGAACATCGATGTAACAGGCCACGTAACAGACGAAAACAATGAACCGCTCATCGGAGTAACCGTGAAAGTTCTCGGTGAAAGCGAGAAGGGAACGGTAACCGATTTCGACGGGAAATTCATCCTGCCAAATATTCCGTCAGACGCAAAGATAGAGGTCTCTTATGTAGGCATGCAGAAGCAGGTGATTGATGTCAATAACCGGAAGGTTATAGATATCGTACTTAAGGAAGATAGTGAAATCCTGGAGGAGGTTGTAGTTGTTGGATATGGTATCCAGAAAAAGGCATCGGTAACGGCTGCCATTTCGAGCGTCGACACCAAAAGCTTGAAACAGAGCTCATCAGCCAACCTATCGGCAGCATTGGCAGGCCGTCTCCCCGGATTGACAGCCATGCAGACCTCGGGACAGCCGGGAAATGATGTGGTCAATCTATATCTCCGCGGAGCCGGAACACTGAATGATGCTTCTCCCTTGATCCTGATCGATGGGGTACCTAGAAGCAACATCAGCAAGATCGACCCTAACGAGATCGAGTCGGTCAGCATCCTCAAAGATGCTTCTGCTACAGCAGTCTTCGGGGTGCGTGGAGCAAACGGGGTTATCATGATCACAACCCGCAGGGGACAACCCGGGAAGTCTGAGCTCAACATTACGGTAGACCACAGTATCCAGAAATTCCTGGCGCAAGCCGACAGAATCCACTCCTGGGAATTTGCACGACTCCGCAACCAGGCTTTTCTCAATGACAATCCGGGTGCTTCCGATGATCAGTTGCCATTTACTCAATACATGATCGACAAATACATCAGCGGAGAGGATCCGGTATTCTATCCCGACCGTGATGTATTTCACGACTATTTTACCGACTGGGCACCCCAGACGAGGGTGAATGCCAATTTCAACGGTGGTGGCGATCGATTCAGCTACTTCCTCAATGCCGGTTATATCGGACAGGGAGGTAACTTCAATACGGAACCCAAAAGTTTTCTGGGATACGACCCCAGCTATAAAATGGACCGTTACAATTTCCGCGGAAATATCGACTATAGTATTGCCAGCAATTTGAAGGCAGCACTCAATATTGCTACCTACCTGGAAAAAATGAACACCCCTCAGACAATCGACCTGTTTGGTGGAAGTGTAGCCGGGATGGTGCAGAACATGATTGCCTACACCTGGGCAACACCACCAACCGATCCGGGCCCCACAACCGTTGAGGGTTATGGCGTGCCTGGCAATGAGATTGTTGCACAATCGGGGCAGGACAGAAATACTTATGGTGAAATCAACCGCCGGGGATATCGCGAGGAGATGACCAACAACCTCAACTCATCACTTTCGCTGGACTGGGGCCTCGACTTTATCACCAAGGGATTGTCGGCAAAGGGGATGATTGCTTTCGACAGCCACGCCAGTACGGTCTTGCAAGGGGTACGCAGCCTGGACACCTATGCTTTTCAAGTAGCCAGAAGTGCAGACGAGACCAGCGGCTACAATGCAATCCGTACCAACCAGGATCCGGCCATACGTTTGTCCAAAGAGATGAGGACCCGTTACTACATGAACATCCAGACCTCACTGAACTATGCAAGGTCGTTCGGAAGCCATAATGTGACGGGTATGTTTCTATACCAGCGAGACAACTGGGACCAGTACGGCGCAGATCTTCCATACAATGTGGTCGGTATCGTCGGTCGAGCCACCTACAACTACGACAACCGCTACCTGGCCGAGTTCAACTACGGCTACAACGGTTCTGAACAGTTTGCACCCAACAACCGGTTCGGATCATTTCCGGCATTCTCGTTCGGATGGGTTGTCAGCAACGAAAAATTCCTTCTTGACAATAACGTGCTGACCAACCTCAAACTGAGGGCTTCAAGAGGGTTGACCGGAAATGACAAGCTGGGTTCGCAACGTTTCCTCTATCAAAGTTTCATCAATATGGGAGCAGGCGTCTTCCCGACCCTTGGAAGAGGTCAAAGTGTAATACAAGGAAGAATGGGAAATGAATCCCTGCAGTGGGAAATGGCCAAAAAGACCAACTTGGGTGTTGATGTAGAAATCCTGCAGAGTCTGGGATTGACCGTAGATCTCTTTAAGGAAGACCGCAACAAGATCCTCATCGGCCGCAATACCATACCTCAGTTGCAGGGTGTCCCCCTCGGCAACATACCAAGAGTCAATATCGGAGAAGTGGACAATAAGGGGTTTGAAGCAGAGCTTACCTACAGAAAGGTTGTAAACAAGGATTTCAATTTCCTGATCAAAGGGAACTATGCCTACAACAAGAATAGGGTTGTTTATGCCGACGAGGTACAATATGGCGAAGATTATGCATACCGGAACCGTGTCACAGGATTCAGCATTGGTCAGCAATTCGGTTATAAGATCGACTATAGCAACGGCAACGGCTATATCAACACCCAGGAGGAGCTGGATAATCTACCCGAATACCAGGTAGGCGGCACGCCCCGCTTGGGAGACTTTAAATATGTTGATGTCAACAAAGATGGGGTAATCAATGACCGTGACATGGTTCCCATCGGATATCCCACAATTCCGCGAGTAACCTATGCACTCTCCGGTTCACTGAACTACAAGAAGGTCGATTTTTCGTTCCTCCTCACGGGCGTGGGACAGACACACCGTTACACCAACGGATGGGGTGTAAATGAATTTGCGCTGGTGGGCTTCTACACCGGATGGCATAAACAGGCCTGGACAGCCGAAAGGTACGCCAACGGAGAAGAGATACTATATCCGGCATTGGGTATGTCAAGTGGTGTAAGCCATCAGCCCAACGACTTCTTCATCATGAATCGCTCGTTCCTGCGCCTTAAAACAGTTGAGATTGGATATACAGTCCCGAAAAAGATTTTGAACCCGCTGCGAGTTGAGAATGTCAGGGTTTACATGAATGGCAACAATCTACTCACTTTCAAGAAGATGCCGATAAACACGGTAGACCCGGAACAATCCGATGCATTGGTGTATCCCTTGACCAGAATGTTCAATTTTGGGCTCAACATCACGTTTTAACACATAAATACAGAGAATATGAAACTAAATAAGTTTTAATGATTATCCGCAGTTATTCCTAAAGAATTTAACGGGAAAAAGTTATAAATAAGTTTCAAAAACACTTGCACAATTCACTGATATTCATTATATTTACATCGCTAACGATATAAAGATTCAAACTATGAATATCCTGGATTTTGCTATAAATTACCCCGATGAGGAATCCTGTCGGAAAAAATTCAAAGAACAAAGAGACCAAATGGGAGTAACCTGTCGTCATTGTAATTGTAAAGAACATTATTGGCTGGAAAACAAGCAGGCCTATGAATGCAAGCGTTGTCGCGCACGCCAAACCTTGCGTTCAGGCACCGTCATGCAGCACTCCAACCTGCCTTACCGTTACTGGTTCGTGGCCATGCACCTGCTCACGGCGACCAAGGGCTCCTTTTCCGCGGCGGAGCTGCAGCGCCAGCTGGGGCACAAGCGTTACCAGCCCATATGGGAAATGGTCAATAAACTGCGTGACGTGATGGGCAAACGCGATGATGAGTACACCCTCGAGGGAGCCATCGAGTTGGACGACGCCTTCTTTTCCACCGAAATATCCCTTGAAGAGAGGGACAAACCGTTGAAGCGCGGCCGCGGGAGCCAAAAAAAGACCAAAGTGCTGGTAATGGCTGAAAGCAAAACGGTTGAAAACCCCAAGCCGGGTAAGAAACCCAAGAAGGTTAGATACCTGAAAATGAAAGTGATCAGTGACTTGAAGTCCGGTACAATTACAAGGAATGTCAAAGAGCACGTTGAAAGCACGGCGGATCTGACCACCGATGACTCAACATCTTACACTAAATTGAAAGAGCATGTTCATTCACATACGGCATCTGTTATTCCACACCAGGATCTTTCCAAGGTGCTGCCCTGGGTGCATACCGCGATCAGCAATGCCAAACGACAGCTCCTGGGCGTGTATTACAAGATAAAACCAGAATACTTGCAATATTACCTCAACCAGTTCTGTTATAAATTCAACAGGCGTTACTTCGGGGAAAACCAGTTTGAAAGACTGTTGATAGCCGCTGTAACGTATGCTCCTGATTTCAAGTCAAGAATTTACAATAGGAACTATTGCGGATAATCATTTAAGTTTTTAATCACCATATTGACCTTACTACTTTTCTTCACCAGCTGTGCCGATGTACTCAATATGGCTCCCGACGGAAACATGCAGATGGAAGATGTACTATCTGATCCGGACAAGGTGGAAGCGCTTCTGAACACTTGTTACAACAATATTCCCCAGAAAGGATATTCCTATTGGTTTTTCGAATCGCTCGTGGTAGCTGCAAGTGACGACGGTTACACCTCGGATGAAGCACAAGGGGTACCTACCACCGGGCTTTACAGCGACAACAACTCAGCCAGCAACCATCATCTTCGTGACGCGCATGACGGTCACGGCGGAGGCAACACCGGTTACTGGAACCGCTCATGGGAACAGATCCGCCTCTGTTCGCAGTTTATTGAACTGATCGATCAGGCTGCGGTCAACAAGGAGACCGACAGAGGACGTTTCAAGGCAGAAGCAAGGGTGCTGAGGGCATTCTTCTATATGGAACTGATCAAATGGTTTGGAAAAGTTCCCGTATTGGAAAGCACGATCCCGTTTGATGCAGATTTTTCGACAATGACCCGGGCATCGGTTTACGATGTGGCCAAGTTTATTGTCGCCGACTGCGACGCTGCACTAGCAGAGCCCAACTTGCCTTGGAGAATAGATAATCCAAATGATGCAATGCGCGTCACCAAGGCATTGGCTCTTGCCCTGAAGACAAAAGCGATGTTATTTGCCGCCAGTCCGTTACACAACGAAGGCCAAAACCATTGGGAGGAGGCCTACACCACCGCAAAAGATGCTGTAACCCGGCTTAAAGCTAATGGATATGAGCTCTTCACCAAGACCACACAACCTGCAGTTTATGGAGATGGTCCCGCGGCAGCCTTCCGTCAACTGGTCACACAAAATGCCGACTACTCGGCTACGCCACGCGACAAGGAGACAATTTTCCAGGTCAGGTCGGGCAGCGTTTTCGTATGGCATATCGGTTATATCGGGAGCAATATGGCAAATACCTACAAGTGTGGGACCTCTCCTACCCAGGAATTGGTAGACGCTTTCGAGACTATCGACGGCCAACCGGTGCTTAACTTGGCAAAGCCCTATCATGATGAAAAGCACCTGGAACCAAATTACAATACCGCAAATACAGTTTACGATCCGAACAATCCCTATGCAAACCGCGACCCGCGTCTGTACCAAACCGTATTGATAAACGGAAGCGTTATACAGTTCGACAGCAAGCCGGTAACCATCGAAACCTATATCGGTGGAGCTCACCAACTCAGTTTTGATGTCACCAACCGCGGATCTTCCAGAACTGGATATTACCACTGCAAGATGGTTACACCGGGTGCAAGCGGCAACAACCAGATCAATAACTCCAACTGGAAATATTACCGTTTGGGTGAAACAATACTCGACTTTGCCGAAGCGGCGGCCGAGGCCGGCCATCTGGAAGAGGCCAGATCAGCTGCAAATGAAGTAAGGGCCCGTTCAGGCATGCCCAACCTGCCATCGGGATTGTCGCAACAGGAACTGATTCTGCGCATCCGCAACGAGCGCAGGGTTGAACTTGCCTGGGAAGAACAACGCTATTTCGACCTGAGGCGCTGGCAGAAGCCCGACGGCGATTTGAGCGAGACCTGCAAATGGCTTACTGCCATGGTCATCACTAAAAACGGCGACGGCACTTTCAGCTATAAACGTCAGAGTATTACAAACAATCCAAGAGGTGGCTGGCAAAACAGGGATCTGTTGCTTCCTCTGCCACTGAACGAAGCAGCAACCCTTGAATCGGTAACAGGTCAAAAATGGCAAAATCCGGGATGGTAAATTCAATAATTCTGAAAACAATGAAGAGAATAATAGTAATCATAACGTCAGTTCTTATTTGCTTTTTCATGACTGTGCCATCTGTCGCACAGAACAAGAACAACATATTGAACCGGATAGTCAACAAGTATAACCAGCCGGTGAAAGATGCATTGATTGAGACGGAAGATGGAAAATATATTTCAAAAACAGCCTCCGACGGCACATTCAGATTGCCTGCGGAGTATTTAAGTGAAGCCATATCCATCTCCGCAGACGGGTACCTCAACTCCAGGGTCACAATTGCCGATCTCCCGGAAGAGGGAGATGTTGTGCTTGCCTTCGATCCGCATGGCATGGGAGGAAAGGTCAATTATGGATATCTGGCACAGACAAAAGAGTCGGTAACCGGTGCCGTTGCCACGGTGTCGGGGGCGATACTGGACAAAACCCCATCAAATGTACTCTCTGACACATATGAAGGAAGACTACCTGGTTTGACGGTAATCAACAACATTGCCGAATTGACCTTCTTCGGATATGGCAACTTCAGTAAATCCATCAGGGGATACTCCTCAATCAACGGAAACACCCCCTTGGTAATTATTGATGGAGTAATTGCACCCACCCAGTACATCGAGTTCATCTCCCCCAAGGAGATCGAGAGCATCGCTGTGCTGAAAGATGCATCTGCCACCGCGGCATACGGAATCCAGGGATCGGCAGGGGTAATTGTCATCACTACCAAAAGGGGGCATGACGGCAGCCTGAATGTAGAGGCCTATGCCGATCAATCGTTCCAACAGCAGACCCGAAAACCGCTCTT
This sequence comes from Petrimonas mucosa, assembly GCF_900095795.1. Classification (NCBI taxonomy): domain Bacteria; kingdom Pseudomonadati; phylum Bacteroidota; class Bacteroidia; order Bacteroidales; family Dysgonomonadaceae; genus Petrimonas; species Petrimonas mucosa. Next base: position 2,689,374 of record NZ_LT608328.1, read on the forward strand.
CATCAATTCTGCGCAATATGCCACTCTGCGTAATGAAGCGGCCGAACGTGACGGACTGGCTCCCTATTCACAATTCAGCCAGGAAGAGATCGATCTGTTCAGGGCAGGAGATGATCCGCGCTATCCCAACAACAATTGGTACGACATGTTTATCAAGGATGTTGTAATGAGACAGAGAGTTGGCGTAAACGTATCCGGAGGAACAGAGAAGTTCCGCTACTACTCCAACCTGAGTTTCGTACATCAGGAGGAGCCGTTCAAGATCGTTGATGAACCCAATAGGAAATATGATCCCACACCCAATGTCAACATCGGGAACTTCAGAACCAACATGGATGTAAGATTCAACAATTACATCTCGGGATATATGCGCCTGACCGGAAATGTGAAACGGGAGGTGCTGGCCGGCGGCAATCTCGGCTGGAACATTTACAGCCAGATCTTCAACCAGCCTCCTACGATGTATGGCCCGCTCTCTCCGGTCAATGAAGAGAATCCCGACCTGAGTGAACAGGTTGTGACTGTCGACGGGGTAGACAATCCTGTATACGGGATGTTGAACCGCTCTGGATATCGTACCGTGATCGAAACAAATATTCTGGCACAGACCGGTCTGAAATTTGATCTCGGTTTCCTCACCAAGGGATTATCATTGAGCGGAGGTATGGCTTACCAGACCTACGTTCGAAACGAGACCGGAACCACCCAAAGCTATAAGCGACTGATCCGGGAAAGTGATTTTTCCACTTTAGATAACTTTGTACCCTACAAGACGTTTGAAAATACGCCGTTGAGTTATAACAAATCCGCGGTCTTCTTCTATTACCTGAACTTCAAAGGAAGTATCGATTACAGTCGCCGTTTCGGAGACCACTCCATCGACGCGTCGGCCCACACCTACTACCTGAGGCAGGAGAAGGAGGCGGCAGGCTCCTCAAATAGTGTTCTCCCGTACAAACGCCAGAACTTTGGTGTCACTGCCCTCTACGGATACAAGGATCGTTATTACCTCAAGGGCGACATGGGCTATTCCGGTTCGGAACAGTTTCACCCGGATAACCGTTATAGCACGACACCGGCAATATCGGGTGCCTGGATCGCTTCGAATGAAGATTTCTTTACTTCCAGCCTGATCTCTCTCCTGAAGTTGAGGGCCTCCTATGGAATCAGCGGGAACGATCAGCTCGGCGACTCCAGATTCCTTTATCTGGACAATATCAGATCCGACGGTTCCGAGCTGGAAAGAGGAAACCCGAGCCTCGAAGCGGAGAAGATCAAGAAGTTGAATCTGGGAATTAATCTGGGATTACTCAATAGGTTCACTGTTGACTTTGATTATTTCAAGGACCATGTTGACAACATGTTAATCAATAGCAACTACAGAATTCCAGAGTACCAGGGAATCCCGCTCGGATATTTTCCGAAATTGAATGGTGGTGTAATGGAGAACAAGGGCTTTGAACTCTCGCTGGGTTACAGGACAAATCTCACCGAAGAGTTCTCTATCTTCGCACAAGCAAACATGATGCAGGCTGTCAACAAAGTGATCGACATCAATGAGGCACCACTTGGCAGCGACTATGCATATCCGTTGCGTACCGAAGGGTACTCCATCGGTCAGCTCTGGGGGTATAAGATTGATCGCTCCAACGGAAATGGCATGTTCAACAGTCTCGAAGAGCTGGACGCCTCCGGACTCACCTACTCATTCGGCAATCCGCGTGTGGGAGACTTTATCTATACCGATCTCAATAATGATGGCATCATCGATGAAAAGGACAAAGCTCCGCTTGGTTACGGTTCGTTGCCTCAACAGGAGTTCAGTCTGACCGGTGGTTTCCAGTGGAAAAACTGGGACTTCTCCTTCCTGCTCCACGGTATAAGCAAATGTTCACAATTCCTGAGCGGTGTTGGAGCATACGAGAGTCTGGGAAAAGGAATCTTCAACGATATCCACCTGAAGGCATGGACTCCCGAACGGTATGCCGCGGGAGAAGAGATCACATTCCCGGCCCTCTCTCTCTCTCCATCAACCAACCATGTAGCCAATGATTTCTTTTTGAGCGATCGCTCCTACTTGCGCTTACGGAATGTCGAGCTGGCTTACAGCTTGCCACAACATCTGTCGAAAAAGATTACGGCCGAAAACATCCGGGTAGCATTGAATATCCAGAATCTGCTGACATTCGACAAGATGAAGTCTAAATACATTGATCCGGAGATTGGCAGCATGAATACGTTCCAGCCCTACCGGGTTTTCAATATTGGCATCAGTGCAAACTTCTAATACAATAGATCATGAAGAAAGAATATATCAAGTTAATATTTACCGCATTAATCTTACTCTGCATACAGTCGTGCGCCGACCTGGACCTGCCATCCGATGGAAGGTTGACACTCAAGGACATGTTCAGCAGCTATCAGAGAACAAAGAACTATTACAACTCCTGCAAGGCATATTTTCCCCAGGTAGGATTCATGTATCAGGAGCAACGCACACCATTGGCCTCCTTCAGCGATGAAGCACACGATGCCAGTGATGGTGTAAGCGGTGCAGTTTTCGACTGGTACAACAACCGCACCTCCTCTTCAAACAATCCTGTTGCCGGAAGCTACTCCTGGGCACACTATTTTCAAGGTATCAGGAAATGCAATACATTCCTGGCCAGCATCAATGACCCGGAACTGGCAACAGCAGTCATCGACGAGGATGAAAAGAATGGATGGATCGGCGAGATACTTGTTTTGCGCGCATTCTACTACCTGCAATTGATCAAGCGCTACGGCGGCGTACCCATCATCGATACGCCTTATGAGGTCACTCACGACTTCTCGCAAGACAGAAGGGCCTCTTTCGAGGAGTGTGTCGACTTTATCATGGCAGATTGTGATGCAGCTCTGGCAATCCCCGAGAGTGAAAAGTCGGACATCGGGTTCAGGTGGTACATCAATGACAATGAACGGGGTGTGATTACCCGGGCTTTTGCATATGCCGTCAAATCGCAGGCTGCACTCTATGCAGCGAGCCCCTTGTGGAAAACGGGCGAGAGCAAATATGACTGGCAAAAGGCTACTGAAATTACCAAAGAGGCATTGGATCAATGTCTGGCACATGGATTTGAACTGTTTAACACCAAACCTGCTGAAGATATTGCACAAAATGCATATGCCTATTACTTTATTCTCCGTTCAGATCCGAGCCGCTCGGTCGACAAGGAGACAATCTTTGAAAGTACCAGCAGCCGTACCAACGTATGGAAATATGCCGGAACGCCCATCACCGAAGGGGCAGAGAAAGCCGGAGCCGGTCCCTCCCAGGAACTGGTTGACGCCTACGGCATGCAAGCTACGGGTGAAATGGCGATTTTAGGCTATAACGATCAGGATCACCTGCAGCCCATCATCAATACAGCTTCCGGATATGACCCCTCCAATCCTTATGAAGGGAGAGATCCCCGCTTCTATGCATCCATCTACTACAATAATTCCCCACGGTCTCTCTCTACAGGGAATATCGAAAAGGATCTCTACCCGATGAGCCTGAACGAAGGTGTAAAGAACAACGTGACTGTAACCCGTCAGGGAGATGAGATCACCCTGACAACTACCGGCAGCGACCCTTGGATACATGGTAATCCAATAGGAAGAAAACTCTCGAATGCAGAAAAAAGGGTAGTTAGCTTTGAATATAAGAGTAGCCAGACTGTCTCCAGTGTCGAATTCTTCTTTTGCGTGGCTGGCGGTCCGCAGGGAGGTGTTTCAACAGGTGAGAATATCCGCATTGAAGCATCCTCCGAATGGAAACGTTTCGAATATGACTTGAGTGATGCCATTGCAAGATGGGGATTCGGGGTCAACGCAAACGGAGGAGCACAACCTGAAAATCACTTCTTGCGGTTCGATCTTACCGGAGGGGCAGGTTACGAGATCACTATCCGGAACCTCCGTATTGAAGCATTTACCCCTCCACCTGCTCCCGTTCCAGTGGAGACCTTCGTTGGTGGTAACTGTGGAATATCCGATGATATAACCGAGACACGCTATACCCGTACAGGATACTATCTCAGAAAGTTCAACAACTACAAATCCAATGTCAATGTAGATGGTGACGGTTTCATGAAGGTGTTCAGGCTGGCCGAACTCTATCTCAATTTCGCCGAGGCAGCCTCCAATGCAGTGGGTCACGAAACGGCCGTAGCCGGAACAACTCCCGGCGCAGCACCTCTTTCAGCAAGAGAGGCTGTAAATATTGTAAGAGCTCGCGCCGAGATGCCTCCCCTTCCAACCGGACTAACTCCAGAGGAGTTCCAGGTACGTTACCGCAACGAACGACAGGTGGAACTTGCCTTCGAGGAGCATCGCTTCTTTGACGTGAGAAGATGGAAGATCCTGAACGAAACCGATAAATTTGTCACCGGTATGAGAATAGTCAAGGAGAACGACAAATTTATCTACAACAGATTCAAGTTGCAGGAAAGGGGAACCAATGCCGACAAGTACCTGATTCTCCCGATCAGCCTGTCGGAAGCATCCAAGATGGAATCATTTACTGGCGTAAACTGGCAGAATCCGGGCTGGTAATTGACTCTTGAATAGTTAGGCATTCATTTTACTGAACTTCGATAGCTTTCATAAGAGGGATGAAAGTTATCGAAGTTCTCATTTTTAGACAAGTGAGCAGACCTGCCCAATAACCACTCTTTTTAATTAACACTTCATTGTGTTACTGCCACAGTTGCACGCCTGGATAAAACGATTTAACGATTTTTTAAAATTATGCGATCCGCTATATAATTGAATCATAATTTTTTCACGCAGCGACTTTAACGATAATATCACACTACTGTCCACTTAAAATAAATTGAGCGTCAGTTGATTATCATTTCGATCTTTGACATCATTGATATCTATATTGGTAAATAGTTCATTTACAGGAGTTCTATCTAAAAGAGAGATTCCTAAAATTTGCAAAATCTCGTAAGTTGTTCGCTTGATTTGTAAATCGTGTCCTACAATCGCAACCAAACAATATGCGATAATTGCGCTGTATATTTGGATTCTAACCGCATTCCGGGAAGTTCCCCAAAAAGATTTGATCTTTAGATGCTGTTTGATCCATTTGAAGAACAGTTCTATTTGCCAACGGTTCTTATAAAGCATTGCAACCTGATCGGCTGTGAGTTCAAAATTATTTGTAAGGAATATGAGCGTCGTGTTCTTATCCCTGTCATAAAATGCAACTCTCCTGAGGCTTTCAGGATAATCTTTAGATGTGTAGAATCCTTTCAAGAAACCTGTCTGATCGGTCATGACACCTGTAGTTTCATCTACCGGATTATGAGACTTAACTTCAAACTTCAGGTTCTTTTTGGCTCTGACTACAAATGAAGATTCCAGTTTTGTAATCCTATAAAGACGGGTGTAATCAACATATCCTCTGTCGAAGATATAATAGGCACCCACCTCATATGGAATTACATCCATTGCATTCATGTCATTAACCGAAGCAGTTGTAATATGCACAAAAACCGGTATTTGTGTGGTTATATCCAGAAGAGTGTGGATTTTTACTCCACCCTTATTCTTGCGAAACTTAGCCCACCAGAATACTGACAAGCATAAATCGACGGTTGTGGAATCGAAAGCATAGACTTTACCTTTTATCTCAAAATCATTGTTTTCCAGCTTTTGTCTGGCAACTCCGATGAGATAATAAGCAAATTCTTCAAAGATCCTATAATCGCGATTTTCATTTGCTTTTGAAAGATTACTACGGGTAACACTTTTTCCAAAACCGAGATGGTAACTTTTTCTGCTGTGGGCTTCAATTGCCACAATCAAATCACGTAAACTGTCACGGTTGGTAAGTTGCCCGAACACCATTACAAGAAGTTGATTCCAACATGTAAAATGTTTTACATATCTGTTACCATCATACTTTAAGACAATGGTGTCAAAAACTCGCTGAGGTAAGAATTCTACAATCTGAGCATATACGAATTTGCCTTTGTTCATTGTTCCTTCATAATAAAAAGAACAAAAATAAAAATTCAAATCGTCACGCCGAAAAAAGTACTGTAAAGTATAGTATATCAATAATTTCAAAGAACATTTTCTAATTTTTAGTGGACACTAACGATAATATCATTTATCTTTATTTAAATATCATAAATTACAGCCCCAGAATGTAGCCAATCTTCTACTTTTGTAAAGAATTAATAAAATTTAAGCCACATTTTTTAATTTCTAAACCCATAAAACGTGTAAACTATGCCAAGCAGTTAATTAACCTAAGAATGAAAATTAGCAATGATTCTGTTTTTTAAAACCTTAAAAAAGTAAGTTTTTGTCATCAATAATCTAAAAAAAAGAAAGAATGAAAAAGACAATTCCAGTAAATATTGGGAGAAGGCTCATGTTCTTTTTTTTGTGTTTGTATTCTTTCGGAATATTCGCACAGAACGTCGATGTTACAGGTTATGTAACCGATGCAAAGAATGAGCCTCTCATCGGGGTAACCTTGAAAGTTATCGGCGAAAGCGAGAAAGGAACGGTAACTGATTTCGACGGGAAATTTATCCTTACGAATGTTCCGTCAAACGCAAAGATCGAAGTATCTTATGTAGGCATGCAGAAGCAGGTGATCGAGCTCAAGGGTAGAAAAACGATAAATATCGTCATGAGCGAAGATACCGAGCTTCTGGATGAAGTTGTAGTTGTTGCTTACGGTGTACAGAAGAAAGTTTCCGTAACAGGTGCAATTTCCACCGTCAGCACAAAGGATTTAAGGGTCTCCACTTCTCCCAGCCTTGCAAACGCACTTGCTGGCCGTATCGCCGGTCTTACCTCAATGCAACGTGTTGGAGGACAACCGGGGGTGGACGATGCCACAATGTACCTACGCGGGGCAAGTAGGTAGTGTTACATTTAGTGTGTCTCTAGTCTATTGCTTTATCAGTCTTATAACAAATTTATTTCTTTTTTTTAATTTCACCTAATCCATGACATGTATTTTTTAATTCCGATACTTGCACAAGGATTACATGCGCAGCATGCAACTTGCTTGTCCTTGTGCAAGTAAGAGGAATTAAGGACCTTTGTCATGGGTTGGCGGGAAATACCTTCACTCACCGGGGAACAACGTCTTGTCCCTGTCAATACCGGGTAATTCCCTGTTATAAGCATCCTTGTCCATCGCCACTTTACCGATGAGTACCAGTACCGACTCCTCATTGGGCATTGCCCCTCGCATCTTCAATACGCGCCGGAAGTCCTTGTTAAGCCGCTCTATCCAATTTGTGGTGTAGACCATTGACTGGATACGGGGGTGGAATTGCAGATAGGTGAAGTAATATTTGTAGGAAATATCCTCCCCCATCCTTTTGATGCTCCTGTAATCCTTTCCCCATTTTTGGCAAAGTGCCGTCCAGTTTTGCCAGGCTTCGCACTTGGTGTAGTCTTTCTGGCCCGTACGGAACACTTCGCGTAAATCCTCCGCCAGCTCCATTTTGTCACCATGGCGCACTTTGGAGAGCATGTTGCGCTTCAAATGGGTGACGCACCGCTGCAGCAGGGTCTTCGGATAAACGACCGACAGGGCCGAGTCCAGGCCTGTCAGCCCGTCGCTTACCAGCAGTCCTATATGACCTGCCCCACGACTTTGGACATCCCGGAAGATATCTTCCCAGCCCGCGGCACTCTCCGTGGGGCGGTTGTAAATACCCAGCACCTCACGCTTCTTGTCCTCTTTCACCCCCAGGACCACATAGAAAGCCTCAGTGGCTACTGAACGTTTACGGTGGATCTTGATATGGATGGCATCCACCAATACAATCGGGTAATAACCCTCCAACGGACGGTTCAGCCACTCCTGCACATCGGAGCGCAAGTAGTCAATCATGCGCGAAATGCTGGCTTTGCTGTAATGCTCACCGTAAATCTCACCGAAGATCTCGCCGACCTGCCCCTGGGTCAAACCCCTGCAATAAAGGCTGCCGGCCAAACGTTCGCACTCCAGTTCCTGGTCACGCAACAATGCAAGAATCTTTGGATGGAAGTTGCCGTAACGGTCACGTGGAATCCTGAATTCCAGAACACGGCCATGCCCGAAACTGCGACCCTGACGGTAACCATTCCCTTTGTTACCTTTTGACTGGTCTAAAAACTCGCGACGCTCTGCCAGCATCATACTCTCAAGCATGATTTCCATTAAATCGTGTAACCCGTTTTCGCGCTCTGAATGTTTGGCCATTACGGAAGAAAGCTGTTCCTTTGATAGTAACATAGTCTTTGAATTTTATTGTTTGTTATGGTTATTTGCAAAACTAATAAAGTTTTTAGACTATGTTCTTTTTTTACAGGTACAGACACACTTTTTGGAACAGTATCGGCAAGTACCACAAACGGCACCAACCCGTTGATTCTGATTGACGGAGTTCCCCGCGACAATATCCGTACACTTGACATCAATGAGGTAGAATCTATCTCGGTATTGAAGGATGCATCTGCTACAGCCGTATTTGGAGTCCGTGGTGCCAATGGTGTCCTGATCATTACTACCAAACGTGGATCGGAAGGGAAACCGGAACTTTCGGTAAATGTCACACAAAGTTATTCGAAACTTACCCGTGAACCTGATATGCCAGGATCTGTAGAGTATATGAACCTTCGTAATGAGGCGATGGCGAACGACGGATTGGAACCGGCTTTCACCCCCGACATCATTGCCAAGTTCGAAAATCCGTTGGCAGGACTCGATCCGAATGATCCCGACTATGAATCGAAAGCTGCTATCAGAAAATGGATGTATCCGAATAACAACTGGTACCGGATGCTGATCAAGCGTTGGTCACCGCAAACCACCGTCAATGCCAACATGAGCGGTGGAACGGATAAGATCTCCTACTTCATGAATGTGGGCTACCTCCACCAGGGCGGAAACATGAACACCCTCTCCAAGGATATCCTGAAGTATGATCCCTCCTTTAAGCTGGATCGCTACAGTTTCCGCTCCAACATAGACTACAAGGTGACCAAATGGATGAAAGCCTACCTTAACCTGGGTAGCTATATCGAAAAGGTAAATATGCCCAACCCGGGTGTAATGTATGGAGGTGACCGCAACTGGCTGGTACGCGACATGCTATACCAGGCACAGACCATCCTTCCCATCTCGCCGGGTCCGTCTACAATTGAGGGATTCGGCGTTCCAGCCAACCTCCCGCTCGACCCGACCTATCTGAATGTGGGACACTATGCCGACCGCTCGCCGGTGATGATCATGAACTGGTATGGTTACAACCTCGATACCCGTTCGAACCTCAACTCCTCTTTTGGTCTGGATTTCGACTTGGGAGGTATTACCAAGGGCCTCGCATTGAAAGGTATGATCTCCTACGACGCCTATGGCAACAACATGACCCGTGGAAACATGTTTCAAACCGACTACCAAGCTTTTGTTGACCCGAAAACGGATGAACTCACCTTCTCGGTTCACGAGTTGAAACAGGATAACTTCTACATGTCTTATGCCGAAGGATCACGATACAATGTCAACCTGCAGGGACAACTTCTCTACAACCGCACCTTTGGAGATCACACCGTTGGCGGTATGTTGAGAACAGAACGTGATTACTGGGATTCGGGCGGCAGCGAGATCCCCTTCAACGTGTTGGGTTTCTCCGGACGCGCTACTTACGACTATGCATCCCGCTATTTTGCCGAGGTCAACTTCGGTTATAACGGTTCCGAGCAGTTCTCACCGGAAAAACGTTTCGGGTTCTTCCCATCGGCTGCAGTCGGCTGGGCTGTTTCAAACGAATCCTTCCTTCAGGACAACCCGACCCTCACCTTCCTGAAGCTTCGTGCCTCCTACGGAAAGGTAGGTAATGACAAGATGGGTGGAGCGCGCTTCCTATACCTGGATGATATTACCATGGGAGACGGTTTCTCTGGAAGCCTTGCAGCCGGCAAGGGTGTAAACGAGGGGTTACTGGGTAACAAGATGCTGACCTGGGAAACGGCCGACAAGTATAACTTTGGTATCGACTTCTCCATCATGAAAGATATTACCGGTCAATTCGAACTCTTCCGTGAAGATCGTTCGGATATCCTTCTTTCCAGACAAAGTATCCCCGCATGGCAGGGAACACCGCTCAGCAATATTCCCAAGGTGAATATGGGCGAGATAACCAACAAAGGATATGAAATCGAGTTAGGATATAACAAACAGATCAACAACGACCTCTTCATCAATGTAAAGGGGCAACTCTCCTACAACCGGAACAAACGGATTGTGATGGACGAAGTTCCTCGTGACGAAACCTATGCGTACAGATACAGGTCAACTGGCTACCCGATCGGACAGAGCTGGGGTTACCTGATCGACTGGGATCAGGATGGCGGATACTGGACTGAAGAGACGTTGGCCAACCCCGACAGGGTAACTTACGACTTCGGAACCCCGGGGCCTGGGGACTTTGTTTACAAGGATCTCAACGGTGACGGCGTAGTCAATGATAAGGACCAGGCTCCCATCGGTGTGGGAAATATTCCGCAATACAGCTACGGTGCCTCCTTCTCGGCACAGTGGAAAGGATTTGACGCCTACATCTTCTTCCAGGGTCTGGCGAAGTTCAACTCTACCTACGCACAGCAGGGTACATATGAATATATCATCAGAGGAACCTACTTCCCCTACCATAAAACTGCATGGACACAAGAACGGTGGGAAAATGGCGAGAAAATCACCTATCCGGCACTTCACACAGGTGAATCGACCAACCACAAGGCTAACTCATTCTTTGTGTTTGACCGCGACCTCTTCCGCTTGAAGAACTTCGAGATCGGGTATACCTTGCCGAAAAACTCGCTCAAGAAACTTGGAGTTACCAATCTCAGGCTGTTCCTGAATGGACAGAATGTACTGACATGGTCTCCCAAATTCAGACCAGCTCACCTGGATCCTGAAAATGATGACTCGATCGGTTATCCGCAAACAAGCGTTTTCAGCTTCGGTACGAATATCAAGTTTTAAATTTGTTAACAAGATAAATTGGAGATATAATGATGAAGAATAACAAGATAATCAAAATCGGAGGTATGGCGCTTCTGCTATCGCTATTTCTCTTTTCATGCAGTGATGTGCTGGATCAGGCCCCCGATGGAAAAATATCGCTTGCCGATGTTTTTAATGATGATGAAAAGACAGCAGCATACCTTAACAGCTGTTACCTTTACATCCCTGCAGAGGGACATACCTACTTCTTCTGGATGCGCGGACCTGTAGACTGGAGTGACGAAGCGTGGGATACCGACGCCGAAGCCGAGTCGTGGATCACATCGGGTCTGCTCTATAATGGAAACGTATCGGCTGCGTCGCACTTCAATACCAGTTGGGCCGAAAACGGAAACGGCAACTACTGGGTGCGGATGTGGACAGGCATACGGAAATGTACTGTCTTCCTCGACAATATCGAGACCGCGAAAGTTAAGGACGAGAATAACCGTTCGAGATGGAAAGCGGAGGCTCACCTGTTACGGGCCTATTACTACATGTTCCTGCTCAAATTCTTCGGATGCCCGCTCCCGATTGAACGGACTGCATACTCCTACACCGATGATTTCTCCACCACTGAACGCAGCTCATACTACGATGTGGTGAAATTCATCATCGAAGACTGCGATGCGGCTCTTGCTAGCCCCCATCTCCCTTGGCGAATCACCTCTAATGCCGAAGGATACCGGTTTACAAAAGCTGTTGCTGAAGCAATCAAATCGAGAATGTCACTCTATGCGGCCAGCCCGCTTTACAACGATGGCCAGAACCATTGGGAAGAAGCTTACCAGATCAGCAAAAACGCACTGGAGAATTTAAAAAAGAACGGTTACGAACTGTACGACAAGGTCAACTTCCCATCGTGGAAAGACAACCCGGATGTTCATCTGCCCAACGATGCAGCCAAGCTGTTCAATGAATATTTCTGCAACAACATGGGCTTTGAAACCAATCCGACCGACAAAGAGACCATCTATCAGACCAGTGCCGGCCAGGACTGGATCAACACCGAGGGTATCGGTGCCGTAATGGGCTACAAATCGGGATCGTGCCCCTCACAGGAGATTGTGGACTGCTTTGAGACCGTTGACGGCCAGCCTATCCTTGATCTTGCCAAACCGTATGTAGATGAGGTGACACACCTGCAACCCAACTACAACCCGGCAAATACGCTGTATGATCCGCAGGATCCATATGCAAACAGGGATCCCCGCTTCTATGCATCGATCTATTATAACGGATCGAAACGGACCTGCTTCTGGATTTTCGATGAGACGTCAGAAAGCGTGGAGAATTACCCGGCTAATAAGGGATATCGCACCCGTATCATTGCCACCTGGGCAGGCGAACCCCAGACCGGCAGACATCCGACCACACGTAAAGCTACCCGTACGGGCTACTTCCTCCGCAAATTCCTGCATCCCAATTCAGGACAGGAAGTGGTTACTGCCGCACACGCCAAGGCCAAAGTGATGCGCCTGGGTGAGATCTACCTCAATCTGGCAGAAGCCGCTGCAGAGGCCAACCACCTGGAAGAGGCCTACGAAGCTGTAAATACAATCCGCCGCAGGGTTGACATGCCACCGCTTCCCGCCGGTCTTTCGAAAGAGCAACTGGTTCTCCGTATCCGCAACGAACGCAGGGTGGAGCTGGCTTTCGAGGCACACCGCTATTTTGATGTACGCCGCTGGCACAAGCCGGACGAGACACTCGAAACGACAGACCGCTGGATTACTGCAGCTTATGTGACCCGTAACTTGGATGGCTCTTATACCTACAATCGGGGCCCCGTCTCGAAGGAGCGCTTATGCTATCAAAATAAGTTTTTAAAATTCCCGATTCCGCTGAATGATGTCAATATCATGCTGGCACTCACCGGTGAAAACTGGCAAAATCCGGGTTGGTAACCATACTTATAAATTTTTAAATAGATCTATCTATGAATAATTATAATAAAAAAATTCTTTGGTCGTTCACCTGTTTACTGCTATGGGTCTTCTCGCTGAATGCCCAGGTAAGAGGGACGGTTAAAGATGGATATGGCCGTATCCTTCAAGGAGTCTTGATTGTCTCTGAGAATGAAAAGAACATTACCATTACAGACAAGAACGGAAATTACGACCTCACGGTCAACGACGAGAGCGGGTACATCACATACTCCCTGGAGGGTTATATCTCACATCGTGTTGACTTAACCGAGGCTATCTTCGAGGAGAAGACTGATGTTACCCTTGAGAGGGCAGAGACTTTCGATCTCGATGAGCAGGTCTTTACCGGCAATTACAAGCAGAACAAGGAGAAGGTTACAGGATCGATCTCACGTGTAACGGGAAAGGAACTGGAACGTTCACCGGTAGGAAGCTTGTCGATGTCGCTGGCAGGTAGGTTGCCGGGACTTTTCACCCGCGAAACCTATTCCGAACCGGCACGTACAAATACCGAACTTTGGGTCAGGGGGTCAACCTCTCCCAACGGCGGTACAGCATTGGTTGTAATCGACGGCTTCCCCTACGATTATAACGCAAATCAGCTTTTTGAATACATCACTGCCAATGAAGTGGAATCGATAAGCGTCCTGAAAGATGCTTCAGCACAGGCGCTCTACGGAATTCAGGGAGCTAACGGGGTAATCGTGATCACCACCAAAAGGGGGATCAAGCAGCCACTGAAGATTGATGTGACTGTCAATCATACCCTGGAGCAGCGCACCACTACTCCTTCCCATATCAATTCGGCCGACTTTGTACAGTTACGCAACCAGGCCGGATTCAACGATGGTAACGGTGAATACTCCTATTTCAGCAAAACAACAGTGGAGGGCTTCCTTGCTGGGGACAATCCGCAATATTTCCCCAATAACAACTGGCGGGAGATGAACGCCAAGGACATTACCCAGATGAGTCGCCTCAACATGAACCTCACCGGAGGTAACGACAAGGCTGTCTTCTATACCAACGTCAATGTGTTGAACCAGGACGGCATGTGGAAGGTGGATCCGGGAACCACACAGTATAACCCCAATAACCAGTTCATCTGGGCCAACATCCGCTCCAATGTTGATGTGCAACTGGCAAAATACCTCTCAGTGGGGTTGAACCTGAGCGGTAACATCAAACGGGAAAGGACTCCGGGTGGTCATGGCGTGGAACTGGCACACGGCGGAAGCTGGGACGGTTTCGCAAACAAAATATGGTACCGCTTCTACTCATTGCCACCCTACGTATACGGACCGACCACCCCACTGGTACAAGATCCTGAGACTGGAGAGATCAGCGGAGGCGACGTGGTGATTACGGAGACCGAACCGGTTACATCGTGGGCCCTGATCAACAGACTGGGTTATGACCAATATACGGTTACCAACATCTATGCACAGTTCATGCCGAAACTGGACCTCAGTTTCATTACTCCTGGACTCAGCATCAGCGGCAGCTACGGTTATCAGACAAATGCCGTGAAAGGGCTGTTTGTAAACCGGACCTACGAAGGCTGGGTTCGCACAAGGGATTATAGCGAGCTGGAGTTCCAGAAAATCGGCACCCAGGTTAACTCACCGCTGCAATACAGATCCAGCGCAAGTTTCTATTACAACCTGAACTACAAAGGGACTCTCAACTACCAGCGCCGTTTCAACGGTGTACACGATATCAACGCAATGGCATACAGCTTCTATCAGCACCTGAACAAGGCGGGTGGTGGTCTGCCCTATAAACGGTCAAACTCGGGGATCGGTGTTGGCTACGGATATGACGATCGCTATCTCGTAAGGGTTGATCTCGGTTATTCCGGTTCAGAGCAGTATTCACGTAATAACCGCTTTACCGCCTTCCCGGCTCTCTCTGCCGGATGGGTTGCCACCAACGAGGAGTTTCTTGAAGAAAATCAGCTATTGACCTATCTGAAACTGAGGGGATCATGGGGAAAAACCGGTAACGACCGGGGGATCGGACGTTATGTCTACCTCGACAACGTCACCCTGACCGGTGGTGGCTTAGGCTTCCTCGGGGGACACAACGTGAACGAGGGACAGGTGGCCAATCCATTTCTGGATCCCGAAATCATCACCAAGAAAAACCTCGGTATCGATCTCTCACTGCTGAACAACTTCACACTTACAGTTGACATCTACAATGAAAGGACAGAAAATGGTGTGACCAGCGCAACTTCAAAAACACCCGAATACCAGGGTGTTCCCCTGGGCAACTACCCCAGAGCGAATGTGGGTATCTTTGAAAACAAGGGTTACGAAATCTCGCTGGGGTACAACAAGGATATCACCCGCGATCTCAACCTCACCTTGGGTGGATGGTTGGCACAAAACAAGAACAAGGTGATCTTCTGGGATGAAAGCCAGAGAGTCGAGGATTTTGCCTACCGCATCCGCACCGAAGGATATCCTCTTGGACAGGCCTGGGGTTACATCGTTGATGATCACAACGGCAACGGCTACTTCAATAGCCAGGAAGAGATCGACAACAGTGGGCTGGTATATGAGATCGGCACACCCAGACCGGGATACCTGAAATATTACGACCTGAATGCAGACGGCAAAATCAATGACAAGGACAAGGCTCCGCTTGGAAACGGTTCAATGCCACAGTTCTTCTACGCGTTCAATGGCGGACTGAAGTACAAGAACTTCGACATGAGCGTACTCTTCCAGGGTATTGCCGACTACTGGACGGTAGATATGTCGATGGGACGTGTTGAATATTCGTTTGAGGGTGTCTACTCGGAGTGGCATAAGAACGCCTGGACCGCTGAGAGGTATGCCAACGGCGAAAAGATTACCTATCCGGCATTGTCGGCACAAAAGAATTCAAACCACGAAGCGAGCAACTTCTTCCTTGAGGATAAATCTTACCTCCGGCTGAAGAATCTGGAGATCGGTTATACTTTTGATCTGTTTAACGGCACGAGGCTCTATTTCAGCGGACAGAACCTGATTACCTGGGATAAGCTGAAACATGATCTCTATGGTCCTGAAGCGCACTATGCAGGCAGTTTGGAAGCTGTTCCCGTCTACCGTCTCTACAATGTTGGACTCAGTATTAAATTTTAAAACATGAAAGTAATGAAAACATATATCCAGATATTGTTTATCTTATTGGCGCTGGGATTCGCCACCTCCTGCAATGAGGCGCTGGAGCTGGAATACGACGGGCGCACCTCGCTGGATGAACTATTCAAGACGCGAAACGGAGTAAGGGGATACCTCAACTCCTGCTACGGAGCCAGGATCATGCCCGATATCAACCGGGCGACCCTTACCGACGAATCTCAAAGTTCGGACATGCTTTTTCAGGGATCACATGCTGCCCTCTGGTACGTGGATGCATTCAACGCATCCAACTACTCGAATGTGGATGGTCAACCCTGGGGTTCCATCTACCAGGCGATACGTCGCTGCAACATCTTTCTCAACAGGATCGAAGGGGTCACCGCAAACGAACTGGCCTCCCTCGAAGAGGAACTCTCCTCCTGGAGGGCACAGGCTCATACCCTGAGAGCACTCTATTACCTGCAGTTGATGAAACGTTACGGGTCTGTTCCCTTGATCACCGAACCCTACGAAATCAATCACGATTTCTCGAAAGATCTCCGCGCACCGGTTTCGGCTGTAGTAAAACAGATTCTTGACGACTGCGATGCAGCAATGAGCGAACCCGTTTCAACCCTCAGCTTCTCCTGGACAGTCAGGACCGGGGAGAACTTTATCATGAACAGGGCGGTTGTCCAGGCTATTCGCTCGCAAGCCATTCTTTACGCTGCCAGCCCGCTCTATGCCGATGGCACCTACACATGGCAGGATGCCGCAGAAATCACCGGCAACGCACTCTCCAACCTGCTGGTTAACGATTACAAACTCTGGACCGAGGAACCGGAGAACAACAGCGCACAGAACCTGTATGAACTCTATTTTATCACCCCGCACGATGAACAGCGTGCCCGTGACAAGGAGACCATCTATCCCGGCAACAGGGTAAACATCTGGGGAAACCACGGTATGCCCTCTACCCCGGGACAGACAACAGCCGGCGCTTGTCCGACACAGGAGCTGGTAGACTGCTATGAAATGCAGGCCACCGGCATGCTTCCTATCTCGGGCTATTCAGATCAGCAACACCTGCAACCCATCATCAATACGGCGTCGGGGTATGATCCGAACAATCCCTACGAAGGACGTGATCCCCGTTTCTATGCAACCATCTATTTCAATGGAGCTGTTCGGGATCTCGGACCCTCCGGAGGTTTGGCCAGGGACGACCACTATCCGTTGAGCATATCGCTGGCAGGCGGCAGCCATAGTATCGATGCAACCGAACTTGAAGAGGAGGGCGCATTCAGGCTTGAGACAACGGGAGGAGATCCCTATATCCCAACCACCCCGCTCACCCAGGACATCAACGCCACTACCGGCTCGATTCTGCTCAAATTCAAGTACAAGAGCAACAACAACATCACCAATGCCCAGTTCTTCTTTGCTGCTCCTAACCCTGCAGGTGGAGAGTCGACACCGGAAAACGTGGTGCTGAACAAAGCAACTGAATGGACCGACTTTGAACTGGATCTCACCCCCTACAGGAACAATAGCTGGTGGAAATGGGGAAAACCTGGGCACTACCTCCGTTTTGACGTGGGTGCAGATGCTGGAAATATCGTAGAGATTAAAGATATCGAGATCAATGTAAGGGTCGAGTCAGTTCCTGCAGATCCCTGCGAAAGCTTTGTAGGCGGCGTGGACGGCATCTCCAACACTAACCGGAGAGCAACCTTCACCGGATACTATCTCCGCAAATATAATAACTGGAAATCGGGTCGCGATAACGATGCAGATGGCGAAATCCGCATGTTCCGCCTTGCAGAGATGTACCTCAACTTTGCTGAAGCAGCATATCAGGCTACCGGTAATCCGGAAACGGCAATCAATATTGGAAACGGTATAACGATGAGCGCCCGTGATGCAGTAAACGCCATCCGTCGCAGGGTAGGAATGCCCGACATACCGGCAGGATTGTCAAAAGATGAATTCGAGAAACGTTACAGGAATGAACGCCGTGTGGAACTTGCCTACGAAGGTCACCGCTATTTCGATGTCCGCAGGTGGAAAATCATGGAGCAGAGTGAACGTTACGTGACCGGCATGCGCATCACCAAAAACGATGATGGTAGTTTCAACTATGAGCGTATCGGTTTCGAACGCGAATCTTATAAGGAAAAAATGTACTTCTATCCGATCCCGCAAAGTGAAATCGACAAGATGTTTACTCACACAGGTATGGATTGGCAGAACCCCGGATGGAATTAATTATCGAAAATTTTTAGCATATGAAAAATAGAATAGCATTGCTTCTCTGTGCCTGTTGGGGAATTTTTGCCCTCAACTCATGCAATGACCCCTATCCTGAAACAATCGAACTGGAACAGTTTATGTACATTTCATTGTCAGGAGCAGCAGACAACCCGGTAATCAAAGCGGTGGAGGTGGATAGAAACACAACCTTTCCCATCACCATCTCCTACGGTGGCACCACCAATTACAACCAGGGTGAATATGTAGCGCAAATTGCGGTTGACAACTCGCTTGTTTCAAGTTACAACAGCACCAACAACACCAGCTATTTGCAGTTGCCCGAAGGTTCCTTCTCGTTGGACAAGACCAGCGTGACAATCGAGAACGGCAGCAGGATATCCGATCCGATAGTGGTGACCATTGAAGCGCAGAAGATCAATTTCGAACATGAATACCTCCTGCCGGTAACCATTCAATCGGTTACCGAAGGAAAGGTTCCGCTGAACGAGGAGTTGAGGACTGTATACTATGTGGTTAAAGGCAAGGAGTACGACTGGGAGAAAAAGAGCTGGAAGGTGATTGCCTACCGTTCGCAATGGAACGACGACTGGGCCGTATCAAAAATTTTTGATGGGGATAAGAATAGCACCTGGCACAGCGATCCGTTCAATGAAGAGATCAACGGCATGCCTCAATGGTTCGTGGTAGACATGAAGAAGGTGAGGCCTGCCATCAGGGGATTCCTGATCTGGCAACGTCAGGACGATCATGGTATGGAGCCCAAGCATGTTGTATTCTCTGTCAGCGAGGACAACGAAAACTGGACCGTTGTACTCGAGGAGACCAACTTGTCTAACGATTATTCCAAGGAGTTGGACTACAGGACAACCAATCCTGTCCCTGGCCGTTATCTGAAAGTAGAGATCAAGGCAACCTGGGGAGCGAGTCCGTGGACTTACTTCGGTGAGATTACCCCATATTAGGAGAATCAACGGAAGGGGGAACTTGTTTCCCCCTTCTTTTTGACATTCCATTCCTGATACCAGATTACATATTCAGTTACATCAACCTATCAATCAATAATAAAGCGATGAGTATCATCAAAAACCGCATGCACAATTCCAAAAAAACATACTCTCAGACAACGTTATTCCTCCTCCTCTTTGCCATTCCACTATTTTTCAATGCTTGTGATAAAGAGGAGACCGGGAAAGTTGAAGAGATATTCCTCGATATCGAAATCTCAAAACTTCCCGACAAGACAACCTTCCGGCTGGGCGAAACACCTGATTTCACAGGAATAGAAGTTCAGGAGATCTATACAGACGGAACGAAAAAACCAAACAACAACTTTAAAATCGACTGGTCGACCGATATTTTCAAGCGTGGCACCACCCAGGCAACCGTTACTGCAAGAGGACGACGTGCCACCTTCGAGATCTCCTTTGGAGGCGATCTCGTGGATACCGGCCTTCCTGTTGTCTACATAGAGACGGTGGATCAGGCTCCCGTTGCATCAAAAGATAACTATGTTGAAGGTACGCTGGTAATCAAGGAGAATGGAAAAACTGTCACCGAAAAGAGCATGCGTATCAAGGGCAGGGGTAATGCAACATGGACCTACCCCAAGAAACCCTATAAGATCAAACTCGACAAGAAGGCATCCATCCTGGGTATGGAAGAGGCTAAAGATTGGGTTTTACTGGCAAACTACTGCGACAAGACGCTTCTCCGCACGGCCATTGCATTCAAGTTAAGCAGGTTGATGAGATTCCCGTGGACTCCGGACGACCGTTTCGTAGAGTTGGTGCTTAACGGCGAATACCTAGGCAACTATCAGCTGGTGGAACCGGTTGAACAGGGAACTAACCGTGTAGATATTCCGGACGATGGTTTTCTCTTCGAACGTGACGGATACTATAATCAGGAGGTCAACTATTTCGTATCCTCTAGGGGGTATGGATTCTCTTTCAAGAACCCAGATCCGGAGGAAGACCTGACTCCCCAGCAATGGGAATATATCAAAAATTATGTCGACACCTTTGAGGGTGTACTCGCCTCTTCCACGTTCAATGACCCGCAAGACGGATATGCACGTTTCATTGACGTTGCCAGTTTTGTACGCTGGTTCGTTTACCACAATATCCTGGCCAACATGGACACAAATGTCTACATGGTCAAGGAGGATATGGGAAATTCAAAAATCGAAATGTACCCGGTGTGGGACTTCGAGTGGTCTCTAGGCATTGGCTGGTACGATGGCGCCCGGCCCCGCCCGGCCAATTATTACGTATGGGAATCCAACGCATTCTATTACGACAAGCTTTTACAGGATCCGGCATTCAAGGCAGAGATCAGGAATTTGTGGAACAGTACGGCTGTCACCGATGAAATTCTCAACTTCATCGATGAGACCGCCGAAATGCTTGACCAATCACAACAGCTCAATTTCAAACGTTGGAATATCCTGAACGAGCGCGTGAGTGTCGGAGGCATACCCCTGGGCTCCTACAAGGCTGAAGTGGATTGCGACCGGCAATTCTTCATCAATCACATGAACTGGCTTAACAGTCAATTCTCGACTTATTAACTCTGACTATCCATATATCTGGTATGCGCATACATTTGACACCACTCCTCTCCGTTCTGATCGGTATCGCTTCATTTTTCCCGGTAAACGGACAGGATAAGTTCACCGCCCTACCCTACGGATCACTCTCAATTGGAGGAGAAGTAGGTGAGAAAATCGACCTCTGCATCGAGAACAGGGTAATGGCACAGGATATCGGACGCCTCATCCTCCCCTTCCAGCTCAGAAACGACGAGAATTGGGGGTTCAGGTGCGAATTCTGGGGGAAATGGGTTACATCGGCCATGCTCGGATATGGATATAAACCTGTGCCGCCATATCGGGAGATTATCGACAACGCGGTAAACGGGTTGCTACTCACACAGACTGCAGATGGATATATTGGCACATATCCCGATCAGCACCATTTGAAAGATTGGGACATTTGGGGCCGTAAATATGTGCTGCTGGGACTATTGGCCTATTACGACCAGATTGGCGACCCGGCAACACTTGAAGCTGCGGAACGGGTGGCGGATCACCTGATAGGCGAGGCCGGTCCCGGCAGCAGTGTAAATCTGGCAGAAACCGGGTGGATCGGGTGGAAAGGACTCGCCTCCAGCTCGGTACTGGAGCCGATTGCCCTGCTTTACCAGAGAACCGGCAAACAGAAATATCTCGACCTTGCCGAACATATCGTACAACTCTGGAAAAGTCCCAACAAGCTGACACCGACAGGCATCAGGCTTGTGGATGAAGCAGTTGCAGAGACCCCGCTCTGGGAGATGGCCGGCGCACCCAAGGCATATGAGATGATGTCGTGCTTCGAAGGTCTCTGCGAGCTCTATCGGATCACCGGAAACCAAGACTACCTCAAAGCAACCCGGCAGCTGGTCAAATCGATTATCCGCGACGAGATCATGCTGGTGGGTTCGGGCTCCCTGCATGAGATCTGGTGCAATGGGAAGATGCGTCAGAACGACCCGATGTATCAGGGTCTGGAGACCTGTGTCACCGTAACCTGGATGAAACTTCTCTACCAGATGTTGCGTCTCACCGGTGACAGCATGTATGCCGATCAGCTAGAAATCAGTCTCTACAATGCACTTTTGGCATCCCAGACACCGGATGGCGAGTGGTGGTCATACTACACCGGACTGATGGGAGAAAGGGTGCCCAGTCACCTCCAGTTTGCAGATGTCGTGATGAGCTGTTGCGTGGCCAACGGTCCCAGGGCAATGTTGCTGACACCTTCATGGGCCGTCATGAGATCGGAAAACGGATTTGCGGTAAACCTCTATGCTCCCATGCAAGGCAAGATGCAGTCGCCCGGCAATCAACCCTTCACCCTAGAGATGTCGACCCGCTATCCGGTTGGTGGCAATGTGGCAATCACCCTCTCCATCCCGAAGAAGGAGCGCTTTGATATCCGCCTTCGCATTCCCGAATGGAGCAAAAAAACGGTGGTTACAGTCAACGGTGAACGTTACCGGAAGAAAGTCTCCCCGGGAAGCTATCTGACCCTCAAGCGGGAATGGTGCAACCGGGACAAGATTGAGGTGAGCTTCGACATGACCGGCTATGTGGTGAATGCACCGTCAGGGGTTCCGGATGCGGCAATCCGGCGCGGTCCGGTGATACTGGCATCCGATACCCGGCTGATACCGTTTCGTCATGGGGTGGAGGTTCCGCCAATGTATCGTTACAGCTTCAGGAAAAACCGGGATGGCTCGATCGATCTCACACTGGTCGATAATCCCCCGGTGAAAGAGATATGGATGACATTCCAGGTGCCGGTAACGGATGAAAGCGGGAAGCAGCACGAGTTGCCCATGTGCGACTACGCCTCAGCCGGAAACAGCTGGAAAGCGGGCAACCTGTTCAGGGTATGGCTCCCTCAACCTTTCGACTTCCGTCACCTCTATATCAATAATCTCGACTGGAGGATAAATGTCACAGATAACGGACCACGTCCCGAGATACCTGAAATTTATAAAAAACAGAACAATGAAGAGTGACAGAAGAACATTTATCAAGAAATGGAGTATCGCCTCCCTGGGCCTGGCCACTGCCATCCGGAGCGATCTGCATGGCATGCCCTTGAACAGCAGTCCAACCTCAGCTATCGAGCCGGAGATTGAACCGCTACCTTCGGGTCAGTTGCACGCACGCCTTACCGACCATGGTGAAGCTTTGATCAACCCCGGAATGGGATGGGTGACCTATTACTATTCAAATCTGTACCAGAATTACGGTTCAAAGTTGGAACCCTCCGATACGGTCCGCTACTTTCCCGGAATGAACACCGTCTTTCTTCGTATACCCTGGGCATTCGTGGAGCCGGAAGAGGGACAGTATGTATGGGAAATCCTGGACACCCCCGCCCAACGATGGATTGAACAGGGTGGCCAGGTGGGAATCTGCATCACCGCGACTGAAAACTGGATGGGATCGGGAACCCCTAAATGGATCTACGATGCGGGGGCCAAGTCATACGAAGTGGATGGATATCTTGAGCCGGACTACGACGATCCGATCTTTCTGGAAAAGGTGGAGAATTTCGTCCGGGTACTGGCTGCCAGATATGACAACAATCCCAACGTGGCCTACCTGTTTGTGGGTCATTACGGAATGTGGGGCGAAGGCCATACCGTATTGACCACACCCAAACATGGCAAATCGTGGGGAGTGGAGACACAGAAAAGGATGATCGACCTCTACCGCAGGCACTTCAAGCACACCACGCTCTGCATATCGGATGATTATGCGGGACATGACCAGCGAGGAGAACGTTTCCCGATCACGGACTACGCCTTTTCACAGGGAGTGACCATACATGACGACAGCATTCTGGTACAACCACCTCCAAACAGTTGGTTTCACAGCGAAATGGCACAGCTCTTCTGGCCCACTCTTCCGGTGGTCCTGGAACATGAGCACTATGGAGGATCGGTCGAAAGGGGAGCTTGGGACAACGATCTGCTCATGAAAGCGGTAGAGGATTATCACGCTTCGTTCCTCTCGATCCACTGGTGGCCCGATCGTTTTTACGAAGCAAACAAGGAGATCATCCGACGGATAAACAGGCGTATCGGCTACCGCCTGCAGGTACCGGAAATCACCTGGCCCCGAACCGTAAGAAAAGGGGAAAAGTTTACCATCAAGAGCAGGTGGGCCAACGCCGGGGTTGCACCATGCTACGGGGGTGGTTATCCCTGTTTCACCCTTAAGGATGAGAAGGGCGGAATCGTATCGGTTCTTACCGACTCTTCCTGCAACCTGAAGGAGCTCCCCGTAAGTGAGGCCGACAACCTGAAGAGCAGGGAGATCACCTCCACCTTCACCATTGCACCTGCTCACCGGGATCACAAGGGAACATTTTTCCGCACATGCAAGCCCGGAACCTACGACCTGTATCTGTCGGCCGGCAAACTCGACGGGACCCCCATCTATGAACTGCCATATGGCAATCACGACGGGCACAGGCGTTATAAGATAGGGAGAATTGTTTTATTGGATTACGCCTCCCGTATGAAAGCAGACAGCCAGATACCTGTTGAATGCAGGCATAGATTGCTCTCTATTGTCACCATGTGCCTCTGCATGCTATCTGTTTATGCCGGCAGGCCAGCACAGCTCCACTGCCTGGGAAACGGAAACTACTGTGTATTCGGCCAGGGAGCAGACATTGAGAGCATATTCGGGCCGGGATACAGTTCACCCTCATACATCCGGCTGATCGTGCAGGATATGGACTCCACCAGCAGTTCACGGATACCGGGAACTGCTATCTGGGAGCATACGCTCTACAAGGGAGGGGAGATTGTGGCGAGATTCAAGGATTTCATCGACAGCAAATCGGCAATCTATACCCGGATGGTGGAGTGCCTCAAGCCTTTTGCCATCAATATCCATATAGAGGAAAGCGACAGGATCACCCTCCACCACACCTCATCCCTGCTGCTCTACAAAGGGAGGGGATTACCCTTTTACGGTGATTATAATCATCCATATGAGCAATTTCAAAATATCTGCTCAACGGGTAACAGTGAACTGAATCAGGTTGAACCCGATCTCTTCTCGCTCAGTTTCAAACCGGGAAAAAGCGAACTCTACTGCATTGGTGGAGCCTCATTTCAGGAGTGTGACGAGAACAGCCGCCTGGCATTGACAGCCACGGCTCCATTCCTGCTGGAGAGAACCAAAAAATATTGGGAGAACTATACAAACCGACGAAAGGCATTCGAGAAGCTCATTCCGGAGAGCTTCCCCATGAGGCGGAAGGTGCTCGACCAGATCGACAACGTGGCCATTATCTTGAAGACCCAACAGGCTACCCAGGGAGCGGTGATTGCCGGACACCGCTACCACCTGGGATATGTAAGGGACCAGTACGGTGTCTCAAGGGGATTCCTGGCGATGGGATATTTTGAGGAAGCCCGGAAAATTCTGCAATTCTACTGGGATATCTGGCAACATTTCGGATATATCCGCAACGCCCAGGCTATTGGAATTCCCGGCATCTTCCACCAGCATGAAAATGACGAGGTTGAAATTACCGGATACCT
This sequence comes from Petrimonas mucosa, assembly GCF_900095795.1. Classification (NCBI taxonomy): domain Bacteria; kingdom Pseudomonadati; phylum Bacteroidota; class Bacteroidia; order Bacteroidales; family Dysgonomonadaceae; genus Petrimonas; species Petrimonas mucosa. The sequence continues at coordinate 2,714,861 of NZ_LT608328.1, forward strand.
GATCATTCAAGCTTTCGACTACTTGAACAACACAAACGATGTCGCTTTTACAAGGGAGATCCTCCCCATGTTGGAGTGGGCCTGGCAGGCGCAAAAAAGACACCTGATCAAAGGGATGTTGCCCTTCAACGGAGATGAGACCTACGTGGCCGGTGGGATATTGCCCCGAAGTGCACTGAACGACGGTTCTGCCGAAGCGACTCTCCTTTTCATCGAATCGGGGAAAAAGCTCCTCTCCTTCGTGGAGAAGTACGGGTTATGGAACAGTTCAACCATCCTATCCGACAGGAGACTACTCCATCAGACCGAGAGAGCTTATCTGCAGAACTTCGTATCCGGCAGACAAATTATGGCCAACAACCCTTTGCGGATGGATATTGAATCGATGCCTGAATACCGTCATGGCTTCTGCGCCGGATCACACGGCGTGTTGGAGACCAGAAAGGATAGCGGAGGCAATTACCTCTGTCCCAAATGTATCGCCGAGGGGTTAACCCTCCCGGTGATCGAGCGGAAAAGCTATTTCCTCCCCTCGCTGGCGCTGACCCCACTCTATCTGCGTTCTACCGTGATCCCCCGGAAGATTCTGGATCACAACCTGGCACTTATCATTGACAATTACAAGAGGAAAGGAGAGGTCTCCTCGCGCGAAGGATCCGCCATAACCATCGGATACGAGTATGGCTTCTTTCTCTACGCGCTGAGCAGGTACAAGGAGCCGCTTGCAGCAAGGATTCTTGCCGACATGCTCTCCATCGTGGATGAAACCGGAGCCTGGGTGGAATATTATAACAACGGGGTCCCCATGGGTTGTAACTACAGGCCTTGGGAAAGTGCAATCAATATAGAAGCCATCATCTCGTATGCAACAAGCTATAACAAATAGACGAAATCGTGCACTTGGAAGATGCCGGCTCTACATGGCCGTGCTGATCATTTCATCCGGTATCTTCCAGGCTTGTCAGAAGGAGGAAGGGAAAACAGGAGCGCCGATAATTGTCAAATCAAACACCCAATACCTGAAGTTTAACCTTGCATCGGCAAACCAGCTGACCATCAGCAAGGATGACAAAAATGGCTACTCGATCACCACTACAGGCGGTGATCCCTATATCATGACCGAGGAGATATCAAAGGCGAGGCACGCAGATTCCGTGGTGCTCTCTTTTGAATACAAAAGCTCAAAAGATATCGACCGGCTACAGGTTTTCTTTGGCCCCGACATTGCAGAATCGCGTTCTCTCTTTGGCCCATTGCTGAGTGCCTCCTCCGGATGGAGAACCTATTCGTTGATCATGCCAAAAGAGTTGGAAAAATTCTCCTGGGGAAAAGCGGGTGATATTCTCCGGTTTGATTTTGGCACCGAGAGTGGCGTGAATCTGGCTATCAGAAACATCTACTTCAGAAAGATGAATGCCTTGGAACTCCATGCGTTTGAGGAGGAGGAGGCTCGCATCAGGCAGGAAGAGTCGATCCAGCGCGCATGGGAGGAGTACTTGGCGAAAGATTACGCATCGAAGATTAGCGAAGTGAAGATTGATGCCACAACGGTGACCATCACGGGCGAATACAATGGTGACGGAGCGTTCAGCTTGTGCGAGGTGGTGCCAATGGACACGTTGGTTGCCATGAAGAGTTTCAGAGAGAGAACACCCCTGGATAGCCGCTCCTTCCAGGTCACGCTACCCAGGTTCGTCACCCGTAACGGATTGAATTACGACCGATTGCTATCCAGGTGGGTGATCGTCAAGGAGGGCGGAAACGGCCTCTTAATTGATTCTCATGCCCGGTATCCAGATCTCATTGCCGCCCAACAATCGATGCCTCCGGGAGTGTTAAAGAGCAAAAAGGGGTTGGGAGGCTTTTTCATGAACAGTTTCGCAAGCGACTTGGACCTCCTCGGCATCACCAGCATCACCATCAATATTCCCATAACCGCAATGATGTACACCTATCCGGCAGCAAATACAATCGAGCATGAGTATGGGGGCAGGAGGTACTACTTCTCGAGAAACTACCTCAATGGCATCGATGAAGCATTGAGACTGACAGCCTCCAGAGAGATTGTGGTTGCGGCAATTATCCTGATACAGAAAGCGGCCGAGTGTGTGGATCCGGAAATTGGCAGGCTGCTACAGCATCCCGCATATACCCCGGAAGGAATCTATACAATGCCCAACCTGACAACCGATCGGGGAGTCAACTGTTACGCCGCGGCGCTCGATTTCCTTGCGTCCCGTTACAACAGGCCCGACAACGGTAACGGGAGAATACACAAATGGATCATGCACAATGAGGTGGACGCCGGTCTCACCTGGACCAACATGGGACGGAAGCCAATGATGATTTACCTGGAGAGCTACCTCAGCTCCATGCGGATCTGCCATGCCGTCACCCGGCAATATGATCCCCACAGTGAAGTGATGGGGTCGTTCACCCATTCGTGGTCAGAGCCGGTGGAGCTCTACTCCTCCAAGGAGATGCTGACAGCCATGCAAAAGTTCAGTATCAGGGAGGGGGACTTTCAATGGGGTGTGGCCTACCATCCCTATCCGCAAGACCTGAACGAACCCAAAACATGGAACGATACAAGAGCCACATTCAGCATCAACACTCCCCTGGTCACCTTCAAGAATCTCGAAGTAATCGACTACTGGATCCGAAAAAATGAAAACCGTTACCTCTCAAGCCAGAAAAGAACATTGTGGCTCTCCGAGAACGGAACCAACTCCAGGAGCTACAGCAACAAGGATCTGATGGAGCAGGCTGCCGGTTTTGCCTATGCCTGGAAAAAGTTGTCTCTCCTGGAGGGAATCGATGCCATACAATGGCACAACTGGATCGATAACCGGACAGAATTCGGTTTGAGAATTGGCTTACGACGCTTTCCAGATGACGAGACGGAGCCGGGAGGTGTCAAGCCGGTCTGGTACGCCTACCAGGCTGCCGGCACGGAGAGGGAAGATGAGGTTTTCGAGCCCTACAGATCAATCATCGGTATCCGGCAATGGAATGAAATCATGCACAATGTCATACCCTAAATAACTATCATTACAAATGAAACGAATTTCAAGCATCATCACACTTATCACGGTTGTTTCACTTGCAATCCTTGTTTCGTGCAGTGATCACAAAGAAAAGGAAGCCGTCCGGGATACAATGTCTCCGCTACCGCCCGGTTCGGCAAGGCTGGAGGGCTTTTTCGAACAGTACATCCAGCACTCCATTAACCATTGGAACAAGGGCGATCTGCCTTACGACCAGTTTGTAGACTTCTTCAGAAACGGGCGACCCCAGTTCGCATTGGGCGAGATGTGGGGAAAAGCAGTTCGTTCCGGCAGCATGTTTTACCGGTATACCAACGACCCTGAGCTTCGTCAGATTCTGGAGACAACCGTCAACGACCTGCTTACCACCCGGAGGGAGAATGGCAGCATCAGCTGTGTCCCAATTGAAAATCAGCCCGAGGAGAGTGAGTTGTGGGAACGGAAGTATGTAATGTTGGGTCTGGAGGAGTATTACGAGTGGGTAAATCCCGATCCTCAAGTCCTTGACGCCCTGATCAGCCAGGCCGACAATATTATCTCCCTGATCGGCCCCTCACCGAAAACTGAAATCACGGACGTGGGATGGAGTGCCACCAATATCGGACATGAACCTTGCCACATTGAATCCAGTACCCTGCTGGAACCTTTCATGCGACTCTATAAATGGACCGGGGAGAAACGTTTTCTCGACTTCGCCGCTTACATCATAGAATCGGGAGGCACAAAAGAGTACAACCTTTTCCAGAATGCCCTGAACAACGTCAATCCCTGGGAAATGGCCGGTCACTACCCCAAAGCCTACGAAATGATGTCGCTCTTCGAAGGTTTGGCCGAATATTACAGGGTGGTGGGAAAACCGGAACACAAGGAGATGCTGATGAATATGTTCCGGAACATCGCATCCAAGGAGATCACCATCATCGGTAACGGGGGATCGGATCAGCCCTATCACCCTTACGTCTATGGTGAGGCATGGGGAAACACTGCACTGGAGCAGACCAATCCCGACATTACCCGCATGATGGAGACTTGCGTAGGGGTGACCTGGATGAAGTTTTGCAGCCAGTTGCTCCGCCTGACGGGCGATCCTGCCATCGCCGGCTACATTGAAAAGTATGCCTATAACGGACTGATTGGTGCGATGAAACCTACAGGCGATGGATTCAGTTACGTCAACCTGCTGAATGGCTCGAAGGTGACCGATGAGGGTTGGGGTTGGAAATTCGACTCGCTGCAGGTAACCTGTTGCAATCTCAACGGACCGATGGGACTGGCATATATTCCCTACGTGGCAGTAATGAATTCCGACAGTGGACCGGTTATCAATCTCTATAACAGGGGAGATTTTGTTTTTGAAACTCCCGGCAAGAGATCGGGCTCCATTGCCATCAACACCGACTATCCGGTTTCTGGCAAAATAGAGGTTAAGGTGGCGCTTGACAAGAGTGAAACATTTACAATCCGTTTACGGATTCCGGAATGGAGTCTCGCCACAACGCTCACCGTGAACAACGGGCCGGTTGAGGTGACCCCCGGCAGCTATACGGAAATAAGCCGCAAATGGGAATCGGGCGACTCTATCAGGTTGGAGTTGGATATGAGGTGCAGGGTGATTGACGCACCACGTGGAAGCAATCGCGCTGGCGACAATTTCCAGGCGGTGATCTACGGACCGGTAGTGTTGGCAAGGGATGAGCAGATCGACAGCAACTACGACAAACCGGTACGTCTGGCATCGGAGAACGGTTTCATCAATGCAGTCCAGGAGAAGCCTGCTGCCGGCAGAAGCAACCTGCAGTTCTCGGTACCCTTGGAAGATGGCGGATATATTACCATGACCGACTACGCCTCCGTGGATAACTGGAACAATGGCATGCATATCTGCACATGGCTTCCGATAAAGGAGGGTGAATCACATGGTAAATAGCGTTATGATGAAGAAGCGTTGGTTATTACCGCTACTTATCTCCTTACTGTTGCTCCCCTGCTGCAGTGAACAGGAGAAGGGAGGCCAGGAGGAAACAGGCCCAAAAGCCGTGAAGGTCTTCAAATTAAAGAACAGTGGATGGGACATATATGAGGGGGAGAATTATCGCTACGGCCCCTCCATCATCATCAACGACGATGGGTCGATCGACGCCTGGTTTGCCGCAGTGGGTGATTTTTACGGCAAGTGGCACGAGTTGTACAATAAAACCGGAAAAAATACGGCATATCCGGTCTCGGCATACGGTACCGTCGGCCAGAAATTTACAGCCGATGTTCCATTCTGGGGCGTAAAGGTAGTAAGCCCCAACTGGCACGGACAACCCTGTGGATTGACCCTGAAACTCTTTAAATGGGATGATCCGTCGATGAGTTACGCCGACGTGGTTGCACAACCTGCGATTGCCACGGAGAGGTATACAAACTATGCCGACGGAGAGAAACTGGGAATTACAAGATCGGAGAAGTTTCCGCCCGGAACCTATCTTTGGGAATTGTCAGAGAGCCTTACCGACCAATCGGGCGTATGGTTGCGTGAAGGAGAGGTCGCCGGTGTCACCAGCTACCGGAATGGTGCTCCTATAATCGAAAAGAGCCATTGGGAAGCCATGTGGTCGGAAGAGGAGACCAGCGGTGATATCTTTTGGGACCAGGCATCCTATCAGCGCTCCACCGACGGGGGCAAAAGCTGGACCCGGGAGGTAATCTCATTGCTCCCCACCGAATTCTCATCCGATCACTATTCAGTATGTGATCCGGGAGCAGCCTACTGGAACGGGTACTATTACATTGGATATACTTCGACTGAAAATATTGCCATGACGCAAAACAATGTCTATGTGGCACGGAGCAAAAGTCAGACCGGTCCCTGGGAGAAGTGGGACGGAGAGAAATGGGGAGTGAATCCCGAACCGGTAATACGATACGATGGCAATCCCGAAAAGTTCGGTGCCGGTGAACCCTCCATCGTGGTGGTAGACAACACCATATACTTTTACTACTCCTGGAACGATGTAGGGACCACAACCCGGGTGGCTACCGCACCTGCCGATGATCCCGACTGGCCCGGGAAGCTGAACGAGCGGGGGGTGGCCATCGACAAGAGCCATATTGCCGGAGCGGACCACGCAGATGTAAAATACTGCGAGGTTACTGGAAAATTCCAGGCGATTCATACTGCCGACAGGATGAGCGAAAAGGGTTACCTTGTGATCTGGGAGTCGGAAGACGGGTTGACCTTCAATAAGATCGGAGAGGTGAGAAAAAACCTGATGCCCGGCATTCACAACTGTGGATGGAGTGGTGATGGAAAAGGACACATCCGGAAAGGAACACCGCAATATCTCTCCTATGCCTATGGGATAGGCACATGGGGAAGGTGGAAGACAAGGTGGGTGGAGATTGAGTGGTAAAGACCTGGGGAATTACTTTCCCCAGGTAAAAATTACCATATCACCAGGCCCGACCATTTCAACCGCTGGGAATTCCCTCGCAGAAGCCATGGTTCCATCCTTCAACACCCGTTTCACCTTTTTTTCCGTCACGGCAGAAAGCGACATGGGCGATTAAAAATCGCGGTTAACCACCACCAGGTAGTGCCGTTCACCGTTTTTCAATAACGATACAACTGCGCCACCATCACCGGTATCCAGTCTTCTTATCTCCGCGGGTAACTGATCAATCGGCCGGGTCCCTTCAGGTATCTGACTGCCAGTGTGCCAAACCGATAGCAGTTCGGCTCCAAGAAATAGGTGAGAGAGCGAGTGTATCTCCCGGTTTACCTCCTGTATGCGGTCGTAAACAACCGTCCGGGAACCATCCAGGTTAATGGGAGAGTCATGAAAATCCCAGGGCGTGTCATCTCCCGGATGCCAGTATGTGAAGTATTGCAATGCCTGTGCGCCGTATGCCAGGTTACTGAACATCTGAAGCCGCAACTCCGCAACCGTTGGAATTGGATAGGGTTTATGGGCGATGGCAAGAGCAAAGGCCCAGAAAGGTTTCGAAGAGGTTCTGGAGGCTTCTGCAATGATCTCAAGATTTTTATACCAGCCCGGGCGCAGACTCCTCATCCCGTTCTCCTCCACCACCGGATAGTGATCAAACGAGATAAACTGGACCGGAACCTCAGCAAGAAACATCTCCACATGTTTTGCATATGGATCTTCACCGGGCGCCAACACCCCCTCCTTCCCTATCAATACCTCCTGTCCCGCATAATTGGGAAAGAGATTGATATAGCAGGGATGCCTGCTGTCTATCGCTTGAATCTTCCGCACCCACTCTCCCAGCATGGAGAAATCATCCGCGCCCGGTTCATCCCTCAGGTGATAGCCGGCCAAAGCGGGATGATTCATCAGCCGTTTGACGGCATTTTCGGTATCCATGCTCAATTCGGGACATGCTGGCATCAGTTTGACGCCGGTTTGCCGGGCAACCTCCAACGCCTTTTCCACCGCCTCGAGACTGGAATATACCGAAAAGTTGATGTTGATTCCCGACTCTTTCAACTCCTTGAACCGTTCAACGGTTGTCTTGCTTTCCGGAACCCCTATCCACGCCATTATCGGAAATTGGTCGCCACTATTCTCCGGCATTTCAGTTTTTTCACCGCTGCAACTGCATAGCATTGCAATAGCTGCTAATAAAAACAGATACTTTCTCATAAGTTTTTCAAATGTTTTAAATATATAAGTTCAAATTTCACTGATGGTCGACTGTTTCCGCAAATATCGACGCTGCCAACCGGTTACGGTGAGATGGCATAACATGGCTTAGACAGAGTCCGGGGCGCTAAGGTAATGAATTTGATCAATAGATCGCACTCATGCAAGCGTTATCGGTCATTTTTCTTACCTCATTTATCAATTCTATCAGTTATCATCTGGCCTGATATGTTACATTTGTAAAAACTTTACAGGAGAGTGCAATCTGTATAATGTTATAATCTTCGCCTGAAGTAGATGCTCGTCACATCTGATCTACCCGATTGACGCCGGCAAACATAAATTACTGATATACTGCGACAGCAATAATCTTAAAAAAAGAAGGTAATGAAAATAAAGATTCAAGACTTCAAAAACGCTTAATGTTACCAAACGGGTTGACAGGATCCTTAAATCACTTACAACATGCTGAATACAAATCATCTCCTCATCATCTACCTCTGCGCGACACTCTCTGTCGCCTGCACATCCGGCAAACCTGCCAATGGTACTGAAGATACCTTGCCGGATAAAGAGAGATCGATGCTCTACATCGAGAATGACCGGATAAAACTGGGAGTCGACCTTTCCCTGGGTGGAGCGGTCACCTACCTCTCCGACAAGGCAAATGGCGGGAAGAACATGATCAACAGTTATGACTGGGGCAGACAGATCCAGATGTCCTACTACAGCGGACCATGGCCATATATCGGTCCCAACGGGGAACGACCCGCACCTGAGTGGGAGGGGCTGGGATGGAACCCGATCCAGTCGGGCGACGCAGGTGGAAACCGTTCCAAGATTGTTGCTTACGAAAAACGGGGCAACAATGCAATCTTCGTGAGCAGCATCCCGATGCAGTGGCCACACAAGAGTGGCGTACCGGGTGAGTGCCGGTTTGAATGCCTCTATACCCTGACGGGCAACGTAATCACCATGGAGGCCACCCTGGTGAACCAGAGAGAGGACAAGAAACAGTATCGGGCCTGTCCGCAGGAGATGCCGGCAGTATATACCAACGGACCTTGGTACAAGCTGGTCACCTACCTGGGCGACAACCCCTTTGCCGATGAACCGGTTACCGTGATTGTCGACAAAAACAACAAGAGAGGATGGCCCTGGGTCAACTTCTATACACCTGAAAACTGGGCAGCCTTACTCGACGACAACGGTTACGGAATCGGGGTCTTTCAACCGGAGGTGGTCAGGTTCAACGGCGGATTCCACCCCAACGATTCGTTCAAGGGGCATGGTGGTGAAAAAGATGGCCAGACAGGACATATTGCGCCTATCGGGAAAGAGATCCTTGATCACAACATACGTCTGACCTATAAGACAACATTTATCCTCGGCACTCTCGACGATATCAGATCGTTTGTCCGGACCAACCGTACACGTCCCGACAATCCCGTATGGGATTTCAGCCAGTCGCGCAACCACTGGTACTATCAGGGGGAAATCAGCGATAACGGCTTCCCGGTGAAGGAGGGCTTGGAGGTGCAATTCGGGAAAGGGGGCTCACTCGTGGGCCCGGAGACCTTCTGGAAAGCAAGCAATGCAGCTTCTCTCGAGATCGAGGGCAGTTTTCTCACCACCAGCGGTACCCTGGATATCACCGTTGAACTGCAGCCGGTAGGCAAGTCGGATTTCACCGACTGGTTAAACTGGAGCGAGGGGGAATTCAGCATGGAAGATGAAAAACGGGAGAAGGCCGGACTATATCCCGAAAAACAGCCAATCGTAAAGCAGCAGCAGATCATCGCCGACGGGGTAAACCGGAGCTACCGGATCGGGCTGAACGACATATCGGATTATCTTGAATCGATGAAGGGCATTAAGATCGCTTTCTCCGAAAAGGGAAACGCAACAATTAGAAGTATCCGGTTGACCCGGTAATAATTAACAGAAAGCCAAAAAGAGATAGATTATGAAACGGGCATTACAACGCAATTTACTCACTCTTTTCCTGATTTTGGGAACAACTTTTACCATCGCGGCACAACAGGTAGACAGCGACCAGTGGTCGGCTACCGATGGACTTGGCAGAGGTGTCAGAACATACTCCGATGCCGGAGACAAACGGGAGAAGTTTGTCGCCATGTTCTATTGGACCTGGCACCAGGGAAAAGATGATACTACCACTACGGTAAAAAACATTACCGAGATTGTACGCAAGCACCCGGAAGCCATGAAGGACTATAATCATCCGGCATGGGGGAAAGCAAAACCGGGCTTCTTTTACTGGGAGCAGCCATTGCTAGGTTACTACAAGACAACCGACCCGTGGGTACTGAGAAAGCATGCTGAAATGTTGGCGGACGCCAAGGTTGATGTGGTCTTCTTCGACTGCACAAACGGAAGTCTCACCTGGATAGAGTCATATGAAGCGTTGATGAAAACCTGGGATCAGGCACAAAAAGAGGGTGTGAATGTACCGAAGATTGCATTTATGCTGCCTTTCGGCCCGGCTCCCCACTCGCTGGTATCACTGAGACAGCTCTACCGGGACGTATACAAACCGGGAAGATATCAGAACCTATGGTTTATCTGGAAAGGAAAACCGGGAATCATGGCCTACCCCGACAACCTCACCGATTCGGAGGAGGATAAGGAGATTGCCAATTTCTTCACCTTCAGACCTGGTCAGCCGGACTATGTGGATGGTCCCAAACGGAAAGACCATTGGGCATGGCTCGAGAACTATCCCCAGAAAGGATATGTGCCACAACCCGATGGCACGTTTGAACAGGTAGCCGTGGGAGTGGCACAGAATGCAGCTCCTGAAACCAACGGTCATTGCAGTGCTTTCAACCTGCCCGGCTCCCAGGGTAGGGACTTCTCCTTCAGGAACGGATTTGACCCAAGGGTCGACGGTTATCTCTACGGATGGAACTTTCAGGAACAGTGGGATCGTGCCTTTGAGATTGATCCCGAACTGGTGTTTGTTACCGGATGGAATGAATATATCGCCGGTCAGTGGCTCCCCAAAGATGGCTGGACAGGAGATCCCTTCTCATTTGTGGATCAGTTTGACTGGAAACGGAGCAGAGATATCGAACCCAACAAGGGATGGGGAGACAAGGGGGATTCCTATTACCTGCAACTGGTGGACAATGTAAGGAAATTCAAGGGGATGTCCCCACCTGCAAAAATCTCCGCCCCCAAGACCATCAAGATCGGAAAGCCCGGTCAGTGGGACGATGTGGCTCCATCCTACAACCACTACAAAGGCAACACCTTCCATCGCGATCACCCCGGCAGGAACAACACCTACTATACCAACAATACCGGTCGCAACGACATCGTCAAGGCTAAAGTGGCCAGGGATCAGGAATTTCTCTATTTCTACGTGGAGTGTGCCGAACCCCTTACCTCCAGAAAAGAGCGCAACTGGATGATGCTCTTTATCGATATCGACAGGGACAAATCTACCGGATGGAACGGTTACGACTACATCATCAACCGGCAGAGCCCGACCTCAAAGGAGGTGATCGTGGAAAAGAACGTCGGCAATCGATGGGAATGGGAAGAGGTGAAACGGGAGCGATATATTGTTGCCGGAAACCGGCTGGAGATCAAAGTAAATAGAGCAACCGTCGGAGTGAAGGGGAAAAGTCTCGACTTTGAATTCAAGTGGAACGACAACATGCAGGAGAATGGCAACATCATGGATTTCTACGTAAATGGTGATACTGCTCCTGGAGGAAGATTCAATTTTGTTTATTCGGAGAGCGCGAAATGAGACGAAGTTACCCAACCGCCCTTTTTCTCCTCCTGCTGACGCTAAGTGTAAGCTGCGGCAAGGAGAGTGGCAGATACTTGAGTTTCGACCGGCAGTCGGCCAATCACCTGGCCATTGACTCGCTCAATGGGAACCAGTTTGGCATTACCACCCTTGGAAACGACCCCTATGTCACGCTGAAGGAGCAGGATCTGTCGCCCGCCGACGGAAAAACGGTGCTCACCTTTGAATACATCAGCGAGAAAGGGGTAAACTTCATGGAGATATATTTTCTCACACGGGAGACAGGCTCCGTTGGATCGAATGTGGCAGGCATGCTGAAATGCCCTGGATTGATACCGGCCGGTGAGATGACCAGTTACTCGGTCGACCTGGGCGAGGCCGTTGCAAAGGCCAACTGGAACCCGGAGAAGGATCTGTTGCGGATCGATTTTGGAGATCAGCCCGATACCCGGGTCACTATCCGGAATATCCACTTCCGTAGACGCAACAGGGCTGAAGATGCCATCTTCAAGGAGTGGGAGGCTTTCAGGGTATCCGACAGGCAACAGAACAACCGGTTGGAGGGTTACCTTTCCACTACCTATCCCGCATCGATTACCCGGGTAGAGGTGTACGATTCCACGATCCTCATCCAGGGAAATGTTGATGCCGGCAAAGGCAGCAGGCTGCTCTGTGCAGTAAGGCCCTGGGAGAGTCCCCTCAACGCCGGAGAGCTTGATGGTACGGAAATAACCGGGAAATCCTTCACCGTGGAGAGACCCAGGTATGAGGAGATCGACGGATTCAACTATGATCACGCACTCTCCAGATGGATGATTGCCGGCAAAGAGGGGATCCTCTCATCGGCCCGTTATGCCGACAGCATCACCCCACGGGAGATGATGCCGAAAGGGGTCCTGAAGGGGAGAAAGGGCATCGGAGGATACCATATTTCAAGGGGACACAGCTCCGATCTTGTAGATATCCCGGTCACCAGTATCACGGTCAATGTCTGGCTCTCCCGTTTCCTCCATCTCGACAGGAAGGAGAACACCATCGAACACCGGTTCAATGGGAGGAGCTACTATTTCGATGCCAAGGTGGTGGATGGTTACGACAAGACACTTTTAGAGGCACTCAAACATGATATTGTAGTTGCCGCGATCATTCTGGTGAATTCGGCAGATCAATCTGCCGACCCGAAGGTAGGCGAACTGCTTCAGGATGAGAACTTCGGTGGAGAACATGCATTCTATACAATGCCCAACATGGGCTCTGCCGAAAGCGTACACTGTTATGCGGCCGCACTGGATTTTCTGGCCAGCCGCTACAGCAGGAAGGACAACAAGTTCGGACGTATCCACCACTGGATTATCCATAACGAAGTGGATGCCGGCAACGTATGGACCAATATGGGAGATGACAGGCCCCTGCAGGTCTTCCTGGATGCATACCACAGGTCGATGCGGCTCTGCTACAACATCGCGCGCAAATACGATGCCAACAGCGAGGTGCTGGCCTCCTTCACCCACTCCTGGTCTGAACCGGTACCGGTAGATGGTGACTATGCCACACTCGACCTGCTCAAGGGTTTGTTGAAATATTCGGCAGTAGAGGGTGACTTCCGGTGGGGCATTGCCTACCACCCCTACCCGGAAGACCTGAATGAGCCCAAAACATGGAACGACCGCTCGGCCACCTTTTCCATGAATAGTCCGATGATCACCTTCAAGAATCTTGAGGTGTTGGACAGATGGATCAAACAGCCGGAGAACCTCTACCTGGGCTCGCAGAAGAGAACGGTCTGGCTGTCGGAGAACGGCACCAACTCCCGCACCTATGGCGAACAGGACCTGAAGGAGCAGGCAGCCGGCTTCGCATATGCATGGAAGAAGATGAAGCATCTGGACGGGATTGATGCGTTTCAATGGCACAACTGGATGGATGGACGAGGTGAATTCGGCCTCCGGATCGGCCTTCGAAAATACCCCGACGATGAGAACGATCCAGCGGGCAAAAAGCCGGTATGGTACCTCTATCAGGCAGCCGACACTCCACAGGAAGATAAAGTTTTTGAACCCTACAAATCGGTTATAGGAGTCAGTGATTGGTCTGAAGTGTTGCATGAAGTAAAATAAGAAGATGAATATGCGATTGATATTTTTGACCTTAATTACCCTTTTTTCAACTGGCAGTCTCTTCGCAACCGACAGTAACACTCTCCCCATCGTGCCCAAACCGCAACAGGAGATGGTTACAGGCGAAGAGATCACGGTCGGCAGCCACTGGAAAATCTACATCGATCGGGAGGCGACGGGAAGTTCAACCTATATGACGGAGCTCCTGAAAGGGTGCGGCGTGGAGCCCTCCATTACTGAACAGCGGAACGAGGCTAACCTGATACTTGCTATCGACAAGAAGATCTCAAAAAATCGGGAGGCTTACCGCATATCGGTTTCCGCCAGGGGAGAGATCCAGGTATCTGCAACCACACGCAATGGACTGCTCCATGCCCTCCAGACCCTCCGGCAGCTGATCAACTGTCAGGCAAACGGGATTACTATTCCCGTTTGCCGCATCATCGACGAGCCGGCCTTCTCCTGGCGTGCATTCATGCTGGATGAGAGCCGGCACTTTCATGGAATGGAAATGGTGAAGAAGCTCCTGGATGAGATGAGCTACCTGAAACTGAACACTTTCCATTGGCACCTGGTAGATGATCCCGGATGGAGAATCGAGATCAGGAAATACCCGGAACTGACAACCATCGGATCGAAACGCGATTTCTCGCACCGGGAGTTGACACCGGCCCAGTGGGATGAACAGTTTCCCGGGAAAAAGATGTACTATACACAGGACGAGATCCGCGAGATCGTGCAATATGCAGATGAGCGGGGAATCCAGGTTGTTCCCGAGATCGAGGTACCCGGCCATGCATCCGCCTCCATCGCAGCCTACCCTTGGCTCGGGGCAAGCAGCAAGCGTCAGGGAAAGGGTGTTTGGGGAGATCTTTACAACGTCACTAACCCTGAAGTAGAGGCTTTTATCCACGACATCCTGGATGAGATGATCACACTGTTCCCCTCGAAGATCATCCATATCGGCGGCGACGAAGCCAATTATACCCATTGGGCGAATAATCCGGAGATCGTACAGTTCATGAAGGATCAAAAGATACCTACCTATGCCGACCTGCAGGTATGGTCGATTAACCGGCTCTCCAACTACCTGGCATCAAAAGGGGTCCGCACGATGGGATGGAACGAGATCACCGGAGACAACATCCGCGGTGAGGCACATCTCGAAGCGAGCCAATCCGAAAAACTGGCCAAAGGGACATTGGTTCATTTCTGGGACGGAGACATCGGACTGATAAACAAGGCCATCAACGAAGGATACAGTGTGGTGAACTCCAACCGACACTATACTTATCTCGACTACCCCTACGAGGTGACCCCGCTGGAGAAGGCCTACTCCTTCCATCCGGTACCGGACGGCATCGCAGGAGAGAAAGTGGGTGCAATTGTCGGACTCGGTTGCCAGATGTGGGGAGAGTACACCCCCAACCAGACCCGGATCTACTATCAGACGTTTCCACGTATTGCCGCCTATGCAGAATGCGGATGGACAAAGGCCGAAGATAAAAACTACGACGAGTTCCGCCACCGCATGAAAAAGACCGAACGCCGATGGCGGAAAATGGGTTACATCAACCAGCAACCGACCTACACCAGGCAGGACGACACCTTTACCTTGTGGCAGCTGCCATCACAGATCAACACCATCGGCAATTCGTACATCATACGTACCGATGATGGCAAGGTGATTGTAATCGATGGCGGAGTCAAGGAGGAAGAGGGATACCTGCGCGGTTTTATCGGAGCCTTGGGAAACATTGTCGATTGCTGGTTCGTCACCCATCCTCATCCCGACCATATCGGAGCCCTTACCCGCATATTGGAAAATCCCAAGGGAATAGGGGTGCGGCAAATCTGCCACTCCACATTTTCCGATTCACTGCTTAACGGTGAACCCAATTACAAGGGAGAGGCACTTAACTATTACGAAGCGGCAAAAAAATCGGGCGCTACCGTGACCGAAGCGACATTGGGCATGACCTTCGCATTCGGACAGACCACCCTCCGTATACTCGGCATCAAGAATGAAGAGCTGAAAAGTAACCCCTATAACAATTCGAGCATGGTCATCAAGGTCTGGGATCCGCTGAAATCGGTGCTCTTCCTCGGTGATCTGGGAAAAGAGTCGGGCGACAAGCTGCTCTATGGACCTTATCGCGATCAACTGGACTGCGATTATATTCAGATGTCGCACCACGGACAGAGTGGCGTATCGATGGATTTCTACCGTACGGTGAAGTTTCGCGCCTGTCTGTGGCCTACTCCCACCTGGGTATATGACAACGATGCCGGAAAAGGGTTCAACACCCATATCCTTACAACGATAGAGACACGCAATACCATTGAAGCTCTGAATATTTCGGAAAACTACCTCAGTTTTGAAGGAGTGACAAGGATCGATTAACAATTAAATAAAAAATAACATGAAACGCGTAGCTTTTAAAATGTATCTGAAACCGGGATTCAGCGAGGAGTATAGAAAGCGGCATGCCGAGATCTGGCCCGAGTTGAAAGCACTCTTATCGCAAAACGGAGTGGAAGATTATTCCATTTTCTGGGATAAGGAGACCAATGTATTGTTTGCAGTACAGAAGAACCATGGAGAACAATCCTCCCAGGAGATCGGCACCAACCCGATCGTGCAGAGATGGTGGGACTTCATGGCGGATATTATGGAGGTAAACGATGACAACTCTCCTGTCTCCATCGAACTGGAAGAGTTGTTTCACATGGATTGAAAAACCTGCACGCTGCCTGTCCGCGCCGATCCGGACAAACAAGACAGGGTAAGTGGCGGCAGGTTGGATACTTAAAAAAAATACCGATATGAAAGTGATAAAAAGAATTGTTTTGATCGCCATCTGTTCGCTCTTATGCGTACCGGCAATGGATGCGGCAGTAATTATACTGACCAGTGACCAGCAGTTATATGACCTGATGGATCCGGACAAGAAAATCGATATGTCACTGGGGTACAACAGCACCTTCATGAGCCTGCGCGAAGTTTGTGAATCAGCCAAACGGAGGGGCGACAAGGAACTGACCATAGCCTTTGATGAATTCTTCAGGCAGTACCGCCCGCAAGCAGGTACGGAGAGACGGCTCACACCCGACATGGACGAGTATGTCAAAATGATCAGGTTCATCAGCAACTTTGCCGGAAAGTACGACATGGGAATCTGTCTGAGCCTGCTCTCCCCCCTTGAACTGGGTCCGGCATACAAGAACCAGACAAACGAGTCGGGCCGGTGGCTGGGATATAAAGTGGGCCTGATGAATGCCAGTGACGGCTCATTTTCGGTAGATATGTGGCAACAGATGTACTGGACCAACAACAAAGGCAAGTTCCAGATCAAGCTGAAAGGTGTAAAAGCGTATGCATTCCGTGAAAAACCGTTGAAATCGTCCCATCTGATTGCGGTCGATCCCGATGATATTGTGAAAATCAATGATGTACATTATGAAGGTGGAGATACCATTGATGTGGATGGTGGTGAGTATGGACTCAAGAATTCGCCTACTGACATGATCTTCCCCATCAGGAGGCTGAGGGTATATGGCAACAAGGATGAAAAAATGGAGGGTTACACCCGGGTGATGGTACTGCTTGAGTATGAGACCCCCGAGATGGACTACTTCAGCGACAAGGCTCCGGTTTTCCTTCACCGCCTCATCGACAAATACAAGGAAAACAACGTCAACCTGACATCATTCTACTCCGACGAGATGCATATACAGCAGGACTGGGCCTACTTCTCCCACCACGAGGGTGGACAGTTCAACATCCGGTTTCTCACCAGCGGTTTTTCGCAGAAATATCAACAGAGATATAATCAGCCGTTCGATGACAAGTACATGCTCTATTTTGTCTACGGTGCCCCCTACTACCAGGCAACAGCAAGTGCTGTTCGGAACGTGCAATATGTAATGGGTGAAACCCCTGAGGCAATTCATCGCACCTTTCTTCTCAGGGACCGCTACTATAAGATGTTGAATCACGGGGTGGTAGATCTCTTCAAGGATGCCAGGAGTTACGCCGAGAAGATCTACGGCCACGAAATGCCGACCAGCGCTCATGCATCTTGGGCAGAGAGTCCCACCATCGACTACTGGGATACGGAGAAACTGCACGCCAATGCCTACAAGTATGAGTTTACCTCAAATTATGTATGGGGCAACACGGTTCACCAGGCCGCGGCTGCCTGCTACGACTATTTCAAGTGGGGTGAATACCTGCAACCTACCGGCAATGATTTTGCAGAGACCGGCTGGGGCGACCGGAACTACTACGGTGCGGCCATGGGCGCATCCATCGGTGTGGTTAACAGATACCCCAATGCATATGCCGCCGCCTGGGGATTTCCAAAAGAGGCACTTCACTGGAAAAACAGGCTGAACGAGGCATTCGGTGCACAACCTTCACATCCCATGCGGCTCATGACGGGGAACGTCCACCGCGACATCGAGGTATTGATCCTTTACCCCATGAGTCTGGTAGCTGTGGAAGAGCGGTTCGGAAGCTGGATGACACAATATGGCTACGCAAACTACCTGACAACGGACAAGTTCGTGGAGATGGGCAAGGTGCTGGAGGATGGCTCTGTACAGGTAGCTGAAAAGAGATACCGGACGGTGGTTGCCATGTTCGAACCCCTGCCCCATGCCAAACTGCTGGAGATGATGGGCCGGATGGCCGAAAAGGGCGGCAATGTGATCTGGTTCAGCACCCCACCCCTGATTGATAGCGATGGGAACGATTGCCGCAGCAGCTGGCAACAACTCTTCGGTGTAGAATACCGCTTCGATCAATATTTGGGCGAGATTGCATCAGGCAAGAAGATCGCGTTTCAAAACGCTTTTGTAGAGATCGGTGAGCAGACCATACTGACCGACTTTCTGGTCGACCGCATTTACCCCGTCACACCTCTGTCTGCCGACATTGAAGTGGTGGCAAAGGTGGAGGAGAAGATTGTGGGCACCAGAATGAAAAAGGGGAACGGATACGTTTACTATTGCGGTTTTCGTCCCCGCGATGATCAGTCGGCCAGCCTTGGATATGAATCGAGGACACTGTTTGAAATCCTCGATGCCGCAGGTGCTTATCCCTCCAGCGGCAATTTCCCGGTGAACGACAATCCAACCTACGTGTCGCGAACGACCGATTTTTTTGCAACAACATTTCCTAACGGTGCCACAGCCATTGTGAAACATTACCGCACACACCGTGAAAACTGGGAAGGCGGCTTCTCGCGGAACGAAGCAGCCGATGCAGCGGCACTTGCAGCCAATCCGATGCCCTCTGACCTGCTCGACATTCAGGATCTGAAGGTTAACGGCCACGAAATCACCTACAGGGGGAGATTGAACATCTCATTCCGGACCGACAGGAACAAACGGCTAATAGCCTTTATCGGGAATAACTGTACAGATCTTATGCTGAACCGGGTTCACTACCGGTTTGCCCAACAACCGGTCGATATCGACTATCTCCCGACAGGAGATAAGCCGAACCACTATATCCTCCGCATCACCGGAGAAGGAGAGATTTCCCTGCCTGCTCCGGACGGAGCAACCCGTGCAACGTTGAAAAACGGGAAACAGACAGTCAAGAACAGGATCGAGGCGGGCAACCTGATATTCCAAGTAGACAAATCCATGTCCGGCAGATGGCTCGAGCTTACCTACCGGCAGAAATAGGAAAAAATGATTATCCGCAATAGTTCCTATTGTAAATTCTTGACTTGAAATCAGGAGCATACGTTACAGCGGCTATCAACAGTCTTTCAAACTGGTTTTCCCCGAAGTAACGCCTGTTGAATTTATAACAGAACTGGTTGAGGTAATATTGCAAGTATTCTGGTTTTATCTTGTAATACACGCCCAGGAGCTGTCGTTTGGCATTGCTGATCGCGGTATGCACCCAGGGCAGCACCTTGGAAAGATCCTGGTGTGGAATAACAGATGCCGTATGTGAATGAACATGCTCTTTCAATTTAGTGTAAGATGTTGAGTCATCGGTGGTCAGATCCGCCGTGCTTTCAACGTGCTCTTTGACATTCCTTGTAATTGTACCGGACTTCAAGTCACTGATCACTTTCATTTTCAGGTATCTAACCTTCTTGGGTTTCTTACCCGGCTTGGGGTTTTCAACCGTTTTGCTTTCAGCCATTACCAGCACTTTGGTCTTTTTTTGGCTCCCGCGGCCGCGCTTCAACGGTTTGTCCCTCTCTTCAAGGGATATTTCGGTGGAAAAGAAGGCGTCGTCCAACTCGATGGCTCCCTCGAGGGTGTACTCATCATCGCGTTTGCCCATCACGTCACGCAGTTTATTGACCATTTCCCATATGGGCTGGTAACGCTTGTGCCCCAGCTGGCGCTGCAGCTCCGCCGCGGAAAAGGAGCCCTTGGTCGCCGTGAGCAGGTGCATGGCCACGAACCAGTAACGGTAAGGCAGGTTGGAGTGCTGCATGACGGTGCCTGAACGCAAGGTTTGGCGTGCGCGACAACGCTTGCATTCATAGGCCTGCTTGTTTTCCAGCCAATAATGTTCTTTACAATTACAATGACGACAGGTTACTCCCATTTGGTCTCTTTGTTCTTTGAATTTTTTCCGACAGGATTCCTCATCGGGGTAATTTATAGCAAAATCCAGGATATTCATAGTTTGAATCTTTATATCGTTAGCGATGTAAATATAATGAATATCAGTGAATTGTGCAAGTGTTTTTGAAACTTATTTATAACTTTTTCCCGTTAAATTCTTTAGGAATAACTGCGGATAATCATTTAGGAAAAATATGAAAAACGAAAACAGATCTTCAATTATCAGATTCAGCCATACGATACTTCTCCCTGTCGTATGCATGTTGCTCATGGTCGCATGTTTGCAGAATAACCGAAGTACATATGTCGATGAGCTGCAATGCAATAATATGAGTGATCCGGAAGGGATCGATACACCCCTACTGAGCTGGAAAATCAAATCGTCACGATCGGGAGTGATCCAGACGGCGTGGGAGGTTGAGATAGCCTCGACCAGGAAACTGCTCAAGGAGGGGGCGGCAGACATCTGGAAATCTGGCAAGCAGGTATCGGACATCCAGTTCGGCATTCAACCGGCCACCGGTTTTACCGAAGGTGGCACCTATTTCTGGAGAGTCAGGATCTGGGACAACGACGATCAAAATACCCCATGGAGCGAACCGGCCAGGTTCTCCATGGGGCTTCTTCATGAGGAGTCATGGAAAGCCAAATGGATCACCTTCCCCGATGCCGGAGCGCGTCCACTCCCCTACTTCAGGAAAACCTTTCTATCCGGAAAGGGAGAAGGGATCGAGAGAGCCTTGATCCATTTTTGCGGGCTGGGTGCAGGAGAACTCTACCTGAACGGACAGCCGGTAGATCCGACCCGGTTCCTCGATCCCGCGCAAACCAATTACGACCAGTACGCACTTTACAGCACCTTCGACGTTACCCATCTCGTCAGACCGGGTGAAAACAGCGTAGGGGTGATGCTGGGTGACGGCTGGTTTGCCCAGGATGAGGCATGGGGGGGCGCAAACTTCGCCTATGGTGATCCGATGCTTCGGCTGCAACTCGATATCTCCTACAGTGATGGGAGTCATATGCAGGTCTGCAGCGATGAAGAGTGGGAATGGGGTGAAGGGCCCATACGCAAAAGCAATATCTACCTGGGTGAGGTATATGACGCCAATTATGAGATTGATGGCTGGAACATGGCGGGCTCAGCCTCCGATAGGTGGCACAAAGCTCAACTGGCCACCACAAATACTCCGCCCCGTCTGGTTCCCCAGCAGATGCCCCCGATCAGGAAGCGGGAGACCATTACAGCAAAAAAGATATGGCAGGATTCACTGGGTAACTGGATCTACGACTTTGGAGTAAATGTGGCGGGAATTCCGTTGCTGAGAGTAAACGAGCCCAAAGGTACGACAGTGACCATCCGTTATGCCGAAGGGATCGATCAGTCGAACGGCCTCGACTTCCAGTCAACGGGATGGATACATCATGGTGCCATCTTCAAGGATCAATATATCTGTAAGGGAGAGGGGACCGAAGAGTGGTCGCCACGCTTCACCTACCACGGATATCGCTACGCCGAGCTGTCGGGAGTGACTGGAAAGCCCGATTCCGGGACGTTGAAGCTGATTGTGGTACACTCCGATCTACTCAACACGGGAGAGTTCGAATGTGCCGACGAACAGATCAACAAACTGCACGAACTGGCCATCCGTACCGTAAAGAGTAACCTGCACGGCATACCGACCGACTGCCCCATCCGCGAAAAGTGCGGATGGCTGGGCGACGTACATGCCTACGTAAAGATGGCAAACGTCAATTTCCAGATGGAGAACTTCTGGCACAAATATCTCGAGGATATCCGTTCCGGTGCGGCCAGGGAAGAAGAGAACACCCTCTTTCACGAACGGTACAACAATACATTTTATTTCACCCGCAAGCCAGCCGGCATACCCTACATGATCGCTCCGGGAAAGCGGTTGTGTGGCGTTGCATCGCCCGATTGGGGAACAGTGCAGGTTCAACTTCCCTGGTGGCTCTATGTCTATTACGGCAAGGAGCAATATCTAGCTGAATACTACCCCCAGATGAGGCAGTGGGCACTCTATGTCAATTCACTGGCCAAGAGCAACGAGAGGAAGAAGGGATACAACATGGAGACCCAATCGATTGTCTACCAGGGTTTGGGGGACTGGTGCCCCCCAAAGTATGCCGTTGAGAAGAGAACCCCGGTAGAGTTCACCTCAACTGCTTTTCACTATCTCGATGTCAAGATCATGTCGGAAGTTGCCCGCATCCTTGGAATTGAGGAAGATGCTGCGCTGTTTACAAAGATGAAGGAGGAGATTGCCGAGGAGCTGGTCCGCACCATGTACGATCCGGTGAACAAGACATTCGGCACCCAGACGGCAGATGCCATGGCGCTCGATCTTGGATTTGTCCCCGATGGGGATGAAGTTGAAGTAAGCAACTCAATTGTCAAGAATATGAACACCTTCAGCGAAGGGTTCATGAACTGTGGCATTTTCGGGTTAAGCAGAGTCGGAAGCATGCTTGCACGGCACGGAAATGCCGAAGCTGCATGGCTGCTCTATACCAAAAAGGGTGAGAACAGCTTTGAATGGATGTGGAAAGCAGCAGATGCCACCTCCCTTTGGGAAGGTTTGCCCGTCAACGAGATGAGCAGGAAAAACGCACTGAGTGCCTCCTACAACCATCCGATGCAGGCAGGTTACGATATCACATTCTTTGAGGATATTGCCGGTATCGCTCCCGATCCATCCGGTTTCGGATTCAAGGTTATCCGTTTTGAACCGCTCTTCTGCGACTACCTTCCCTGGGCCAAGGGCCGGATAGAGACGCCCTACGGCACGGTATCGAGCAACTGGACAAGAAGTGGTGAATCCCTGAAGTGGGAGATCTCCATCCCGCCCAACTCTTCCGGACTGGTAGTATTGCCCTATGGAGGAAAATGGAACGTGAATGGCAAGGAGATCGGATCCTGTTCATTCCTGATGCTGGAAAAGCAGGAAGAGAAGGCACACTATATCTTTCCGTCAGGGAACTACCGGCTCACCCTCAACGATCAGGATGGTCTGGTCGGTTGAGAGAGTTATCGTTGAAATATGGAAATATTTGAAAACAACTAAACATAAGAGAAAACAGTATGAGAATTAAGACATTGATGTTATTTGCCGTGATCAGCATTATTCTGCTGGTCGGGTGCAAGCATGACCGGATGAATGCCCCGGTTCAGTTGTCGCAGGAGTTGGAAAAGGGATTTGTAACGCCACCCAGTTCCATCCAGACAAGCGTCTATTGGTATTGGATCTCCGACAATATCTCAAAAGAGGGTGCCGTGAGAGATCTTCATGCCATGAAAAAAGCAGGAATCAACCGGGCTTTCATCGGCAACATCGGGATTGAGGATCTCCCGTACGGTAAAGTAAAGATGTTCAGTGATGAGTGGTGGGAGATCATGCATACCGCTTTAAAAACCGCTACCGAGCTGGATATCGAGATCGGCATCTTCAACTCGCCAGGCTGGAGCCAATCTGGAGGTCCGTGGATCGAGCCGGAACAGTCGATGCGCTATCTGGCCTCATCCGAAACAAAGGTGAAAGGTTCTCGGACCGTCACCCTGACCTTGCCGAAGCCAAACGAGGATTTTCAGGATGTAAAGGTGATCGCCATCCCCGACGTGACACGCGAAGAGTTGACGCTAACACACAAGAATGCGGTTATCGAAAGTGAGCCTCAGCTTCCTAACCTCGCAAGACTGACAGACAACGATCCAGAAACGGGAGTCAACCTGCCCGGTGGGAATAGTGTGACCATCAGCTTCAAGTCGAAAGAGCCGTTTACGGCCAGAAGCCTTACTCTCCAATCAACCCGCTCTCCGCTTATGGCTGAAGCTGTGCTGGAGGCCAGGGAGGGAGAGAAGTTCAACACCGTTTCAAAATTTGTCATCAACCGGTCGAACCCTGCATTGAACGTAGGTTTCGATCCGTATGCACCCGTAACCATCGCCATACCTGCCACCACCTCCAGCGAGTTCAGGCTGCAGCTCAATTACCATTCAAGCGGGAGTGGAGTGGCAGAGATCAGCTTGAGCGGCATCCCCCGTATGGAACGTTACAGCGAAAAGACATTGGCCAAGATGCACCCCACCCCGCTGCCCTACTGGCACGATTACCTCTGGCCGGATCAACCGGAAGTGGACGACAATAGCCTGATCATCCAGGAGTCCCGGATTATCGACCTTACGGACAAGATGTCGTCCGACGGGGTTCTCAACTGGGACGTTCCCGAAGGGGCGTGGACAATCTTAAGGATGGGTATGGCCCCCACCGGCGTCACTAACGGTCCGGCCTCTCCCGAGGCAACCGGCCTGGAAGTGGACAAGATGAGCAAAAAATGGACTGCCCTCCATTTCGACCGATTTATCGGCGAGATCCTCAGAAGGATACCTGAAGAGGAGAGGAAGACATTCAAGGTGGTTGTCCAAGACAGCTATGAAACTGGAGGACAGAACTTCACCGACGGAATGATCGAGGAGTTCAAGGAGCGCTACGGATACGACCCGTCGCCCTACCTGCCTGTCTTCAACGGATATGTGGTCAACAGCCGGATGGAATCCGACCGCTTCCTCTGGGACCTGAGAAGAATGATTGCAGACAAGGTGGCGTATGACTATGTCGGCGGACTGAGGGAGGTAAGTCATCAGCACGGTCTGACCACCTGGCTGGAAAATTACGGACACTGGGGATTCCCCAGCGAATTCCTGATGTACGGCGGTCAGTCGGATGAGATCGGTGGTGAATTCTGGAGCCAGGGCGATCTGGGTGATATCGAAAACCGGGCGGCCACATCGGCAGGACACATCTACGGGAAGACCAGGATCTCGGCCGAGTCGAACACCTCGGGCGGACCGGCCTATTCGAGACATCCTGCGATGATGAAGCAACGTACCGACCGGTTCTTTGCGGAAGGAATCAACAATACCCTCCTGCATGTCTATATCATGCAACCCTACGAGGATAAGAACCCTGGCGTGAATGCCTGGTTCGGGAATGAATTCGACCGGAAGAACACCTGGTTCACGCAGATCGATCTTTTCACCCAGTACCTGAAACGGGTCAACTTCATGCTGCAACAGGGCCTCAACGTGGCCGACGTGGCATATTTCATCGGCGAGGATGCTCCCAAGATGACCGGAGTAGCAGATCCGGCTCTTCCGTTAGGCTACCAGTTCGATTATATCAACGCCGAGGTGATCCTGCGCGACATGACCGTCAAGGATGGCATGTTGACACTGCCACACGGCACTCAATACCGGGTGCTTGTCCTCCCCAAACTGGAAACGATGCGTCCCGAACTGCTGGCAAAGATCAAGGATCTGGTTGCCGCAGGAGCCTGCATACTGGGTCCGGCACCCAAACGCTCTCCCAGCCTGCAGAACCAGCCGGAGGCCGATAACCAGGTAAAGCAGATGGCCAGCGAACTCTGGGGTGATATTGACGGTGAAACGGTCAAGGAAAGGAAATTTGGAAAGGGAGTCGTGATGAGCGGACTCACCATGGAGGAAGTTTTCGAAAAGATTGCCCTTCTGCCCGACTGCAAATTGCCGGAGGAGAACTCCATCCACTACGGTCACCGGACAATGGCCGGAATCGAGATCTATTTCCTCTCTAACCAGACCGATAAGGAGAGGATAATCCAGCCCCAATTCAGGGTAACCGGCAAACAGCCGGAAGTTTGGGATGCCACCAGCGGAACGATCAGATCGCTTCCGGCATTCGAAATCAGTGGAGAACAGACAACTGTTCCCCTGAAACTGGCACCTTATGAAAGCCTCTTCGTGGTCTTCAGGAACAAGGCGGGTAAAAGTGCCGGCAACGATATCGCCCTCAACTATCCTTCACCCGACACCGTGAAAGTACTGCAAGGACCCTGGATGGTCACTTTTGATCCTGCATTCAGGGGACCTGCTGCTCCGGTACTCTTCGAAACGCTGGTCGACTGGACAACCTCTTCCAACGACTCGATAAGATATTACTCCGGAACGGCACGTTATAACATTACGTTTACTTTGACGGAAGAGAATGGAGATAGATCAATCATGCTGGATCTGGGGAACCTGACCGCAATGGCCAAGGTGAAAGTGAACGGCAATTATGCCGGTGGAGTATGGACACATCCCTACAGACTCGATATCACCCAGTGGGTGAAACCGGGTCAGAATGACCTGGAGATCGAGGTTGTCAACAACTGGATGAACCGGTTGATCGGGGATCTCAACCTACCTGAAGACCAACGGGAAACATGGTGTTACGTCAATCCCTATAACGCCAAGAGCCCGTTGCAACCCTCAGGTCTTTTCGGACCTGTCACCATCCAGTCGCTTCAATATCAAGGCAACTAGATCTTAATTTTATCACACAAAAAAAGCCTATTATGAACAAGTTTACCCTATTGCTCGCCACCTCACTGCTGTTTCTCTCATGTGGTCTTTCACACAAGGCACAGAAAGAGGGAGCGGTGATTGAGAATGAGAGTTACTACAGGGATCTTTATAGCGACACCTGGGTGGCCACCGATGGCGTAGGACGAGAGATGCCCGATTACGAAGAGGTTGGTCCCGTGAAAAAGGACCAACGGCGTGTGGTAGGCATCTTCTATATCACCTGGCATACCCAGAATCTGGCCAACCAGCGGCAACCGTATGAAGCCGATGTTACAAAGATTCTGGCAAAAGATCCTACAGCCAGGTTCAAGGCAGATCACCCACTCTGGTATACCGGTTCCTACCATTGGGGAGAACCGGAGATGGGTTACTTCCTGAGCCAGGATGAGTATGTCATCCGGAAAGACATCTCCATGCTTGCAGATGCGGGAGTGGACGTGCTGATCATGGATGTGACCAATGCCGTCAGGTATTGGGATGAATGGGATGTCACCTTCCGCATCATGCAGGAGATGAAAAAGGAGGGCAACAAGGTGCCCCAGTTTGCCTTCTGGTCGTTTAACGGACCGGCCATCACCGTTGTCCAGGATCTTTACGACAAGATCTATAAGGAGGGGAAATACAAGGAGCTCTGGTTCTACTGGGATGGCAAGCCCCTTCTACTCTATAACGGAACTCCGTCATTCGATGCCAACGGCTCGGGGATCAAGCACCCCAACCCCCATTATGATCCGGCCGCTGCAACCGATCCCAATCACCCACACTATAAGGATCCCGATTACGCTGAAGAGTTCTATGCCGATTATACCAAGGAGGTAAAGGAGTTCTTCACCCTTCGGACCATGTGGTGGGGATATTACGAATGGGGAGGCAAACGGTTTGTCG
Source organism: Petrimonas mucosa (assembly GCF_900095795.1). Lineage (NCBI taxonomy): Bacteria > Pseudomonadati > Bacteroidota > Bacteroidia > Bacteroidales > Dysgonomonadaceae > Petrimonas > Petrimonas mucosa. Next base: position 2,742,352 of record NZ_LT608328.1, read on the forward strand.
GCACGGAAGACAACTGGAGTTTCGGCTATAGCATGGCCGACGAGCGGGTAAAAAATCTCCCGCCGGATCAGTTGCTCTCGCTGCATAACGGCAAGCGGGAACAGGCCGCTGTGACCACAGCCCAGCATCCCGTCACCATGACCGACGAGAACATGGGCGTGGGTAAATCGTGGTCGCGTCAGTACGGAGAACCTGAACTGGATGAGTATGACATGCCCAAATCAGCCTATGTTCCCTGGTTGGACAAGGTGGTAGAGAATCCCACCGCCTACGGCATCTACTTCCAGGAGAGATGGGACGAGGCGCTGGCTGCAAATCCGGAGTTTCTCTACATCAACGACTGGAATGAGTGGACGGCAGGCAAATACCAGCCGAATAACGGAGGAACAACCCCATGGCTTGGAAGAGACAATCCCTTTTTCTTTGTGGACCAGTACAATGCCGAATTCAACCGGGGCATCCAGCCGATGAAGGGAGGCTATACCGACAACTACTACATGCAGATGGCTCAAAACATCAGAAGATACAAAGGGGTGCGTCCCATTCCGGTGCAGCGTGGTTACAACACTATCCGCATCGATGGGGAGTTTAACGACTGGGAGAAGGTGAAAAACGAGTTCCGTGACACCAGGGGAGATATCTGGCACAGGGATGCCATCGGTTACGCAGGCATCAGATATGTAAACCAGTCGGGCCGAAACGACATCATTACCGGCAAAGTGGCAGTTGCAAAGGATAAGATCTCATTCTACGTGGAAACAGCTTCGCCACTTACTCCCCACACCGACAAGAACTGGATGTTGCTGCTGATAGATGCGGACAACAATCCCGATACGGGATGGCATGGCTACGATCTCCTTGTCAACGGCCGGGTCAAGAGCGAGACGCTGACTACACTCATGAAATTCCAGCAGGATGAATGGGTTGAAGTGGGAGACCTCGCATATCGCTACAACGGCAACAAGATGGAGATTGAAATTCCCGCCAGTCTGCTGCCGCTCGAGGGAGATCAATTGACCATCGACTTTAAATGGAGCGACAATCCCGAGAAGCTGGAAGATCCCATCTCATTTGCACTCAATGGAGATACTGCTCCCAACAGAAGATTCAACTACCGTTTAAAATGGAAAAGATAATCCGATCAATCAATATGAAAAAATCTATTTATCCCCTGTTATGGGGCATGTTCCTTGCACTGTTCTCCGCCTGCAACTCCAGGACGGGAGAGGAGGCGAAGGAGGGGTATACAGTGGCTGCCTTTTATTGGCCTGCCTACCACTACGAACCGAGGTCAGAATTCCTCTTCCCCGAGAAAACCGGAGAGTGGGAGATTATCAGAAATGCCGTACCCAAGGAGGAGGGACATCAACAACCCAAGGTTCCCCTTTGGGGCTACCTGGATGAAGCTGATCCGAAAGATATGGAGCTGAAGATCACTACTGCCCTCGAGTATGGTGTGAACACCTTTATTTTCGACTGGTACTGGTTCGAGAAGGCTCCCTTTCTGGAGAGGTGCATCAACGACGGATTCCTGAAAGCAAACAAGGGCAGGATGAATTTTTACCTGATGTGGGCCAATCACGATGCCACAACCTACTGGGATGTGAAGAATCCGAGGGTCGACTCCATCTACTGGGATGGTGAGGTGGACAGGGAGCAGTTCGATATCGTGGTCGACAGGGTTATATCGCAATACTTCAAGGATCCTGCCTACCTGAAAATCGACGGGGAACCGGTCTTCTGCATCTATGAGCTCAATACGCTCATCCAGGGACTTGGGGGAGCCGAGCCGACAAAGGACGCCCTCGATCATTTCAGAAAGAAAACGGTAGAGGCGGGATTTCCAGGACTTCACCTGCAGGGCATACTGTGGGACGCGTTGCCTTCGAGCATTGAAGGGGTTCCGGGCGATCCCATTAAAAGCCAGGATGATGTATTGAGTTACTTCGGTTTCAAGAGTCTCACCAACTACTGTTGGGCACATCTCCAGAATCCCGACGGCGATTATGAGGTTTGGGGCGATGCCTCTACCGATATGTGGAACCAGTTCAGGGAAAGGTTCTCGATGACCTATTTCCCCAACGTAACCATAAGCTGGGATGCCAATCCCCGTTTTCCGTTCAAGACAGGATACATCAACAACTCTACGCCGGAAAAATTCAAGAAATACCTTTCTAAAGCAAAAAGGTATATCGACGACAACCAGATTGAGCCAAGAATTGTCACCATCAACGCCTGGAACGAATGGTCGGAAGGAAGCTACCTTGAGCCCGACACCACCTGGAAATATGGATACCTGGAGGCTGTAAGGGATATTTTTGAACCCATAAACTAAAAAAAATGAAAACAATCCATTCCATTTTTATTATATTTGTCGCCATGCTTACCATGAGCGGCTCTTGCAAGGCAGGCAAGGAGGGGGAAAAGGCGATTTCCCCACCACAACCCCTGGCGGGCTGGGACGAACTGGGACGGGTATTGCCCCTCTACGACGAAGTGGGTGGGGTGAAAGAGAACCGGAATGTGGGCATCTTCTACTTTCTCTGGCAAGGAGATAATGCTTCAAAAACTTCGGAATACAAGTGGGATCTGAGCAAAATTATCCCGAACCACCCCGAAGTACTGGAAGATGGCGACCATGAAAACTGGGGATCCCGTGAGAGAGGACGCTATTACTTCTGGGGAGAGCCTATCTACGGATATTACCGGGGTGATGATTACTGGGTCCACCTCAAGAACATGCAACTGTTGACCGATGCCCAGGTAGACTTTCTGGTACTCGACGCGACCAACGCGTTGATCTACGAGAGACAGTCGCACGCACTGATGAAGGCGATTCGCACTCTCCAGGAGCAGGGAGCCAATCCTCCCAGACTGGTCTATTATACAAATACCGAATCGGGTAAAACGATGCAGAAGATCTACGACACCTTCTACCGGGAGGGTGCACCTGTCAGGTTTCCCGAAACCTGGTACTACCTGGAGGGAAAACCCCTGATCATTGGCAGGACAAAAGAGGCACAAGATAAGGAGTATTGGTCGTTCTTCACCTTCAGGGAGGCGCAATGGCCCAATGAGCCTAATCAGGATAACGGATGGCCCTGGATCGATTTTACCCGTCCCCAGCATGTTTTCAGCAACTTGAAAGGTGAAAGGGAGATCATCAATGTCTCCGTATGTCAACATCCCAATCCCGAGGCAGGGATGGGAGGATCAGCCTTCTACGGGAACATGGATAACTGGGGACGCAGTTACCGGAACGGTGAGATGGGGAATCCCGAAACCGATATTTTCTGGGGTTATAACTTCCAGGAGCAGTGGGATTATGCCCTTGAACAGGATCTTCCCTTCATCTTCATCACCGGTTGGAATGAATGGGTGGCCGGCAGATGGGGCAGTACCGACAACAATCCGGAGCACTCCTATTTCTGCGATCAGGCCAGTCCCGAGTATAGCCGCGATATCGAGCCTACCCTGACGGCAGGACTCAAGGATAACTACTACATGCAGATGATAGCCAATATCCGAAAATACAAAGGGATGAGTCAGATACCCCAAGCCGGCGGAGAGCGGAACATTACAAAATGGGCCGACTGGAACAAGGTAAAGCTGCTCTATACCGATTACCGGGGAGACACTCAAATGAGGGATCACCCGGGAGCTGAATCCAATCCGCCCAGACGCTATGTCAACAAGACCGGGCGGAACGACTTTGTAAACATGAAGGTGGCCCGAAGCAAAACCGAGATCTTCTTCCTGGCCGAAACGGCAGAACCGATCGTACGTGGAGATGATGAAACCTGGATGAGGCTCTATATCAACCAGGACAGCGACCACACTACCGGGTGGCACGGCTACGACCTGCGGGTAAACGGTGGCAAGGAGCTCCAGAAGTTTACCGGCGAGAAATGGGAAACCCTCGCTCCGGTGAATCTGAAGATCGAAGGAAACAGACTGATGTACACTATTCCGCTTGAAGTGATTGCCGGCAAGAACGGCACGATCAGTTTCGAGTTTAAATGGAGCGACAACATGCAACAGGAGGATCCCATGGATTGGTACATCAACGGGGATGTTGCGCCTGGAGGACGTTTGAACTTTATTTACAGGAATTAGAAAAACCATAATAGATTATCATGACAAATCGTCGCGAATTTCTAAAGAGAACGGCTGCCGCAAGTGCGGTGGCCTTCTCGCCCTCTTATATCATGGGGAAGAAGCCGGTCAAGCCGGTCACCAAAACCGCATCGTCCATTGAGAGTTATACGGTGAGCATGCGTTCGGCCATGCAGATACCGGTGATCACACCGCGGACAATCACCATACCCGATACCGCCGGATTCAAGGTGCTGAAAGGGGATTTTCACATGCATACCCTCTTTTCGGATGGGCAGGTGATGCCGGCCGACCGTGTCAATGAGGCGGTACAGAACGGGCTGGACGTTATTGCGATTACCGACCACATCGAAGTGCGTCCCTTCTTCAGCAACGTAGGCAGGTGGAGAATGACCGATGAAAAGGGAGGTAACTTTAACATCTCGTATGAAACAGCCAAACCGGAAGCGGAGAAAAAGAAGCTGCTGCTGATACCCGGAACGGAGATTACCAAGTTCCAGATGCCACCAGGGCACTTCAACGCGCTCTTCACACAGGATGCAACCCTTATCGCCAAAGCAGATACCTGGCAGAAGATGTTGGAGGTGGCAGCCGATCAGGGATGCTTTCTGATATGGAACCATCCCGGATGGCAGGCACCCCAAAACGGCGGGATAGAAAAAGGGGCCCCCCTGCGGTTTACCGATGCGCATGAGGATGTCCGCAAACGAGGCTGGATGCACGGGATCGAGATCTTCAACAGTACCGAGTGTTACCCCATTGTCTCCGACTGGTGCAATGAACGTGACCTGGCCATCTTTGCCAACAGCGATATCCATGCCAGTGAACTGAACCACTACGGCATCCAGAACCCTGCACGACCGATCACCCTGGTACTGGCCAAGGAGAGGAGCGTAGAGAGTGTAAGGGAGGCCCTGTTCGCAAAAAGGACAATTGCCTGGGCGGCCAATATGATTTGGGGGCGCGACCCCTGGTTACCGAAACTCTTCAAGGCCTCGGTAATGATGAAAACGATCACTCCCGGCACCATCGAGCTGACCAACATCAGTTCACTGCCTATTACGGTCTCAATCGGAGGAGGTGCTGTTCAGCTCAACCAGAACATCGCGCAAATGGTCTATCGTGCCGAAGGCGTAAAGAAACTGACTGTCCTGAACTGGATGATCGGGACAAACCGGCAGTTGGAGATTCCACTCAAATAGAGCCATCATGGAGATCGTCACAAGAAAATTGATACTTCTGGCACTCCTGTTTGCCTCACTGGCCTGTTCAACCACCCGACTAGTTTCCCTGAGGGTCGAGTATGAGGAGAGACCGTTGGGGATCGATGTGGGAAAACCCCGCTTCAGCTGGCAGATGGTCTCCTCAAGAGATGGGGAGTCGCAAAGCGCCTATCAGATCATTGTCACCGACGAGAAGGGAGATGAGGTGTGGAACAGCGGCAAGGTATCTTCTACCCTGTCGCTCAACATCCCCTACGGGGGTAGACCGCTGCAGCCCAGAACAGGCTACAACTGGGAGGTTAAGGTGTGGACCCGTCATGAGAAGGCAGTAACGGCATCTTCATGGTTCGAAACCGGACTCATGGATACCTCCATCAGGGCATGGAACGAGGCAAAATGGATCGGAGGAGGAGAAAAGGAGCTGGTTCTTTATCCCGACTATCTCCCCCTCTTCAACATCAGCTATACCCTCCGGATCGACCAGGCAAGCCTTTCGACAAAAGCCGGTTTCATATTCGGTGCAAACGACCCGCGGTTGCTGAACAGAAACAGGAATATCTATAACCTGCAGCTCGACAGGGATGAATCGTACGTGGAGGTGGAACTCGATATCTCGGGTCTGGAGAAGGGGGAGACAGCCCTCCTGAACATCTACCGGGTTGGTTATGCCCCGGGTGACCGGAAGGAGGTGCCGTTGCACCGGCTGCCTGTCTCCCGATCGCTGATCGGTCCCGATAACCGGTACGAGCCGCATACCATCACGCTCAAGACCATGTACGGTTCAACCGAATGCTATATCGACGGGCAAGAGGAGAACAACAGGTTGGGTAGTGCAATCATCAATCCCATCGGTAACGGCTGGGATTTCATCACTTTTCCCCAGCTTTGCGAGATCGGGCTATCGGTCGGGCCTAACCAGCAGGCAACATTCACGCAGATTGAGGTGGCAAACTACCGTGTTCCCAACCGTACCCTCTTTGCCACAACACCTGAGTACCGGGAACAGTGGGCTCCATTTTTGGAAAACAACCGGATAACCTTCCGCGACGGAATGTTTGAAGTTAAAGGAGGCGATTCGGGTTGCTTCGTCACTGCCAATATCCGGAGAAAGTCGATGCCCATGTTGCGGACTACCTTCCAGGCCCGCAAGTCGCCAATTGCCAAGGCGCGCCTCTACATCACCTCGCGCGGGATCTATCAGGCCTATATCAATGGAATACAGATCGGCGACGACCATTTCAATCCAGGGCTGACACAGTACAACAAGCATCAGATGTACCAGACCTACGACGTAACGGAACATCTCCGTCCCGGAGCCAACGCCATGGGGGTAATCCTGGGAGAGGGTTGGTGGAGCGGTGCCGTAACCTATATGGGCTACCTCTGGAATCTGTTCGGCGACAGGCAGTCGCTGCTCTCCATGCTGGTCATCACCTATACCGACGGCACGGAGGAGAGTGTGGTCTCGGATCCCCGCTCCTGGTCCTTTTATGATGAGGGACCGGTCGTCTACAGCAGCTTTTTCCAGGGAGAGGTGTATGACGCCCGTAAAGAGCCGTTGATTGAGGGATGGAGCGAAAGCCGATACGATGACTCTGCCTGGAAGAAGGCGGTCGAGATCACCCCGGAGGGAGAGATCACCCATGATGAGGTGATCGAACAGCAGCAGATGCCGGCAGTGAATGATTTCTCCGACTTGAAGCTGATCGGTCAGATGGGTCCAACCGTCAAGAAGGTAGCTGAACTTACCGCGATCGGGATGGAGGAGGTGAGACCCGGTCTCTTTGTATATGACATGGGACAGAATATGGCAGGGATACCCCATATCGAACTGAAGGGGCTTCCGGCCGGGAAAGAGATCCGTCTGCGCTTCGCGGAGGTGAGATATCCCAACCTGCCGGAGTTCCAGGAAAACGTGGGGATGGTCATGCTGGAGAACATCAGGGGAGCCATGGCACAGGAGATCTATATCACCCGGGGGGGAGACCACGAGGTAATTCATCCCCGCTTCACATTACACGGCTATCGCTATGTCGAGATCACCGGAACCGAACATCCGCTACCGCTTGAAGCCGTAAAGGGATGGGTACTCAGTTCGATCCATGAACCGACTTCTAACTACAGGAGTTCCAACCCAAAAATCAACCGGTTGTGGGAGAACATTGTGTGGTCGAGCAGGGGAAACTTCATCTCCATCCCCACCGATTGTCCTCAACGTAACGAACGCATGGGATGGAGCGGAGATATCTCGGTCTTCTCCCGTACAGCCACCTACATGGGTTACCTGCCACAATTTCTGCGCCGTCATATGGTGGCCATGCGCGACACACAACGGAAAGATGGGCGGTTTGCCGACGTAGCGCCGATAGGCGGCGGGTTCGGCGGAATCCTCTGGGGCAGCGCAGGCATTACCGTAGCCTGGGAGAGCTACCTGCAGTACAACGACCGGGAGTTGCTCGAAGAACATTATGGGGCAATGGATGCATATATCGACTATCTGATGCGACATATCGATCCGGAGACAGGCATCATGACCGAAGGGACCCTGGGAGACTGGTTAGGCCCGGAACAGGAGAAAAACGATAACTCCCTATTATGGGAAGCCTATTTTATTTATGACCTGCAACTGATGGAACGGATTGCTACCGTTCTGGGAAAACAGCAAGATGCAGCCCGGTTCCGGGAACTTCTCACAGCCAGGAAAGCCTTTTTCAACCGGACCTATATCGATCGGGAAAGTGGGAAAACGATACATTCCGGTTTCAGGGAGCCCCACCGGAAGGGGGAGACGATCGGGACACAGACCTCATATCTGCTTCCGCTCGCTTTTGACATCTGTAACGATACAGTAAGGGAGCGTATGGTAGACCAGCTGCTGGCCCGTATCGAGCATCCGGGGAAGGAGGAGTTTCCCCCCTACTCCCTGATGACCGGCTTTATCGGTACGGCGTGGCTCAATCGGGTCCTGTCGGACCTGGGACACTCCGAAACAGCCTACCGGATTTTTCAGCAGACCAGTTATCCTTCATGGCTCTATTCAGTTGACCAGGGAGCAACAACCATTTGGGAACGGCTCAACTCCTATACCCGGGAACACGGTTTTAGCGGAAACAACTCCATGAACTCATTCAACCACTACTCTTTCGGAGCAATCGGATCATGGATGCTCAATCACTCGGCAGGTATTGAACGGGACGAGAACGAACCGGGCTTCAAACATTTCATTCTTCAGCCCGAGCCCGACCCCACTGGCGAAATGACCTGGGCAAAGGGGAGTTACGACTCGCCCTATGGAAGAATCGAGAGCGAATGGCGCCTTACCGGTGACAGATGCAACTATCGCTTTAAGGTACCGGCAAATACAACCGCCACGTTATACCTCCCTGCCCCGGAACGCGCCGCGGTTCGGGTCGGGAACAAGGGCCTGACCTCCTCCCCTCTTCTTGAAGTAACAGGGGAAAAGGGGGGAAAGGTGATTATGGAACTTCAGCCTGGAGAGCACAGGTTCACTGTCCGTTATCGGGCCGGGACTATTCTCAACCCCTCAATTTCCAAATAAGAGAATCAACCTATTCGATTAAATATGACCAGTATATCAAAACATATATTCCTCCTCTCCCTCCTGTTCATCTTTTCTCTCCAGGGCTTCTCCAGTTTTGTCGCCGTTGAGGGCAAAGGCCGGGGAAGCAGACCCGACAGGCCGGTGAAACAGGCCACATTACCGCTCTTTCCTCCAGTAAAGGAGCAGATGGAGGAGGTTCATCGCAACGACTCCCTCTTCGGACTGCTGGTGAGCAAGGTGACCAATCCCACCCTCTCCCTCTTTATCCCCCAGGAGGGGGTCAAGCTGAAAAGTGCCGTGATCATCTGCCCCGGTGGTGGTTATCACACCCTGCTCATGGAAAGGGAAGGGAGCCAGGTGGCAGAGAGGTTTGCCCGGGAGGGCGTTGCCGCCTTTCTTCTCAAGTACCGGCTTCCGGGTGAAGAGACCGGAGTAACCGACCCCTTGGCACCCTTGAAAGATGCACAGCGTGCCATCCGGATGGTTCGGGAAAATGCCGACGCCTGGGGAATCGACCCGTCGAAGGTGGGGATCATGGGATTTTCTGCCGGCGGTCATCTGGCAGCCACGCTGGGAGTACATTACAACACTGGGATGGAGAGACCCGACTTTCTTATCCTAGTCAATCCCGTCATCAGCTTTGACAGTGAGACCGGCCATTCCGGATTGCGCAGCATCCTGCTGGGAGAAAACGAGTCGGAAGAACTGGTGCAGTTCTTCTCCAATCAACTCCACGTCAGCAGTAAAACACCAAGAAGCATCCTTTTTCATACAGACGATGATCAGGTAGTTTCGGTCATGAACAGTTTTCTCTTTTACCGGCAACTGCACCACCATGGTATCCCTGCCGAGTTGCACATCTACTCCAGAGGTGATCATGGATTTATCCAGTTCCCGGAATTTGAAGAGTGGTTTCCACGTCTTATCCGATGGATGTCGATGGAGAAATTAATAAATAGATAACATATAACTAGCTATGATGTACAGACAAGTAATGAAGAAATTATCAATCAAAGGCCACCGCCGGGTTGTCGGCTCCTTTTATCTCTGCCTGCTCACCCTGTTACTGGGAGGTTGTGCTGTAAACAACACAAAAAAACAGGAACCGGAGCAATTGATGCAGAAGGCAGTTCCTGTATGGGCCGAGGGGCGTGAGAAGGAGATGAACCTTACCCTGGGATTTCGCGGGGTCATTGAGACCACCCCGCAATCGCAAACTGTCCTGCAGATTGCTGCCTCCACCGTTTACCGGGTCTTCCTCAACGGTGAATTTGTGGGATCGGGACCTGCCCGCGCCGGTCACGGCTATTACCGGGTAGACCGGTATGACCTTTCCGACCGGGTAAGGAGCGGCGAGAATATCGTGGCAATTGAAGTGGCCGGATACAACATCAACACCTTCTACACCATCGACCAGCCCTCCTTTTTGCAGGCCGAGGCAACGGTGAACGGCAAGGTGGTGCTGCATACCGGCGACAACGACCAATTCGAGGCGACCGAGATCAGGGAGCGACTCCAGAAAGTGGAGCGTTATAGCTATCAACGGCCGTTTACCGAGTATTACCGGCTGGAAGAGGGATACGACCGGTGGAGATCGGATAAGGGTCAAGCCCTGAAAAAGGTCAAACTGACACAACAGCCAAAGGTTAATCTTCTGCCACGTGGTGTAGATCACCCCACCTATACCATGCTGAGACCGGTAAAGCAATACTCCAAGGGAACCTTTACCAAGCAAATTCCCAAGAGTTACCGCAGAGACCGGTCGCTGGTCAATATCAGTGAAAAGCTCAAGGGGTATACCGTAGCAACATTGGAGGTAACTCCCTCACAACGGATCCAGGAGTTGCAAACGGTAACCCGGGAGCGGCTGAATACTCCCTATACCGGCTCCTCTCCGATTGTCGTTGGAGAGAGTGAATTTTCAATTCTCGATTTCGGCATCAACCAGACCGGATTCATCGGTGCTGTAGTCCGCTGCAGCGAACCTACCGAGCTGTGGTTTCATTTCGATGAGATGTTGACCGACGACGATGTGATCAGCAAGAGACGGATGTCGGATGTCAACAACCAGGTGGTATATGAACTCCAACCTGGGGAATATCACATCGAGTCGTTCGAACCCTACACCTTAAAATTCCTGAAGATCATGGTAACCAAGGGTGCCTGTCAGGTAGCGGATATCTACCTGAGGGAGTTTGCTTCGCCTGAAAACCCGAATGCCACCTTCACAAGCAGCAATGAAAAGCTAAACCGGATCTACGATGCGGCCAAACAGACCTACCGTCAGAACGCCCTCGACATCTTTATGGACTGCCCCTCGAGGGAACGTGCCGGCTGGCTATGCGACAGCTACTTCACGGCAATCATGGAGAAGGAGTTCACCGGAGCATCCAAAGTGGCCTACAACTTTTATCAGAACTACGCACTGCCCGAGAAGTTCGAATTCCTTCCGGAAGGTATGCTTCCGATGTGTTATCCCGCCGATCACTACAATGGGGATTTTATCCCCAACTGGACGCTCTGGTTCATCATCCAGATCGACGATTATGCTCAAAGGGGTGGCGACCCGAAACTGGTGGCCGACCTGCAGGAGAGGATCTCCGATCTGCTGAAATATTTCGAGAGGTTCGAGAATGAAGATGGATTACTGGAGAAGCTAGAGAGCTGGATATTTGTGGAGTGGTCAAAAGCAAACAGCCTGGTACAGGATGTGAACTATCCCACCAACATGCTCTACAGCTCCGCGCTCGAGAGTGCCGCCCGTCTATACGGCCGCGAAGAGTGGAAGAGAAAGTCTGAACATCTCCGCGATCAGATACTGAAGCAGTCCTTTAACGGCGAGTTCTTTATTGACAATGCCGTCAGGGAGAACGGCAAGTTGAAGGTGACCGACCAGATCACCGAAGTGTGTCAATATTACGCCTTCTTCTTCAATGTAGCCACTCCGGAGAGCCACCCCGCCCTGTGGAAAAAGCTGACGGAAGAGTTCGGACCCAACCGGGATACCGAGACCACCTATCCCCACGTTGCCATTGCCAATGCATTTATCGGCAATTACCTCCGGGTGGATATCCTTTCACGGTATGGGCTTCAGGAACAACTGATCTCGGAGATTGAGGAGTATTTCTTCTATATGGCCGAACGGACCGGCACCCTCTGGGAGAATGTCCACAGCCAGGCCAGCTGCAATCACGGTTTTGCCTCCTATATCGCCCATGTGCTGTATCGCGACGTACTCGGCATCAGCAATATCGACTATCTCGACAACAAGGTCACGATCAGGTTTACCGATCTCGATCTGGACCACTGCAGCGGCTCCATTCCCGTGGGAAGTGAAGTGATCAGGCTTGAATGGAGAAAAGCGGGAGAGCAGATCCTCTATCGCCTGCAGGTTCCCTCCGGTTACGAAGTGACGGTTGAAAACCGGAGCAAATACCGGCTGATCGATCTGGAGAGCAAGGAGTATAAACAGACAAGGCTCTATCCGACGGAGCTGACCACCGAGTATCTGACCAATCCAACAGGCCTGGATGTCCGGGATCCGCGTTTCAGCTGGAAGCTAACCACTACAGACCGGCAGGCATTTGGACAGCTGCAAACGGCCTACCGTATTCTGGTGAGCACGTCGAAAGAGGATCTCGACAAAGAGAGGGGCAATGTATGGGATACCGGCTGGATCTCATCAGACAAGATGCAACTTGTCAGCTATCAGGGGAAACCGTTGCAGTCAGATCAGACCTACTTCTGGAAAGTGGCGGTCAAGGATGAAAAGGGAATTCCCTCAACATTCAGTGAAACGGCCTCATTTACTACCGGGCTGTTCAGCGAGACGGAGTGGAGGGCAAAGTGGATCGGCACCCGGGAGATCTACGATCCTGCAGCCGGTCCCAACAAGATCTATGATCCCTGGTTCAGGAAGTCGGTCAACCTGACCGGGAAACCTGCCAAGGCCACCCTCTTTGTGGCATCGGTAGGTTATCACGAAGTCTACGTGAACGGCCTGAAAATCGGCGACCATGTACTGGCACCCGCAGTAACCGACCATACACAACGTGCACGCTACATTGCCTACGATATTGCACCGGCATTGGAAGAGGGGACAAATGTAATTGCAATCTGGCTAGGTACTTCCTGGTCGATCTTCGCACCCTATGCAACCCCCGACAAACCCAGGACACCTATTGTGACGGCCCAGGGCGACATCTTCGGCAAGAGAGGTGAAAAACTGGCCAGCATCATCACCGACGAGTCGTGGAAAACACATCCTAGTCCCAACAAGCTGATCGGCAACTGGGGATTCGGCGTTGGCGGATATGGCGGAGAGATATGGGATGCCAACAAGGAGATCGAGGAGTGGAACCTGGCAAGCTACAACGACCAGTCATGGAGCAATGCAACGGTCTATAACCCAGCATTGAAGATCTCTGCCCAACGTGTGGAACCTAACAGACTCTCTGCCGAGATTAAACCTGTCGCAATAGAGAGCCGCCCCGACGGTACATACCGGATCGATATGGGAGTCAATTTTGCTGGATGGACCGAAATTGCCGTGGAAGGGAAGCCGGGCGACACGATCAGCTTCCAGTTCTCAGAGCGGCAACAGGATGATATGACCTTCGGCTTGCATAACCTCTACGTGGTTGGACCTTCAGGCAAGGGGACCTTCAGGAACAGGTTCAATTACAGTTCCGGAAGATGGATTACGGTAAAGGGACTCACATCGGCTCCTGCAATGGAGGATATCAAAGGGTGGATGGTACGGACCGACTATGCTGACGCCACCTCCTTCACATGCTCCGACCCGTTGCAAAACTGGATCTACAATACCGTCAACTGGACATTCGAGAATCTCTCCCTTGGCGGGTACATCGTGGACTGTCCGCAGCGTGAACGGTTCGGGTATGGCGGTGATGCCCATGCCACCTCCGAAACCGGAATGCTCAACTATAGCCTGGGCGCCTTCTACAACAAATGGCTTGAAGATTGGCGGGATGTGCAGGGAACCGAACCGATGGTTGGAAACATGAACGACCCCAGCTGGGCGAGGAGACAGGAGGGGAGTGGCAGGAAGCTCGGCGGAGGGATTCTCCCCCAGACAGCTCCCACCTACCATGGCGGTGGTGGACCGGCCTGGGGTGGAATTGTGGTCACCCTACCCTGGTTCATGTACCAGTATCAGGGCGACCTGCGTGTCCTGGAGGAGAATTTCGAGATGATAAAAGGATGGCTCGCCTTTCTGGATATTCATGTCGAAAACAACCTGTTGAAACGCTATGGCGGACAGTGGGACTTTCTGGGCGACTGGCTCTGGCCAGGGGCAACGGCGCAGGGGATGAACAACTATTCCGACGAAAACCTCTTCTTCAACAACTGTTACTGGATTTACAACCTGAAAACGGCGGCGAAGGTGGCCGAAACCATTGGGAGGAGGGCTGAAGCCGGAAAATGGAAACGTCAAGCCGAAATATCTTCCCAGGCTCTTCACGACAAATATTACCATGCCGATGACCATAACTATTCCGATCGGACCATGCGGAGTCTTTCGGCTGCGCTCTATGGAGATATCATGCCCCAAGAGATTCGTCCACTGGTGATGCAACGGCTGGAAAGAGAGATTCTGCTCAACCGGAACGGCCATATCGATGTGGGAATCACCGCAGGAGCGATGCTTTTCAAGGTGTTGCGCGAAGAGGGTCGTGACGACCTTATCTATGCCATGACCTCACAGACCACTTACCCCAGCTGGGGATTCATGCGCGAGAACGGCGCCACCACCATCTGGGAGATGTGGGAAAAGGATCTTCCCGGACACTCCCTGCTTCACAGCTCCTACCTCTATCCCGGGGCATGGTACATCGATGGCGTTGGCGGCATCAGGAGAAGGGACGATTCACCCGGATTCAGGAAGGTTGATATCCGTGTTCCGAAATTACCGGAAGAAAAGCTATCTTGGGCAAAGACACGTTTCAACTCCCCGGCCGGCACGATCGAGTCGTACTGGAAAAGAGAAAACGGAAAAACCATGCTTGTAGTAACTGTTCCGCCCAACTGCTCGGCTACGGTCTATTTCCCCGATGAAACAGGCAGGAGCATACGTGAAAACTCCGGTTTGGCAAAAGTGGCCGGCAAGAAGAATGGATACCGGCTGTTTGAAATATCTTCAGGAAACTATATCTTTGAGAATTAATAAATAATAAACTGTACTAATTTTATGAGACACACCATTTTATTCACTGCAATCCTACTATCCGTTCTCTTGGTCGGATGTAGCGGAGGGAAGTTAAAGGTAACCTCCCTCAAAGTAGAGATGCAGGAAAATCCGGTAGGACTGAACACCCTTGCACCACGGTTTTCCTGGCAAATAAGCTCAACAACACCCGATCTGGTTCAGCAATCTTACCAGATTCAGGTTGCCCTGACGGAAGAGGAGCTGAAAAAGGGTATCAATCTGTTGTGGGATTCGGGAGTTGTCGATAGCGACCTATCTGTACTTATCCCCTACCGGGGAGAATCCCTCGTGTCGAGAGGCAAATATTACTGGCGCGTAAAAGTAAACAGCAACCAGGGCAGTAGCGACTGGAGCAAAATCGCTCATTGGTCGATGGCACTGCTGGACGATTCGGACTGGCAGGCCAAATGGATCGGTGAGGATTCACTCTCCAATCCCGGCGAGACAGCTGCGAAAAACACAAGATTGGCCGCACGCTACCTGAGGAAACCGTTCGAGGCGAACAAGGGTAACATTCAAAGTGCCGTCATCTATGTTTCGGGACTTGGATCCTATGAAGCCTACCTTAACGGAAAACGGGTTTCGGAAGATGTACTGGCTCCTACCGTCTCCTGGTATCCCAACCGTGTCTACTACAACACTTTCGACGTAACTCCCCTTGTGAAGAAGGGTGCGAATCTGCTGGCCGTCAAGCTGGGTAACGGCAGATTTTTCGGGATGCGTGAATCTCCCACCCAGGTGTTTGGATTGCCCCGCCTGCTGGCTCAACTCGAGATTGAATATGCCGACGGTTCCAAAGAGGTGATCGTCAGTGATGAAACCTGGAAAGTGACCTCAAAAGGTCCTATCGTTGCCAACAACGAGTTTGATGGAGAGGAGTACGACGCCCGCCTCGAACTTGCCGGATGGGAATCTGCAGGCTACGATGACTCCTCCTGGCTCCAGGCAGATATCATGGATGCGCCCGGAGGCAAGCTCACAGCCCAAACCAACCCCAATCTCAGGGTAATGGAAGAGATCAAGCCGGTAAGCATCACCCCTCTTTCTGACGGCAAGTTTATTCTCGACATGGGACAGAACATGGTGGGATGGCTGAAGGTCAACAACCTGAACGGGAAAAAGGATCAGCCAATAACGTTCCGTTTTGCCGAGATACTGAATCCCGACAGCACCATCTATCTGGCAAATATCCGCTCTGCGAAGGTGACCGATATCTATACTCCTGCCCGTGACGGAGCGTTCAGCTGGGAACCCTCTTTTGTATACCACGGCTTCCGTTTTGTTGAGATCTCGGGATTGGATGAAGAGCCCGCATTGAGCAACTTCACCGGGAAGGTGGTCTACGACAGGATGGAGACTACCGGATGGTTCGAAACCTCAAATCAGGTTATCAACCAGACCTTCAAGAATGCCTACTGGGGAATCAGGGGCAACTATCGTGGAATGCCCACCGACTGTCCGCAACGCGATGAACGGCAAGGCTGGCTAGGTGACAGGGCAACCGGATGTTTCGGTGAAGCATTCATTTTCGACAATGCTCACCTCTACAGCAAATGGACACAGGATATTGAGGATTCTCAAAGCCCAGAGGGAAGCATCTCGGTGGTTTCACCCCGCTACTGGACCATCTATCATGACGACGTAACCTGGCCGGCAGCCTATTTCTACGCCGCAAAGATGCTCTACCACCAGTATGGCGATAGTGAACCGATCCGGAAACATTACGCTTCGATGAAGCGCTATCTGGAGCGCGTTCAGGAGGTATCCATGCAGGATTTCATTCTTACCAAGGATGCTTATGGCGACTGGTGTATGCCGCCCGAAAGGCAGGAGCTGATTCACTCGCAGGATCCTGCACGCAAGACTGCCGGTGCGGTGCTGAGCACCACCATGTACTACAGTTTGCTCAATCTGATGGTGGAATTTGCACAATTAACAGGAAACGAGCAGGATATCCCCGGATTCCAGGAACTTGCAGGCAAGATAAGGGAGGCATACAATGCACGGTTCTTCAATGCGGACTCGGCAAAATATGACAACAACACGGTAACGGCCAATATCTTGTCGCTCCAGCTGGGTCTGGTTCCCGAAGGGAAGGAGCAACAGGTATTCGACAATATCGTACAGAAAACCGAAGTTGACTTCGACGGACATGTAAGCACGGGAGTGCTGGGTATCCAGCAGTTGATGCGTGGGCTGACACAGCACGGAAACGTTGATTTGGCTTACAAGATCGCCACAAACGAAACTTACCCGAGCTGGGGTTACATGATCAAGAAAGGAGCCACCACCATCTGGGAACTCTGGAACGGTGATACTGCAGACCCTGCGATGAACTCGGCCAACCATGTCATGTTGCTGGGCGACCTGATCATCTGGTATTACGAAGATCTGGCCGGAATCAAAAACTATCCTGGCAGCGTAGCCTACAAGAAATTGTGGATGGAGCCCAAGTTCCCCGAAGGCTTGAGTCATGTAAAAGCTTCGTACAAGTCGGCATACGGTGAAATACGAAGCGAATGGAGCAGAGAGAACGGCAAGTTCAGCTGGAATATCACCATCCCGGGCAACTCCTCGGCCGTGGTTAAATTGCCAAAAGAGCTGCAGATCGCGACACCCGATCAACCCGGCGTAAGAAACGTAACGGAGACCGAATCGGGGATCGAGATAGTACTGGGATCCGGCAGCTATACATTAGTCTCCAAATAATGACAGAGCCATTCTACAAACCGTTACGGATAAATTAACCGAAGAGGAAGATCGACTTTTAAAGGGGGGTTAGGCTTTTATATAAAATTTTGTTACATTTGTAATTCGAATGTCGAATTACAAGCAAACATGAAAAGGTTCCCCGAGGCGATCAGAATTACGGTCACTCTATTCGTAACGGTTTGTTCGATCTCACTTTTCGCACAGGAAGGTGAATTCAAATCGGTCAATCAAGCCACGCTTCTGGGGGTAGGCAAGGCTTTTCTGACCGACACCTATCTATCACCGCTGGAATATGCAGGGTTAACCACTTCCCTGTTGCACGACCGCATCGGTCCCACCCGACACTTCAACAACAAGTTGCTGCTGCAGCAGCAGTTCCAGATTGATCTGGCATTTACCCGCAATCCCTCGGCATCCGCATCGGAATATGCCGGCGACGTTTCATACAACATCAATGCATTTTATCCCTTCTTCCGAAACGGCCGGTTCAGCTTTTTCGGCGGATTTGGAGGAGATGCCTCACTGGGCGGCATCTATAACGTACGCAACTCCAATAATCCGGGTTCACTCAAAACTTCCGTGAACCTCGATCTCTCCGCAATGGCAATCTACTCCTTGCGGAAGGTCACTCTCCGCTGGCAGCTGACCACCCCGTTCACGGGCGTCTTCTTTTCACCTGCCTACGGGCAATCCTATTACGAGATCTTCTCCCTGGGCAACGACAAGGGGACGGTACGGTTTGCGTGGTTCCAGAACCAGCAGGCGCTACGCAACTATTTCACCCTCGATATTCCCTTCAACAACATTACCCTCCGCGCCGGATACCTGGGTGATTACTACAGGACCGATGTCAGTGAGATTGTCACAACCATCGTTTCACACCAGTTTGTGGTAGGCATGGCCGTAGAGTCACTCAATTTTGGCGGAAAAAGGGCAAGAGACAACAGAGATATCAAAAGCAGTTTTTATTAGGTTATTACTCCAAGTTCAACGCAAATTGAAAATGAAATATAATTTCGACGAAATCATCGACCGTTCAGCTTCCCACTGTGTGAAAATTGACAGACTGAAAGCGGTTTTCGGACGCGATGATCTCATTCCCCTCTGGGTAGCCGACATGGATTTCCTCTCGCCTCCAGCCATCGCCGAAGCGCTGATCGAGAGAACCCGGCATGGCATCTTCGGATATACGGTTCCCGACAACGGTTACTACAACTCTATCATCGACTGGCTCAGGCAGCGGCACAGTTATGAGGTACGCCGTGAAGAGATAACTTTCGTTCCGGGGGTGGTGAAAGGGATTGCTTTTGCCATCGACGCATTTACACGGAAGAACGATAAAATCATCATCCAGCCACCTGTCTACCATCCGTTCCGGATAGTTCCCGAGTCGCTTGGCCGTGAGGTAATCAACAATCCGCTCCTGTTCGATAACGGAAGATACTCCATCGATTTTGATGGATTGAGAAGAATCGTTGCAGAAAATGAGTGCAAGATA
The DNA here is from genome assembly GCF_900095795.1 of Petrimonas mucosa. Classification (NCBI taxonomy): domain Bacteria; kingdom Pseudomonadati; phylum Bacteroidota; class Bacteroidia; order Bacteroidales; family Dysgonomonadaceae; genus Petrimonas; species Petrimonas mucosa. Next base: position 2,761,692 of record NZ_LT608328.1, read on the forward strand.
CTGCTCCTCTGCAGCCCCCACAATCCTGCAGGAAGAGTGTGGCATGAAGATGAGCTGAAACAACTGGCCGAGATCTGTTACGACAACAATATCCTGGTTATTTCCGACGAGATCCACTCCGATCTCACCCTACCGGGATACAGACACCGTCCGTTTGCTACCGTCTCGGAGAAGGCCAGAAAGAACAGCATCACCTTGATGGCGCCAAGCAAAACCTTCAACATTGCCGGGATTGTCAGCTCTTTCGCCGTAACACACAATCCGGAAATCAGGAAGCAGTATCTGGGCTATCTGTCTCCCCGCGAACTCGATCAGCCCACCATCCATGCCTTGGTTGCCACCGAGGCGGCCTATCGTGAGGGCAGAGAATGGCTCGATGAAGCCATAGCCTACATTCAGAAGAATATCACCTTTGTGGAGAGTTTCCTGAAGGAGCATATTCCGCAAATCAAGGTGATCAGGCCGGAGGCCACCTTCCTGCTCTGGCTCGATTGCAGGGAATTACATCTCACACAGAAGGAGCTGGTATACCTCTTTGTTCACAAGGCGGGGCTGGCCCTCAACAACGGCACAATCTTCGGGAAGGAGGGAGAGGGCTTTATGCGGTTGAACGTAGGCACTACCCTTTCGACCCTTGAAAAAGCCCTCGATAAATTGAGAAAAGCGATAAACGGCTAAAACTATTTTTACCGCAGGTTGTTAAAAGACTACATACTTAATTTAAAAAACAGACTAGATGAAAATTACTGACAGCAAGTACGTAACCCTGACATACGATCTCAACGTAGGCGAAGGCGACGAGCGTGAACTCATGGAACAGGCCACCCCCGAAAGGCCACTCGAATTTATCTTCGGGACAAATTCAATGCTGAAGGCATTCGAGGACAATATTTACGGACTTTCGGAAGGTGACAGTTTCAAGTTTTCCCTGACTCCAGATGAAGCGTACGGTGATTATGACGAAACAAGGATCATCGATCTTCCGAAAAGCATCTTCGAGGTGGATGGCAAGATAGATCACCAGATGCTTTTTGAAGGCAACACTTTGCCCATGATGGACTCCGACGGCAACCGGCTGACGGGATCGGTTGTCTCCATCACCGAAGATACGGTTACCATGGATTTCAACCATCCGCTGGCGGGAGAGACCATGCATTTTGAAGGGGTTATACAGGGAGTCAGGGATGCTTCCCCCGAAGAGATCGCAGCCTTGTTCTCCGGCGGAGGATGTGGATGCGGAAACGACAGTTGCGGATGCGGCGATGAAGGCGATTCATGTGGTTGTGGAAGCGGAGACGGAGGCTGTGGAGGCGGTTGCAGCTGCTAACCCTTTTCCGGCTGATATATAAAAAATCACAGGTATGGATCATGCCTGCGATTTTTTTTTCACGTTAATTGATCGTATTTTTGCATAAAAGAACTCAAAGATGAACAGTTTCGGAAATATCTTCAGACTCACATCATTCGGAGAATCACATGGCGAGGCCGTGGGGGGTGTTATCGACGGTTTCCCTCCGGGCATCGAACTGGATATGGAATTCATCCAAAGCGAACTCGACCGGCGTCGCCCGGGTCAGTCGCGCATCACCACGCCCAGGGTTGAACCGGACAAGGTGGTTTTCCTTTCCGGCATCTTCGAGGGCAAGACAACCGGCACACCTATCGGATTCATGGTAAAGAACGAGAACCACCATTCGGCCGACTACAATAACCTGAAAGATGTTTTCCGACCATCACACGCCGATTTTACCTATTTCCAGAAATATGGCATCCGTGATCACCGGGGCGGCGGCCGATCTTCGGCACGCGAAACCATTGCCCGGGTAGTAGCAGGGGCTCTCGCCAAATTATACCTGAAACAGATTGGAGTATCGGTGACCGCCTATACATCGCAAGTGGGTGAAATTAAACTGGAAAACAACTACACGAAATATGACCTGAATACGATCGAAGATACGCCCGTCCGCTGTCCCGATGCCCAGAAGGCAAACGAGATGATCAGTCTAATCAAGGAGGTCCAGTTCAACGGGGACACGATCGGGGGGGTGGTTACCTGTGTCATTCAGGGAGTACCGGCCGGGCTCGGCGAACCGGTTTTCGGGAAACTGCATGCTGCCTTGGGTGCAGCCATGCTCAGCATCAATGCCGTGAAAGGGTTCGAATATGGACACGGCTTCGACGTGAGCCGCCGGGGATCTGAACTGAACGATCCGTTCTTCAATGACAATGGTAAGGTCTCTACTCGGAGTAACTATTCAGGGGGCATCCAGGCAGGTATCTCCAACGGGCAGGACATCTACTTCCGGGTCGCCTTCAAGCCTGTCTCCACCATCCTGAAGGAGCAGCAGACCGTGGATATCCACGGAAACGAGACCACCATCAAGGCGCGCGGACGACACGATGCATGCGTCCTGCCACGTGCCGTTCCCATTGTTGAAGCAATGGCAGCCATGGTTATCCTCGACTATTACCTCCTGGCAAGAATGTAGCCACCCAACGTACTTTCGAAAACAACGCCGGTCAGTTGGACGGGAATGCAAAATCAGCAACCTTCCATTTGGCTTAACAAAGATTTTTTGCATCTTTGCAGATAATTTCACAAAGCACGACACAGATAATCAGGTTATACCAACCGATATGTGGCGAGGAAACTATCTTTTGGGGAGGTTGGAACATTAGATACCCTACCGTTAATGATGAATACAGATTTGATTTGGAAGAAATTTATCGATGAAAAGGACGATCTCTCTTTCTCCATTGTATACGATACCTATGTAGAGGTATTGTATGCCTATGGAATCCACCTGGGTTTCCGTGACGAACTGTGTAAAGATGCCATTCAGGACGTTTTCTACAACATATTTATTAACGTGAGTTCGGGATAACATATTATCCCCAAATGGTTAATTGACTTGACTTTTCCACTTCAAGTTTGATTGAAGGCTTTTTGGGAAAGAAACAATATGCCACCAATGCAGCAATTATGTTCATGATGAAATTATGTGTGGAACGATGCCTTGAATGTTCTATCTGGCAGATATTCTTCAGTTCATCATTGATGGACTCAATTACAGATCTTTTGCGTAAGAGAATCTTGTCGCGGAATGACATCAGGGAATTTTTCATATTTGAGCGTATACCGGTCACTAAATGAACTCCCTGGTCAAACAGCATCTCGAAGAGCTTTGTGCTGATGTAACCCTTGTCTGCATATAGTTTACCGAAAAGATCTTTGGTAAGAACATTGATTACGTCAGGGTTTCTATCGTCGACATTGCCTTTTGTGAGAGAGAAATTCAGCAATTCACCCTTTTCATTACAGACCAGATGAAGCTTGAATCCAAAAAACCAGCCCATCGTACTTTTCCCTCTTTGTGCCAGATCCCTGAATACTTTATTCGAGTGGATACGCTTGTTATGACATACTTTGATTGGAGTGCTATCCACATATGTAATGCCTGTGCATTCACCAAATCCAAAGAGTTTGAGCAACAGCATGAAAGGTACAATCACCCTGGGTTGCAACTCGACAAAACGGTTGTAGGAAACGGCATTTGGAAAATAGCTCTTCATGTGCTTGCAAATATAAAACAGGTAATAATTCTTGAAATTATGAAAGGTTCCACAGTGGAAGCAGACCATCACGGCAATAATCTCGCTCTGAGACATTTGCGTTTTCCTGTTTCTCCTTTTCGTTATGTCACCTGCTTGAAGTTGGTGATTCCGGATTTCATTCTCATATTCTGCACAAAAATCGTCGGCAATACAAAATATTTCAATAACTTTGTCTGTTGTGATCATAGGGTTGATGTTTGTTATTTGTTTGATTATCAGCTATAAATATACAAATAATCTCCCTATATCACAACTTTTTTTATGATTTTCTTATCCCGAACTCACGTTAATATACTGGAATCAACGAACCGATTCCATCGTGATCAATGTTAACCGCACTCAAAGCGGACGCTTGCCGATGACCTATCAATTAGACGATCTAAGGGAAGGAAATTATATTTTCGAATTCATCACCCGTGATAATGACGGACATTTTTCCCTTCCAAAAGAGGTTATTGTACTCGTATATGGCGAATTTTACAGAGAGTCATTAAGAAACAGAAAAATCTCCAGTATTGATCACAGGGATGACGGGACCATGCTGGTTCATTGGGAACCTATCTCCAGCATTGCCATTAAATATGTTACCATAACATATGAGAGCAATGGAGTAGAACAGAGTGTGAGAGTAGAAAACAGTGACAATGAAACAGTATTGACAGGTCTGGATTCAGGAGATGTAATTCGTGTATCTACCACATATTTTCCCGAAAATTCATTGGATGAGATGCAAGCTCCCTTTAGTGAATATACCATGCCAAAATTTGAGAGAGAGATCAATAAAGCCAAATTCACCACCACAGTACTGGCAGGGGATAATACCACCAATACCAACGGAAGGGACCTCTCGAAGATATGGGATGGAACTACAGCAAATCCAGGCATATTGCATACGGTTGATAATGATCCGAATTTCAACTTTCCGCATCATTTCACCTTCGATATGAATGTGTTGGCTGAAGTCAGCCGTTTCAGGATCTGGCCGAGGACAGATGTTGGTCCTTTCAATGGTCACAGTCCCAGATTTTTTGAGATCTGGGGCACAGATGAGTTGAAAAGGTCTGCCGATGATGCAAGTTACTGGACGACGGATGAGTGGAAAGCGGACTGGAAGTTGATGGGTGATCATGAAATTGTGAAACCCTCTTCAACTTCTGATCAGACTAAAGCATGGAATGAGGGATGGGAATTTCCGGTTAACGAATCAGTCGGTGATGTCAGGTACATTCGTTTAGTTATAAAAAGCCCCAACTGGCAAGGTTCAAATTGTGTGAATTTGGGCGAAATAACGCTATGGGGTGATGATTTGTAAATAGGCATCTTTTTTTTACAGGTAGTGTGGCTCCGGCAACCCATTCGGGTAACCGGGGCCACTCCTTTAATCTGGTATCATACTCCGTCAAAAAGGCTCATCTGCCCGGTAATCTCGTCGAGCAGGTCGGCCTCGTTGATGGTGAGCGGCTCTTCCGCCTCAATCTCCACCTTCGACGGCTTATCGCTCTCAGGGGTCTCCGGCTCCGGAAAACGTGTCGGTTCCAACTCCTTCACCTCGCTCACCTCGTAATTGGAGATCCGCTTACCCTTGGCCTTATAGCTTTTGACACCGATAAACGACTCCACATCGATCTCCAGCGGTTCACGGAAAGCATCACCGCCACCAAAGATCGCTTCCACACGCGGGAAGACCGTATCGGTCAGCAAGAAGAGTCTTGAAGCCGGATTTTCGCCCAGGAAATTGGCTACCTTGTCGGTAGCATCCAGCGTGAAGCGTTTCAAATAGGCATACCCCTGGTCGGCATCAAAAAGAGCGGCAGACCATATCTTCTGTTCATCGTACTTCTCGATGCGGAGATAACCGGGTTCAAAATGGTTGCTCAGATCAAAATTACAGGTATAGAAGTCGCCGTTTCGGTTAACCACCAGTATCCGGTCGGAGCCCAGAAACTCTCCCAGGTATATACCCTCTTCATCATAATTGAGCCGCAGCACGTCGGGGTCGAACCAGACCTTACGCCCACCCAATGTTGAAAGTCCCTTCTGCTTGAGCATGATGCGGTGCACATCGGCTTTTGTAAGGATATTTCCCATCGCTCCCCTACCCTTGATGGCTATCTCGCTGAAATCTTTCTCAAACTGCAAGATCCGCTGACGGGGCTTGGGTTTGAGAATCACACGCACCGTCTCGGCTTCGCCGTTGGGATTGGCACTGAAGTAGAGGATACGTGAACCCGGGTTACCCTTCGTCAGGTCATAATCCTTGTCCCGGGTAACTCCGGTTACCGGGAAACGTTTAATATAGTTGGGGCCGTTTTTCCCATCACGGTAAACCACGTTGTAGATGGTTCTGTTATCGTTCTTCTTGAAGACGTTGGCATAGAGAATCCCTTTCCCTACGAACATCTTGTCGCTCACCTTCACCACCTTGTACTTTCCATCCTTGAAGAAGACGATAATATCGTCGATATCGGAACAGTTGCAGACGAACTCATCCTTCTTAAGTCCGGTCCCTATAAATCCCTCTTCGCGGTTGATATACAACTTCTCGTTTGCCTCGGCAACCTTAACAGCCTCGATATTTTCAAAACTCCGGATCTCGGTACGTCTCGGATAGTTCTTGCCATACTTCTCCTTCAGCATCAGGTACCAGGCGATGGTATAGTCGGTCAGGTTGTTCAGGTTGTGGTCGATCTCTTCAATTTCACTCCGGAAACGGGCAATATTCTCCTCAGCCTTGTCGGAATTGAATTTCAGGATACGTGCCATCTTTATCTCCATCAACTTCAGGATATCTTCCGGAGTTATTTCACGGACGAATGATGGTTTATACCGCTCCAATCTTTTATCGATATGGGAGATGGCCTTCTCCATGTCCGGAGCATTTTCAAACTCCTTGTCCTTGTAGATGCGTTCTTCAATAAATATCTTCTCCAGTGAAGCAAAAAGGAGTGCCTCCTGTTTCTCCTGCTTGTCGATCTCCAGCTCCTGCCGGAGCAGCTCCCTTGTACGGTCGGTTGAGATCCGGAGCACATCGCTGACCGTAAGAAAATGGGGCTTGTCACCGTCAATGATGCAGCAATTGGGAGAGATGCTGATCTCACAATCGGTAAAGGCGTATAGGGCGTCGATGGTCCTGTCGGATGAAACACCGGGTGCCAGCTGTACATGGATCTCCACATTTTCAGCCGTGATATCATCCACTTTCTTGATCTTGATCTTCCCCCGGTCATTCGCCTTGATGATCGAATCCACGACGGAAGCCGTTGTTCTTCCATAGGGCAGACTGGTAATGACCAACGTCTTGTTATCCAGCTTTTTTATTGCAGCCCTGACCTTCACCGATCCGCCCCGCTCTCCATCGTTGTACTTTTCAACGTCGATATAGCCACCGGTTTGAAAATCGGGATAGAGCCTGAAACTTTTCCCTTGCAAGTATGCAACGGCGGCATCACACAGTTCATTGAAGTTGTGCGGCAATATTTTCGAGGTCAACCCCACGGCAATACCCTCAGTACCTTGTGCCAACAGTAGCGGGAACTTGGCCGGGAGTGCTATGGGCTCCTTGTTTCTACCGTCGTAGGATGGTTTCCACTCGGTGGTTTTGGGATTAAAGAGCACCTCGAGCGCAAATTTGGTCAGCCTCGCCTCAATATACCTGGGTGCGGCCGCCCCGTCACCGGTGTGTACATTTCCCCAGTTACCCTGGCAATCGATCAGCAGATCCTTCTGCCCGAGCTGAACGAGAGCATCGCCGATGGAAGCATCCCCGTGAGGGTGGAATTGCATCGTAAAGCCGATAATATTGGCAACCTTGTTGTATCTCCCGTCATCCATCCGCTTCATGGCATGCAGGATGCGTCGCTGCACCGGCTTCAGACCGTCAACCACATTCGGAACCGCACGCTCCAGAATCACATATGAAGCGTAATCCAGAAACCAGTCCTGATACATTTTACTCAGGTTCATGGGCGAGTCTTCAGATAACCGTGTAATAATCTTCGGGTTGGAGTGTTGCGATGAACCGGTGAGAACGATATCCTCCTCCTCTACCGGATTCAATTGCATATCTTTTTCTTCAAATTCTTCTTCGTTGTGATCTTTTGACGACATATACTGTTTTAGGTTGAAAAAACACCCAAAGTTACCTTTTTTTTGCGTGATCTACAAACGAAAAAAGGGAGGCTTGCCGCAGCATATAAAAATATCGGATCTCGGGTTAAACTACTTCAGCAAAAAAATGTTTATTAATAGAAACCATTCTGTTAAATTTAACGGCACAAAAAAGCAATTAAAAGCAAAATTTCTTCAAAACAACAACTATGGAACTTAAAAGAACAGATCGACCAATGAAATTCTCCTTTGTGATGATCGTCACTCTCATTTTTCTGCAGGCATGCGGAAGCGTCCCGTTTACGGGTAGAAGCCAGTTAAGCCTGGTTTCCAACGAACAGGTGGTAGCGCTGAGTCTGCAGCAGTACCAAGACTTTATGCGCTCGGCTCCTGTCGAGAGGAACACAACCAATGCCCAGATGGTTCAAAGAGTGGGATCACGGGTGGCCAATGCCGTGGAAACCTTCTACAGAAACAATGGTTACGAATCTGAATTGCAGTATTACCAGTGGGAATTCAATCTGGTGAAGGATAACAGCGTTAATGCATTTGCCATGCCTGGCGGCAAGATTGTCATCTACAGCGGGCTTCTGCCGGTGACACAGACAGAGGAGGCATTGGCCGTAGTGGTCGGACATGAGATTGCCCACGTCATTGCTCGCCATGCCCAGGAAAGGGTTAGTCAACAGATGGCACTGGAATATGGAGGTGCCATTGCCGGTAGCTTGCTGGGTAGTTCGGTGGGCGGTCAGATCGGACAGCAGGTGTTCGGGCTCGGCGCACAATATGGCGTAATGCTGCCATACGCACGCAAACAGGAGTACGAGGCCGATGAGATCGGTCTTATCGTCATGGCTATGGCGGGATATGATCCCCGGGCAGCCATCCCGTTCTGGACAAGAATGGCACAAAGCTCCCAGGGCACTGTTCCCGAATTTCTCAGCACCCACCCAACGGATGAAAAACGGATCGCCAGGTTAGAGCAAATCATGCCCAATATCCTGCAATACTATAAAGGAAGCGGCATTCAGAACACCACAAACCAACCCATCAAAACCCAAACCTCGGTTCCTGCAAAAACAGAAGAGCCTAAAACCTCCAAAGAGTGGACATTTTAGCATTTCGACACACCATAATCGAGTAGGATGCAAAGATAGGTAATTACTCCTAACTCTGCTATCCTCTCACACCACCCAACGTACGTCTCTCGTATTAGGCGGTTTCTTCAATGTTTAACCGTAATTGGCCGTTAAACTGTAAAGTCCCGTTTTCTTGAACCATTCAAGGTTCATTCCCTCGTGTGCAGCGTGGGTCATTGACAGTCTAAACCATCCCTTAGAACTTCCCGCCGTTGTCCAGCTCCGGTTCCAAGGAACGCCCAACTTGGTCAAGAACCTGGCTATGCCCAACGCCCGTTTGCATTGTTTTAAACGATAGCATCTTAATCTACGACGAAGCCAAGCTTCAAGGTTGCGAAGACGACTTTTCATCTTTGCGTGCTTGAAGTAGTTTAGCCAGCCTCGTAGAACGGGATTTAGCTCGCTTATTAACTGATCGAAGCTAATGCCCCTGTTGCGTTTGGTAAGCGATTTTAGTTTCGCCTTGAAGCGTTGTTCGCTCTTTCGGCTTAATCCTAAACTCCCGCCTTTTAAGATAGTATGACCGAGATAATTGAGTTGATGAGGACGGACGATATGGCTCTTTTCCTTGTTTATTCTTAATCGCATCCGATTTTCGATAAACTTGGAGAGGCTTTGCATCGATCGCTCCGCGGCTGGTTCGCTTCCGACCATTATGATAATATCATCGGCGTAGCGTACAAAGCAGTGTCCTCTCCGCTCTAACTCCTTGTCCAGTTCGTCTAAGACGATATTCGACAACAGGGGTGATAGTGGGCTGCCTTGCGGTGTCCCTTTCACCCGTTGATTGGCCATCCCCCCGATTAGCATTCCTGCTCGAAGAAATTTACCTATCAACTTAAGTACGCGCTTGTCACCAACGCGAGTACTTAACTGCCAAAGCAATCGGTCGTGATTCACCTCGTCAAAGAATTTTGCCAAGTCTATGTCGATAACCCAATCCTTTCCTTCGGCCACGTATTCGCCCGCTTTACGTAATGCTTGATGAGCGTTACGCCGTGGACGAAAACCGTAGCTGTATTCGGAGAATATAGGGTCATAACGTTTCGACAGTACTTGGCTTATCGCTTGTTGTACCAAGCGATCTTTGACCGTGGGAATACCCAGTTGGCGTTTCCCGCCATCAGGCTTCGGGATTAATACCTCTTTAACTGCCGTAACTTGGTATGTGCCTGTCATTAACTGGCGTTGAAGTTCTCGTTGGTGGCTGTTAAGCCAATCTCTAAGTTCGTCAACGGTCATCCCGTCAATGCCCGCACTTCCCCTGTTACTGATTACTTGCCGCAATGCGGCATCAAGATTCTTTAAGTCCGTTATATCACTCATTAAATCTTGGGTTAAGGCTCGTTCCTCTTTGCAACCTGACAACCACTCGTCCCGTACCAAACCGCTTCCTGAACTGAATACGTCAGTCCCCTTCACCTTTTGGCCACGCTCCCATTCGTCAAAAAGACTCATCTGTAAGTTCCCGTGTTTACCTGGGTTCATAATGGTCGTTACAATTTACAAAATAACTGCTCCTTAATTGAAAATTCAGCCCTTCCCTGTATTGACGTTACTCAATATTTATAGCGGTACTATGGCCTCTGCTGACTTCTCTGCCCCTTTCGGGTTAGAGACCTCCTACGTTAAGTGCATTATCTTCCTGTTAATACTACTGCATTTACTACCCCGGGTTACGGACGGCTTTAGGGCGTCTGTGTTTATTGCCACATTACCCCCCGGGTAAGCCTTAGTATGCAGTTTCTGTTCGTTAGTACCAACTTTTGTTTTAGGCTTCTTTCAGGTTATACCTCGCGGTAACACCCTTGCCATCAACTAACGGTTCTCGCCAAAATAAGCCCGCTCGGGACTTTAACCCTATAGATAATGAACATGCATAGCAAACAAGAAAGCAAGCTCTCATTTTTCGTGAGAGCTTGCTTTTTTTTCGGAATTGCCTGCAGGAATTACTTCATCCTTCCAGTATATGCGTCAACGCCAGATTTGCCTAATGGCTGCGCGAAGAACTTCTCGGCCGCTTTGTCGACTTCGGCAAGCCAGGGCTGTCCCCCTCCGGCGGATTGAACCACCCAAAGCTTAAGCTGTTTCTTGTGCCAATTGACGGAGCAGTTGGTACCCCAGGCGCCACCGTGACCAAACCAAGCATCTTCACTCTCCTCTTCAGGAGCTGACAAGCCGAGGGAGTACCCCCCCATACCCTTGGGACGGGTGGAAAGAGCGAGAAGATTCTTCACCGTTTCCTCTTTCAAGATGCGCACGCCATTCTCTCCCAAACCAAGATTCATCAGCATCTTATAGAATTTCAACTGGTCGCTGGCAGTGGTCCAGAGACCGGCACCGGCAGATGGAAATACATGGGAGTCATTATAGGGCCGTTGTTGCCATTCCATCTCTTCACGCCACTCTGCTGGACCATTCTCTTTGGTCAGATAGAGTTCTATCTTGTTCTGGAGCTGTTTGTCGGTTGGCCAGAACGAAGTGGACTTCATTCCCAGAGGATCAAGTACCTCTTTCTTGAGATACTGTTCCCACTTCATCCCTGTAACAACTTCGACGATAGCTGCACCAATGTCAATTCCCGTATTGGAATAGAGCTCGCGGGTACCGGGCTCGAACATGATGGGCGATGCGGCGGCAATGGAGGCCGTCTGGCGAAGAGGAGCCCCTCCTGACCATCCCCCACCCCTGACATCGGGGCGCTTGGCACTAATTTCGAATGGAAAACCTCCAGTATGGTTGAGCACCATACGAACGGTAAGGACGTTCTTTGCCTTGCGAAGGGTCTTGACAGTGTCGTTTTCTCCATCCAGCACCCATAGTTCTGAAAACTCCGGAAGATACTTTGAAACCGGATCGTCGAGTGAAATCCGCCCCTCTTCCACCAGCTTGGCGATTGTGACACCGCAGAATCCTTTTGTCTGTGAACATTGCATGAATAGATTGTCCATCTTTATCGGACGTTTTTTGGAGACGTCGGCATAGCCTATGCAGCAGGTCTCCTGTACACCGTCCTTATAGAATACACTAATGGCACCTGCCAGCTGACCACTATCCACGTAGGGTTGCAGTACTGTTTTTGCATAAGTTGTCCCGGACTCCTTCGGCCCATTCTTTACTGTGGCTGATATACACAACAGGGCAATCAGCAAAAAGATCGTTTTCTTCATGTTTTATGATTATTATTGGTTCAATCTGCAGAAGCAATCAATTTAGAGCAAACGTTTATCTTATTTTTATTTGATTGTGATTCTGCAAAGATACTGTTTTTCCTAAAACTATTTTATTCTGCCTATTATTTTGAGCCAATTTGGTGCTACTTTTTCATAGTCTTGGGTATCACCGGAGGAACTGGTTGAAATGGATAGATGAGCGAAACTGTTTTTAGGCCCGATAAATTGGCTTTAACCTGTAATAATGGCTAACTTTGTACCATCTAACATCTATCTATCCTAATCTTATAGTTATGAACAGGAAAACCTTTTCTCAGAGCGGGGAGACACGCACCGAACATGATCTGATCGGTGAAATGGAGGTTCCCTCAACACACTATTACGGCATCCAGACCCTACGGGCAGTTGAAAACTTCGGAATCAGCCGTTCAAAACTCTATCATTACCCTCAATTCATCAGGGGACTGGCCGATGTGAAAGCAGCAGCCGCAATGGCCAACAAGGAGTTGGGACTGCTGGACCCTGTCATCGCCGATGCCATTGTCACGGCCTGCAACGAAATCAAAGCTGGCCATCTCCACGATCAGTTTGTGGTGGATATGGTACAGGGCGGTGCAGGCACCTCAACCAATATGAATGCCAACGAAGTGATTGCCAACCGGGCATTGGAGATCATGGGATTCATGAAAGGAGATTACACCCATTGCCATCCCAATAACCATGTCAACCTCTCCCAATCGACCAACGATGCCTATCCTACGGCACTTAAGATTGCCCTCTACCGGAGTATCGGCGAACTGATCAATGCATTGAAGGAGCTGGTCGTTGCTTTCCGGAAAAAAGGGGAGGAGTTTGCCGGGGTCATCAAGATGGGACGCACCCAATTGCAGGACGCAGTACCGATGACACTGGGACAGGAGTTTGAAGCGTTTGCCACCACACTGGAAGAGGAGGTCTCTCGCCTGGGCGAAAACCGTAAACTGCTGCTGGAGATCAATATGGGTGCAACCGCAATAGGTACCGGCATCAATGCCGATCCCGAATATACAGCCGTCTGTACCCGCTACCTGGCAGAAATATCGGGTATTGATGTAGTTCCGGCTGCCAACCTGATTGAAGCCACCGGCGATACGGGTGTCTTCATCATGAACTCATCGGTCATCAAACGGCTGGCCGTAAAATTGTCGAAGATCTGTAACGATCTGCGATTACTCTCATCTGGACCGAGAACAGGGCTGAACGAGATCAATCTGCCGCCCATGCAGCCCGGCTCCTCCATCATGCCCGGCAAGGTAAATCCAGTCATTCCAGAGGTAGTCAACCAGATAGCCTACAAGGTGATTGGTAACGACCTGACCGTCACCATGGCTTCTGAAGCTGGACAACTCCAGTTGAACGTGATGGAGCCGATCATCGCCTATTCGGTGATGGAGAGTATCGAGATGCTGATCAACGGCATCAATACGCTGCGCAGCAGATGCGTGACAGGGATTACGGCAAACAGGGATCGTTGCAGGGAGATGGTACTGAACAGTATTGGACTGGTCACTGCGCTGAACCCCTATCTGGGGTATGAAAACTCCACCCGGGTAGCTGCCGAAGCGTTGAGAACCGGCAAGGGAGTTTATGATATCGTACTGGAGAACAAGCTGATCGAGAAAGAGAGACTGGAGGAGATCCTGAAACCGGAAAAGATGATCCAGCCACGAAAAATAGAGTGAGATAAAAAATCAGGTTTCGCTTGCATGGGGAGCTATCTCCGTAGCAAACGAAACCTGAATCAATATCTTATTGAGCGCGCTATTTTCGCAGCCGGTGGAACGACCTGACCATCATCTCATCTGCACCGATCCTGCGAATGGCAAGATAGGTCAGGATGATGGCAATGACCGGCATGATTGATCCGATCCCGATCGTCTGAAACTGTAACCCGGCCTCGGGATTGATCCTGTAAATCAGGAAACCGAAATAGAGGTAAAACCCAATCATCAGAAAAATATTGAAGACGGAAAACCTGATTTGCAGGATACGGGTTTTGTAGAGGAAGAGCGTTACGAACGGCAAAAGGGAGCCAATCGCACCTATGGCAAACAGCGCCCAGGTTGAACTTTCAAGACCACCGTTCCGATAGATCCCCATCGCTTCAAAAACTACGGTTTCACCATTATAGAGGAAAGATGCCAAAGGAGTTACCGTAGCTACCAGCATACAGATAGAGGCAAGCAGCAAATAGAGGGTCTGAATTCTCTGCAACATACTGTATTGTTAAAACTGTTCCTTTTCTTTTGCCGGATTTCGGTAATATATCTCTCCCTCTTTCCACTCTTGCAGGGCAATCAGGCTTGGCTTGGGTAGTTTTTCATAAAAACGGGAGATCTCTATCTGCTCATGATTTTCAAAAACCTCCTCCAAGTTGTCCGTATAAGAAGCAAATTCCTGCAGTTTGGCGTCCAGATCCTGCTTCATTTCAACAGAGAGCTGATTGGCTCTCTTGCTGATGATGCGAACCATCTCGTAGACATTCCCAACCGGCTCGGCAAGTTTCATCACATCGCGCGTTTCGGTGTTTTGAGGTGCATTTGTTTTTCTGTAATCCATCTTATATATTATGTAATTCTAAATTATATTTATCAATCTCAACCAGCCATTTTATGAAGGTAACGCTTCAATCTTGCTTTGCGCCCTCTTGTAGTACCTTTCGGCTTCAGCCATATATTTCCCGTCCGGGAATGTATTCTTATAGTTGTAGTACTCATCAAGCACCATGCGGTACCTTTCGGGCTGGGTTTCCAATGTACTCCGCTCAGCATATTCAAAGCGTGCTCGCAGAATAATCATCTGATACTCCTCGTTGTATTTCGAAAAGGGATAACTTTTCATCGCTTCACGGGCAGTAATGACAGCCGCCTCGTAGTTGTTACCCATGTAGTTTCCCAAGTTGAGGTAGAGCTGTGCCGACAGAAGCTCCTTGTATGCCAGTTTCTCCTGCAGTTCAAACATATACTCCTTGGCCTGTTCCGATCGTTCGCTTTGAGGATACTCCTCAATGTAACGTTGGAATTCAGCAATCGCCTTGTAGGTCTTGGACTGGTCCAGCTTGGCATCGGGCGAATCGAGATAGAGGCCATAGGCTGCGTAGAAGAGGGCTGGCTCGGCATATTCACCTTTGGGGTAAGTATTGTAATATGTAGTGAACATCTCTGTCGCGGAGAGATAGTCTTTTGAATTGTAATAGCTTTGACCCAACAGATATAACGACTCCTCAGCCTTGTCGGTTCCCTTGAAAAAGGGTACCAGCTCCTCGAGCAGGGTTATTGAGCGACTGTATTTACCTTCTTCGAAATACTTCTTTGCATACGTGTATTTCATCTCTCTATCGGTACTTTTCAATATCTTGTTATATTCACCGCAAGAGGCCATCAATACAACAAGCAATAAAAAACATACAGGTTTTGCTCTCATTTCGTACTATCCATTTTAGTGCGCAAATTTACGGAAACTTTCTCAGTTTTAGTTCACCCGAGGCCAATTTTATTCTATTTTAGGATTTTAAATCCAACGCTTCCAGGATGCTATCAACATACTTCCTGTCGTTCGACAATTTAGGCACCTTGTTTTGTCCACCCACTTTCTCCCTGTATTTCATCCACTTATAAAAACAACCCTGTTCCAGAACCCTAATCACCGGCATGCCGAGCGACAGGTTATAGGATCGTTTGGCTTCATAATCGGAGTTCAATTTTTTCAACTGCTCATCCAGAACCATTTTGAACTGGTCCATATCGGCTGGGCTCTCCTCGAATTCGATCAGCCATTCGTGCGCGCCACCATGTTGGTCGTCGAAATAGATCGGTGCAGCCGTATATTCGGTCACTTTTGCCCGGGTAATCCGGCAAGCCTCCGCCATTGCCCGGTCGGCATTATCTACAATCAGTTCTTCGCCAAAAGCATTGATATACTGTCGCGTTCTGCCCGTAATCCTGAACAGGTAAGGGTTGGTAGAGGTAAATTCGATGGTATCGCCAATTTTGTAACGCCACAAACCACCGCTCGTTGAGATGACCAGGGCATATTGCTTTCCAACCTCTACCTCCGAGAGTGTCACGGTCTGCGGGGAGACCTTATCCCACTCCCCTACCGGCAAAAATTCATAATACACCTCGTTATCCAGCAAGAGCAACATCTCATTGGACCTGTCCGAGAACTGGACTCCGAAAAAACCTTCCGAGGCGTTGTAAGTTTCCCAGTAGCGCATCCTGGCTGAAGGAATCAGTCTCTCATATTGCTGGCGGAACGGGGTGAAACTTACTCCGCCGTGAAAGAATACTTCCAGATTTTTCCACAGTTCGGGTAACTCCTTTCCGGTCTCCTCTGAAATCTTCTTCAACAGAACCAGCATCCAGGAGGGAACCCCGAGGAGGGCACGGATATCTGCTCCTTTTGCGTATTCAGACAGCCTCTTCAACTTCTCCTCCCAGTCGGGCAGCAGGGCGATCCTCTCCGGCGTGCGGGCCAACTTGACAATAGCGGGGAGGTTCTTCATCAGGATGGCCGAAATATCACCGGTAAATGTGCTGTTCCCGATGCTGTTGACCTGCTTGCTCCCACCCAGTACCAATGTCTTTCCCAGAAAAAATTCCGTATCGGGATAGCTGTTGGCGTAGAGACCCAACATATGGTACCCGCACCTGTAGTGGCAATGTTGTAACGACTCCCGTGTAACGGGAATATATTTACTCTTGTCCTCGGTAGTCCCGCTCGACATGGCAAACCACTTCACGGGCGAGTCCCAAAGCACGTTCCGCTCTTTTTCCCTGATGATCTTATTGAGGTAGGGCCGTAAATCTTCATAGGTTGTAACGGGAACTCTCCTTTGAAAATCGGAGACAGAACGGATCTCATCAAATTGATGTTCCGAACCGTAACGTGTATTTCTCCCGTGCTCCAGCAGGTAATTCAGAATTTTCTCCTGCGTGGCGTGGGGATGGTCGATAAACTTCTCGACCGAATTATAATAAGATCTGAAAACAGCTCTCGTAATTTGCTTGATCATCAACAACGATGTTTTGATTTGCCGGCACAAAGGTAAGAAGGAGTTTCGGAACCCGCAAAAGTCATTGCCCCTTTTTCAGTTCCAGGTCAAATCCCAGCAACATTCCATCATACAGATCGGCCATGGCAGCCAACACTTCAACCGAGTTATTTTTTGTAAACATGCTGGCTGTTTTCATCATCTGTAGAAACCCGTCGGCATCAAACAACAGTTTCAGTCCCGAACGCGACCGGATCGGATATGCCTTCACACTGCCCAGACCTTGCAGGTAGCTCATGGAGAGGATCTTCCCTTTTTCATCCACCCTGAACTTTCCCGAGAACTTCAACAAACCAAGTTTTGCAGTATAGGTACTGTCTTCCTTGAAAGTAAATTCGCACTTGCCGTCCTTGATTCCGATCCGGGTGCAATATTCGTCGAATGTTTTTTCAACTTGCGATGCCACTACCGCACCTCCGGCCTTCTTCAACAGGTTTTCGGTCTCGAACATGCAGGCTGTCCTCCTGTATTCCCAACCACCCACAAGATCCCTCTCCAATAGCGAAGAGCCTGAAAAGAGATCCCTCATCTGCTGGAGGATACCCCTATTCTCCACCTTCTCCTGGGCCGATACGCCGAACATCAGAGTCGACAGCATAAAAACCAGAACAACGGCATCAATCTTTTTCAGGAATGGCATATCGGGTACATTCATCTTATTTCTATCCTATTTTGCTTATTTTCAATAACTTATCCTCGTCAATTATTTTAATCTTCCTTCCGTCGAGCGATATGATCCGCTCGTTTACAAAGTTGGCAAGCGTCCTGATGGCATTTGCTGTAGTCATATTAGAGAGATTGGCCAGGTCTTCGCGTGCGAGATAGATGTTTATTGTTGCCCCATCCTCTTCCAGCCCATAGCTCTCTTTCAGGAAGATCAGCGATTCGGCAAGACGTCCCCGGACATGTTTCTGTGTAAGATTAACCACACGGTTATCGGCCACTCCCAGATCGCAGGATAACATTTGAATGAAAAGGAGGGCCAGGTTACCGTTTTTCCTCAGCATCTCCTCGATAAGCTCCATCGAGATCAGGCAGACGGTAGAGGGTTCAAACGCCGATGCTGCCGTAACATACGGTTCACGCGCAAAATAGGCCCGATACCCGAAATACTGGATGGGGCGTATCATTCTGATAATTTGAACTCTACCCCCCACCCCATTTTTAAAGATCTTCACTTTTCCCTTCAGCAAACACATCAGGTCCTGCGGTTGCTCCTCTTCAATATAAATAGCTTCATTTTTCTTATAATGAACGAACCTGGCATTTTTCCTGATCAAATCTCGCTCCTCTTCCGACAACACACGCCATATGTCCGCCAACGAGGATGATAAATCGATAATTTCTTTTGCTTTTCTGCCCATCACATGTTTGAAAACTATGTTATAGAACACAAAAATAAGAAATTATTCACTTTAAAATCAAAAAAAGGAGAAAAACTTGACAATAATGGGATGGGAAAAAATCGGCGTGTCAAAAAACTGTTCTCTTTTGAAAATTAATTAGATTTGTAGTCCGAAAATGAAAATCAGAGAAGCCATATTGATATTGTCGGTTTTTTTCGTTTCAAGCTTGTCGGGTCAGACGGTGATCCCGCTTGATACCATCTTGAAAAGATCGATGAGTGCAGCAGAGAAATACAACGGTCTGGTTGAACAGTACACGGCCGATGTCTACATGCGTACTTATGTAGAGACTTTAAAAAAGAACTTCCTCTATAAGTATACGCACCTCGTGCCACGTTTTGTGCTTCATGATCCCAAATCTGACGAGGCGGTGATTGAGACCCTCAGTACCCTGAGATTCGATTATCCAAACAACTACCTCCAGGATATCAAAAACGTAACCGGGACACTAACCAGCAAGAAAGAGATCGACATGATTCCCTTCTACATGCTGAATATCAACGTATACGGCGAAACGACAAATACCGAAAGTTTCTTCATGCCTCTCAGGTTCTCCACTGCAAGATACTACACCTATCACCTGAAACAGGTAGAGTCTGACAATAACAGGACCTATTACACCATTGGATTCGACCCGATCTACAGCAATCAGAAACTGCTGAAGGGCAATTTTGTGATCGAGAGCGGCACCTGGCGTATTGTCCATTTCAGCGCGGAGGGGGTAGAGTCTTTTTCCGATTTCTCGTTCGAGATAACGATGGGCGATACATGGATAACCAACTATCTGCCGGTCCATTTTGTCATCTACCATACCGCCAGCTACCTGGGAAACGTGGTGGCCAGCCGGCACCTTGCTACCCTGAATTACCGTGACGTCAAGTTACGTGAAAAGCAGAAAAAGGAGAAAATACTGAACATCAGCGATTTTTTCAGGGTTAGACTGGATTCGGTTCCGGTCAACAACGATTCGGCCTTCTGGGCCCGGCACAGGACAATACCATTGCAAGCCAGGGAAGCGGAGGTTATCCGGAACTTCAAACTAGCAAACCAACAAAAACCGGTCGGCGATACGGTGAACAGCTCACAACAAAACGGAAAGAGGGTTCAGTTGTTTGCTCAACGGATGGCTTTGAACTCGAAATATAAGGTTAAGTCCACCATGATCGGGTACAGCGGCCTATTGAATCCGCTCATGTTGGGCTACTCATCGATCGACGGCGTCACCTACAGGCAGAAACTCTCGTTCAACTTCGATCTGAAAAAAAGCAGGACATTCAATGTAAATGCCTTTGCCGGTTACATGTTCAGACGTAAGGAGTTTTTTACCGACGTGACCAGCACCTGGAATTACGAACCTTTCTATCAGGGGAACGTCTCCTTGTCGGCAGGAATAGGGAATCCCACCTACAGCTCACTCTTTATCGATGAAATCGAAAAAAATCTGGAAAACAGCACCATTCAATTCGAGGACATCGCAGTAGATTACTTCAAGGACTATTATGTGAAACTGTTCAACGATTATGAACTGTTCAACGGTTTTGTCTCCACCATCGGTGTCGAATACCACATCCGGCAGCCACTAAAAAACAACCGCCCTGCAGCCTCTCCTGTCTCAAGAGAGGAAAATCCCATTGAGGATATCCTGGTAACCAAAAAAGCATTTGCCCCTTACCTGAGGCTCAGCTGGACTCCGGAACAGTACTACCGGTACGAAGGCCGACAGAAGATCTATGTCCGCTCCCGTTTCCCCACATTCAAGATTGA
Source organism: Petrimonas mucosa (assembly GCF_900095795.1). NCBI lineage: Bacteria > Pseudomonadati > Bacteroidota > Bacteroidia > Bacteroidales > Dysgonomonadaceae > Petrimonas > Petrimonas mucosa. Next base: position 2,781,988 of record NZ_LT608328.1, read on the forward strand.
GTTGTCAAGAAGTTACCGGGATGTTTTCGGCAGTACGTCACAATACAACCGGATAGAGTTTGACATGAGTCAGAACATCCCACTTGGCCCCATGAGTTCGTTCCAGTATCACGTAGGTGCGGGACGGTTTATCAATCAGAGCACCGAGTATTTTGCCGACTTCACCTTTTTTGCCAAGAACAACTTCCCCGACAACTGGCAAGACGGGATCGGAGGCACATTCAGCCTGCTGAACCGCCACCTCTACAATGCGTCAGACTCCTATATCCAGGGGCACATCATGCTTGAAACCCCATTCCTGATAGTACGTAATATTCCGTTGATTTCCGACTACATCAACCGGGAACGGCTCTACGCAAGTCAGTTATACACTCCCAACATCGGTTCCTACACCGAGTTTGGGTATGGCGTTGGCAACCGTTTTTTCAAGACGGCCAACGCCGCAATCTTCTGTTCATTCCATAGGACCAATTTCAGGGAAGTAGGGTTCAAGGCATCGTTCGAGCTGTAGATGACCGCCTTCTGCTTATTGCACCTCATCGAAATAGGTAAGTACTTCCGCTTCTTCCAACCGGCTTTTGAGCCACTCTGCTATCTTCTTCTTATCGGCAGCACGCAACGTGTTCCGGGGCAGGGTGAAAACAACGAGCGGAATTCTCTCGCTGCGACGAATGGTATCCTTTTGAAGAGAGTAAGAGAAAGTTTCCGTATAGGAACAACCGCTTATCTGAGGATAGAGCGGCTCAATCTCCGATAATAACCTCTTACCCAGGGAAGGAATATTTCTTATGCTGTCTACCCTGGCTTCGGCCTGCTTCAGGGCAAAGGTTACAGCATTCAGTCTGTTACTAAGCAGTTCGGTTTCAGACTGATATCTCCTTGTATTTTCCTGCACGAACGAGGCATCAAATCCCTGACTGATTCTCAATTTCGCAGTATCAATCTTGTTAAGAAATGCGACCATCTTGATGGAATCGATGATTTTAGTTGAAAGCCCGTAACCGCTATATACCAAATCTACATGTTTATTCGACGGGGTTACGCTGCTTTTTTGGAGGTAGTTTCCCTCCACTACCGAAACTTGACTGATAAAATTTTCGGCGTGCTGGCTAAATTTTTCGTTCTGCACAAGTTGATATCCGAAATAGACACTTGGGATTGCGGTAATCAGCATTACAGCCGATAGAGCCTGATTTACACGCTTCTTTCTGTCGGGATCAACAATACTTCTGATGGGAAATTTCAGGTACTGGCATACGAGCAATGCCGCAAATGCAATAAAAACCGTATTGATCGTGAAGAGATACAATGCGCCGAAGAAGAAGTTGAATTGCAAGGTAGCCAATCCATACCCGGCAGTACAGATAGGGGGCATAAGCGCTGTAGCAATGGCTACTCCGGGGATGACGTTGCCTTTTAGCTTGCTGCTGATGGCAACAATGCCGGCTAATCCGCCGAATAGCGCTATCAAGACATCGTAGATTGTGGGACTGGTACGTGCGAGCAATTCAGAGTGCGCCTCATTTAACGGGGATAGTAAAAAATAGAGGGCGGATGTGAGCAGGCTTACTCCCACAGCATAGACAAGATTCTTAAGTGAACGCCTGAAAAGGTAAAAGTCATAAGTTGCCAAACTATACCCCATCCCGTTTATCGGACCCATCAGCGGCGAGATAAGCATGGCTCCAATAATTACAGCTGTGGAGTTCATGTTCAACCCCACCGATGCTACAACGATGGCAAACATCAGGATCCAGAGGTTGGTACCTTTGAACTGGATCCCTTTTTCGATTTCGTTGTGAATGGTTTCGTAATCCTCCAATTCCGAATGAAGGTTGAAAATTGAAATAAGTTTCCGGACCTGTTTTTCCATAATCATGCTATCGTTTCTACAAAACTACAAAAAAAGGTGATTTTTTCCCTTTTTTGACAAAACAACAGCCGGAAATCTATCCGGCTGCTGTCTGAACACATGAAATTATTAATGCAAAAGTAGAATTTACATAGAGTCTTCAAATCTTACCGTTTTGTGCAATCCCCCATTTTCGAGGATATACTCTTCATCATAATCCCAATCGAGCACCTTATTCTTCCGGTTTTTTCTCAATTTCCGGTAGACAGAGGAGTTTGTTTCAAAATCATCGTAATCGTCCAGTCTCTCATCAATCTCGATCTTCTTGCCCTGAGGCACCTCGATCTCCACAATCATTCCCTGTTGGCGAAAACCTTGCGAAATTGGCACTGAGAAAAATTCAGGCAACAAAAGCAATGAGTCTCTCAATTGCAACGGATAGGTGAACGATTCGGTATTCTTTCTGGCAACCTTAAGATCCTTGCCCGCGCTCGAGGAGATTGTCCTCACCCGATACAACGAGTCTGGGCTCTGCACGATCAACAACTCAATGTTTGAAAACAACAGTGAATCTTTGTTGATGGTGTAGTAGGGAAAGTCGTCCAGGTCGAAATCAGATCCGATTCCACGGTTGAAAGAGTAATAATCATTGGGATAGACAGCCATGTCCACATAAAGTTTGTTGCCGTTGAATCCGGCAAGTGTCTCAACTTTCTCGGTCGACGACTCCACACTAAATTTTTCGGCAACCTTGAATCCAAGAAGCGAAGCTGTTATAACGCCACCGATCCAGAGTATGATTGCCACTATTCCGATGAGGGGACGCGACTTTGCTTTTACCGACCGGCGTATGATCCATACGACAACTGCAATCAGGGGCACCGCAAACAGAAGCCCTGCAGAGAGCCACATCAGGCTGTTCTCATAACCGTGATCGATAAAGAGTGATTTCAAGGGGATAAAGCTGGTACCTGCAACCAGGAAAGCAATCACGATCCCGATCATTGTCAAGGCAAAGATTCCTGCAAACGCAAAGAAGAGAATTTTAAAAAGGATTCCCAACGCATTCAGACACCCCCCACTTCCGGATCCGACAACTGCTCCGTTTGAGGCACTTTTTGCCACGCGCTGTTTCGGAGGCTCGGGCGGCATTGATCCCACGGCCACCTTGCCAGGAGTCTCATCGGTTCTGCTCTTTACGCTCGCCACATTGTCGCTTACAGTCTCCCGAATGGATTTGATATACTCCTCCTCACCCATCATCTCCAGTTTCTGCTTTACAGTATTTGCTCTCGGTATGATAACCCAAAGAACGGCATAGATCACCACTACCGACATGTTGATCCCCCAGTTAAAGTCGATATCATCCAAAAACCGGCTCCACGGAAAGAAGGGCATCGATACCATACCGATCATATTCACAAATAGTGGCACGACAAAGAGTAACCGGGGAATCCAGGTTTCGATCTTGAGGTTAGCCGCAATTCCACTGCACACACCACCCAATATCCGATCGTTCGGATTCCGGTAAAGCCTTCTGGCCACATTGGTCTCCAACGGTTTTGATTTCAGAATAATCCATAAGATAATATACACCCAGAACAGGGCACTGGAAAGTATGACAAACAGGATTCGCATCCATACCGGATCGAGCTTGAAATAATGCGCCAGACCGCTGCAGACACCGGCAATAACCTTATCATTACTGTTGCGATACAGGGTGTGCGAACTCCCCTCTCTACCAGTGGCAGGCTCAGAGTGGTCGGCTCCCATGGCAGTATTGGAGTGGTCTGAAGCTGATCTGCCACCGATGTAATCTGACTCGACATATTCGGTATCGAAATCCTCCGGTCTCCCTATGCTGGAAATAATGGAATGGACATCTTCATCGGTGATGCAGTTGATTCCGAGTTTCAACCGGTTTCCAAACAGTTCGGCAATACGGTTCTCAATATCGTTTACGATCTCATCTCCCCCATCTTCGCGCGAAAAATACCTTTTCAGACTCTCTATATACTGTTTCAACAATTCATATGCAGTCTCCTCAATTGCGATGACCTGCCCCTGGAAATTAATGTTGATTACTTTTTTCATTGTTCGGTGGTGTTTGATTCATTATCTGCTTTTTTGTAGTTGGCTTTAACAACGGCTTCAACTCCGGATGACAGCTCAATCCATGTCGCCTCCAATAGTTGATAAAACTCTTCACCTTTCTCTGTCAGAATAAAATATTTCCGTGGAGGGCCAGACGTACTCTCTACCCAACGGTATGTGAGTATCTCGGCATTCTTCAACCGGTTGAGCAACGGGTAGAGGGTCCCCTCAAGAAGTTGAAGCCCCGCACTTTTCATCTCGTCGATTATATCGCCCGGATATGCTTCGTTCCGCCGGATTATCGCCAAAATGCAGTACTCCAGAACCCCCTTCCTCATCTGACTCTGGGTATTTTCTATATTCATTTTTGTTTTTTTTATATTTATACTGCTATCAATAGCGCAAAGTTAAACTAAACAAGGTAATATGCAATGCAAAGTACCAATGATTATTCTCATTTTAACTTTATTTAATAAGATTACCACTGAAAAATGAGCCATTTCCGAACTACAAAATGGTATCGGATACCGTGCCCACAAAGGGCAATCCCCCGCATAAGCGGAAGCCGTTTGTTGGAATTTAGCGCTTTTATCCTTAAGTTTGCACAACAAACGCAATTTATGAAACCCAAGAGACGAACACTATATTTTTCATTTCTCTTTTTGCTGGCACTCACTTCTGCCTCTGCACAATCCTACACAAGTCCGTTGAACGTCACCCCGGCACTGAGTGCCAATTTCGGGGAGTTACGGAGCAACCACTTCCATTCGGGAATCGATTTCAAGACAGAACAGGCAGTCAACAAGCCTGTACTGGCCATCGACGACGGGTATATATCGCGAATAAGTGTATCTCCAGGGGGATATGGCCTGGCGCTCTATATTGAACACCCCACCGGACACACCAGCGTTTACGCGCACCTGAACAGTTTCTCGCCTCAAATTGCAGATTATGTCAAAGAGAAACAGTATGAACAGGAGAGTTATCGGGTTGAGCTCTATCCCGAGCCAGGGCTTCTGGAGATAAAAAAGGGGCAACAAATCGGACTGAGTGGAAATACAGGCAGTTCTGGAGGGCCTCATCTCCACTTTGAAATACGTGACACCCCGTCGCAAGACCCGCTCGATCCGCTGCTCTTTTACAGCCCGATTATTCCCGATACACAAAATCCCGATATTCGGGGCATTGCATTTTATCCGGTAACAGGCAAGGGTGCGGTGAACGGCAGCAATACCCCCCTTCGACTTGGAATATCGAAAAGCAAGTCGGGTCAACCGATGGCGCTCTCCCGGCCGATAGACGCCTGGGGCAGAATCGGCATAGGCGTAAGGGCGTACGACCGGATGAACGGCCAGTCCAACATCTATGGAGTGAAACATGTCAGGCTCTATGTGGACGAAAAGCTGGTGTTTAGCAGTACAATCGACAGGTTTCCATTCAGTAAGTCGCGCATGCTCAACTCTTTTATCGATTACGAGACTTGGAGAAAAGAGGGTTCATTTTTCATGAGATCCTTTGTGGAACCTGGCAACACCCTCGGCTTCTACAACAGTACCGGCAACGGATATATCGATATCGACGAGGAACGGGACTACCGGATGCGATATGAACTGGAGGACCACCATGGCAATATTCTCGTCTACCCTTTCCTGGTAAGGGGGAAGCAACAATCCATTTCACCGCCGCCCATGTGTGAAACATTCATGCCGTGGACATTGCATAATAGAATCATGAATGTCGACTTCATGCTCGACATCCCGCCGGGCAATCTCTATAACAATGTCTGCTTCTCGTACCGGAAAAGTGCCTCCACTGCTTACTATTCCGATATACATCAGGTGAACAGCTCGCCGGTTCCACTCCATCACCGGGCTACATTATGGATAAAGTTAACTGCAGACACACTCGACAACAGACGACAGTATGGCATTGTAGAGGTTTCGGAATCGGGCAGGAGCAGCTGGATTGGAGGAGTCTACAAAGGAGGGGGGATGGAGACCTCCATTTATGAACTGGGTAGGAGATATGCCGTAGACAGGGATACAGTTCCCCCAATGATCTCTCCCGTCAACCCTGAAAAGTGGGTGAATGGCAGAAGGATAGAGATCCGGCTGACAGACGATAAAAGCGGAGTCTCTTCATTTAGAGGAACCATCAACGGAAAATTTATCCTCTTTTCACACGATATGAAATCATCACTCTACACCTATATCTTCGATGACTCCAGACTCGAAAAGGGGAAAAGCCAGGAGTTTCACTTCGTGGCCACCGATGGAGCAGGCAACATTGCTGAATATGGTTACTCATTCGAATATTGAACAGCTTGCAGTTTTAGCCTTGTAGCGCCAATGTCTCCATTGCCAGGCGTATCTCACTTTCGCTTCCGGTGTGTTTCCCTTCCACGTCCGAGAGCTTAACGCACTCTTGCCACTGCTCCTTCTCGGTCATCTTGCAACGGAAGAGCTTCATCACGATGTTCATCCCCTTGATGTTGTTGCCCACATCATTGGTCAGGTTGGTTCCAATGCCGAAGGTAGCCCCGATACGCCCGCCACAGTAGTTTTTGATCTGAATGGCCCTCTCCACGTTCAGGCTGTCTGAAAAAACAATATATTTCAGTCGCGGATCGATCCGCAGCTCTTCATAACGGCGAATAACCTTGTCGACAAAAGCCAACGGATCACCGCTATCTTGCCTTAGGCTGGTAAAGAGCGCAGCATGTTTCTTGCTGAAATTCCTCAGGAAAACATCGGTGGTATAGGTATCGGTCAGCACCGTTCCCAGATCGCCATCATAGACGTTGATCCAGTTTTCCATCGACATATAGTTGGCCATCTTGTAGCCATAGACCGATCCATGAAACTGCACCCACTCGTGCGGGTGTGTACCGGAAACATTCACATTGTGCTTGTAGGCCAGGTAGACATTGCTGGTGCCGAAGAATGCATCGCCGGCATGCTCCTTCATCAATGCGGTGACCCGGTCCTCAACCTCGAAACTGAACCGGCGACGCATGCCGAAAAGCGAAAAGGTGATATTGTTCTCTTTCAGTTTTAAAGCCTTGTCAATGGCAACTCTCTCCATATACTGCAGGTCGGGGTATTGACCTTTCTCCCTGAAATAGAGTTCGGAAACTGTTGCAAGAATCGGCGTTTCCCACAGCGTAACGCGGTAAAGCAACCCTGTGGCGCTGATTTTCAGTTTACGGTTCTCCAGGGAGACCTCCACCTCCGATGGATCGAAGCGAAATCCCTTCAGAAAATCGATGTAGGTGGGCGGCAGGTATGGCATTTTTTTCCTGACAAACTCCTCTTCCTCCCTCGTCAGACTCAACTCCTTCATATTATTCAGCTCATGCCTCACCAGTTCATCAAAACCTGCGGGATAATCACCGTTGTTCCTGTCCACAAACATAAACTGGCCCCAAGCACGTGGGAAAAGTTTGCTGTAAGCGTAACCTGTGGTAAATTTGTAGAGGTCTGTATCGAGAATACTTTTTATTATCGCCATATTTGCAACTGATTTATTTCAGTTTTAAACACATGAGAAGAGAATCGGTTCACACAACAAGATCGACTCGCGCTCGCCATCAAACCGACATACGAACAAAAAAATCAGTTGCGTTGTTTAATCGACTCTTTCACCGGATGTACGAATGAAACGTTTTCTCAATATTCTCATCAATACTGCCATAGCCAATACCTCCACCTTCTTTCTGTGGAGTGCACTCTCTTTCTGGCTCTACCTCGAAACCCACTCGGTACTGATCCTCTCGCTACTCAGTGGTACCTTCATGATACTGGTTACCCTGTCGGGCATGTTTTTCGGCACGATTGTGGATAAACACCGGAAGAAGCGGGTCATTGCCGTTTCGTCTGCAGTTGCCCTCATCTTTCTGTTGCTTGCCGTTTCGCTTTTCCTGGTTTACGACCGGGAAGCGATTGCCGATATCTCGTCGCCCGCCTTCTGGATCTTCTCGCTTTCCATCCTGTTGAGTGCCCTGGTTAGTAACCTTCGTGCAATAGCGCTGTCCACCACTGTATCGATCCTCGTACCCAAGGAGGATTATGCCCGGGCAAACGGGATGGTGGGCATGGTACAAGGCTTTGGCATGATTGCCAACACTGTTTTCAGCGGACTGGTCATCGGAAGACTGGGAATCGAGTGGGCTACCTTCATAACGGTTGGGTTGTCGTTCGCGGCACTGATCCACCTCTTCTTTGTCCCGATACCTGAAGAGCGGCTGCATCACGATCCCGAAGTATTGAACAAGCAGGTGGACTTTAAAGGGGCCCTGAAAGCGATACATTCTGTTCCGGGATTGATGGCCCTGATCATTTTCACTACTTTCAACAACTTCATTGGCGGTATATTCATGGTTCTGCTCGATCCGTACGGACTGGAAATGTTTTCGGTGGAGTTGTGGGGCCTCCTCCTGGGCTTCACCGGCACAGGTTTTATTTTCGGGGGCATGGCGATTACCAGAAAAGGATTGGGTAAACAACCGTTACGGACGTTGCTCTACGGCTACGTGATCGGAAGCCTTATCTGCCTGCTCTTCACGATCCGCGAATGGCCATGGCTCTTTCTGGCAGGAATCTTTCTCTACATGTTTTCCGTACCGTTTATTGAAGCGGCAGAGCAGACCATCATACAGACCGTTGTACCCAAGATCAAACAGGGCCGGGTTTTCGGTTTTGCTCAGACAGTGGAGTCGGCAGCCACACCCATTTCGAGCTACCTGATTGGCCCTGTCGCACAATTTTCCATCATTCCCTTTATGGAGAGTGGTGCTGGCAAAGAGGCGTTTGGCTGGCTGCTGGGAGAGGGCAATGCCCGGGGTATCGCGCTCACCTTCCTCCTGTCCGGAATCTTCATGCTTCTCCTGTCGCTGCTGGCTTTCCGTACCAAAGCCTATCACCGCCTGTCGGAATCGTTCAGGAAATCAAAATAGGGTCACCCAACAATTGCCTCCGTCAGTTCATCCAGCGAGAATCCGGCAAAGTAGTGGTTGAACCCGATGGTGGAAAGTGCTTCACGGACATCCTCAGGGGTATACCTGACCCCAACGAGCAGATTCTCCACTTCCGACAAGTCGCTGTTGTTACCGAAGAAGGTTCCATAAAATCTGATCTGCTGAATCTTGGCATTCTTCACATCGGCAAAGACCTGAATCTTTCCGGCCGTGAAACGGGATTGCCGCTCGATACCGAATTTGGGAGAGTGTCCGTAATTCCACTCCCAAGTACCAAATTTAGTGGCCCGCAACTGCTCAATCTCGGCCAGTTCCTTTTCAGTAAAAGAGTACCCGCGCATCTCCGGGAATCTGGTTTTCATCTGCTCCAACAACTTATCGGCAAACTCATTGATCGTTATCTTTTCCGGCAAGTGAGGCAGAATATTGTCCACCACGCTGCGCACCGATTTCACGCTCTTGCTCTCGATCTTGTCTTTGGGTACCTCAAGAGCTTTGGAGAGGACGGTCAGGTCGGTATTGAAAAGCAGGCAACCGTGATGCATGACCCTACCCGGAATATATGCCTGTGCATTTCCGCAAATCTTCTTTCCATCAATGACAAGGTCGTTCCTTCCTGTAAACTCGGCTTTTACACCTAATTCGGCCAGGGTGTCGATAACCGGCTTCGAGAAACTCCTGAAGTCGAAATCTGCCCCCTTGTCCTCGTTTGAGATGATGGTATAATTGAGGTTGTTCAGGTCGTGATAAACCGCTCCACCACCCGATATGCGACGCACCACATGGATGCCGTGCTCTTTCACATATTCGGGATTGATCTCCTCGATCGTGTTCTGATGCTTCCCTACAATGATGGCCGGCTCATTTATCCACAGGATAAATATCTTATCGTGCTGCAGCAATCGTTTAAAGCAATACTCCTCCAGTGCGATGTTGTAATCGGGTTTTGTAGACTTGTTGACGATATAGATCATTTGCTTGATTTTTTACCACAAAGATAGCTATTTTTAATCGAGTAGGTAGGGGGATTACTCCCCCGCCCTCTCACACCACCGTGCATGCTCTCGCACACGGCGGTTTCTTTTAATGGTTTAACCTTGCATAATTTAATGAGAGATTGTAAAGACCTACATCGTTGAACCACCGGTTGGACAAGGCTTGATGCGCTTGCGGGCATCCCGATTTACACCAAAGCCCTTTCCCCGAAAGAGCCAATATCCAACTTTGCCAAGTCTCCACACCGTGGCTTTTCAAAAATTGCTGAAGCGTAATTACACGCTTGCATTGCTTTAAGCGATAGCACCGAAGTTTTCGCCGTATCCAAGAATCTATATTCTCCAACAGGCGTTTACAGCGTGCATGCCGAAAGTAGTTAAGCCAACCGCGCATCACAGGTTCGAGTTCCACAATAATTTGTTCAAAATTCACGCCCCTATTGCGTTTGGTTAACTTCCGTACCTTTTCCTTAAAGCGTTTTACACTTTCGTTGGCTATGCTCAGACTGCCATCCCTTTGAATGGTATAGCCCAAGAATTTGGTGTGATTGACCGGACATACCCGGCTTTTCTCTTTGTTTACTAGTAATTTCAACTTGGTTTCGATAAATACGCTTATCGATGCCAACAATCTCTCGCCTGCCCGTTGGCTGCGTACGTAGATGTTGCAATCGTCCGCGTAGCGAACAAATTTGTGTCCCCGCCTTTCCAACTCTTTGTCCAGTTCGTCTAAAACGATGTTGGACAGCAAGGGTGAAAGAGGACTGCCCTGCGGCATCCCTTCGGTACGTTGGCTTACAACCCCGTCTATCAGTATACCGCTTTGAAGGTATTTGCGTATCAGCCACAAAAGCGTTTTATCGCTGATGGTGGTTGATAGCAGATACATTAAACGGTCGTGGTTGACCACATCGAAAAACGTTTTCAAATCCATATCTACAACGATTACTCTACCCTCTGATACGTATTCGCTGCCTTTCTTTAATGCTTGGTGTGCTTTGCGGTTGGGGCGAAAACCATAACTGTGGTCGGAAAATTTTCGTTCGTAAATAGGATTGAGCACCTGGGAAATCGCTTGTTGGATTATCCTGTCCGTTACCGTCGGGATACCCAATTTGCGTTTGCCGCCGTTGGGTTTCGGGATTTCGACCTGTTTTACCCCTTGCGGTTGGTAAGCGCCGTTGTAAAGTTCGCTTTGCAACGTTTCTGCATTTTGAGAATACCATTCAGCAAAATCTCCTGTCGGCATTTGGTCAATACCCGCAACGCCTTTGTTGCGTTTTACCTGTTTGTAGGCTGCCTTGATATTGTCGTGAGACAACACCAAGCTCATTAAATCGGGGGTTAAGGCTCGTTCCTGTTCGCCTGCTTCTTTTACTTGAAACGCCTTTGTTCCCGAAGCTCCACATACGGTTTCACTCGTGGGAAAAGGGCGGATAACATCCTGACGCTGCTCACTAAACAGGTCATATTGGTACGTTATCGCTTGCGGTTGCGCCATAAAAGAAATTTTGAACTAACTGCTCCTTAAATTAAAAGATTCAGACCTTCTTCGATGGTGTACACACACCGAATACTATGTCTTCTGCTGACTTCTTGAAAGGTGAAAACAACATCGCTGTTGTTCGTGCACTGTTGGTGCGCCTCTGCAAGACCTCTCGGGATAAGATACTAAACTTTCTCTGAGTTCTGCCTGATTTACTCACGTTGAGTTACGGTTGAATTTTGGGCGTTCCCAATCTATGGCTCGGTTGCCCGCTCAAATGAGCCTTATATCTGGTTTCTGTTCGTCAGAACTGCAGATTTGCTAATGGCTTCTTTCAGATTTGCGGTCGCCCGCAACACCTTTGCCAATCACTAATGTTTCCTATCAACTCGGCACATACAGGAACTTTCATCCTGTTAGCTTAATACCATGCCCGACATACCAAAAAAGGCAGTTACCCCGACGGGCAACTGCCTTTTCAATAACTGCCGGTGGCCATTAAATCATCCCTTCCACGTTCCAGACAAATGCACGTAGACCCAGGTTTTCCGATTCACTATCCAGTTCCCGCAGGAAGGACAACAGGCTTCTCACCTTATCATCCTCCACGATGGTGAGGATGGCATTGTTCACCGAGGGCCAGGCGTGGCTCCCGTAATGGGGAATACCATCACTGCTGCCCCTGCCGTATACCTCTTTCCAGGAGGTAAAGCCGCGTATATTGAGCCGGCTCAGGTTCTCCACGATCTGATCGTAGTGCGCCTGGTCGAGCATAATCATTACTGCCTTCATTTCATCTAGTTTTTAAAGTTATCCGTTCAGCTGTTTTTTTACCAGTAGATTGCGGTGTTTCCTGCGTCTGCGGCGCACACCGTTACCCGCCATTATGGAATAGAGAGCCGGTATCAATACCAGCGTGATGATGGTGGAGAAGGTCATACCTCCGATAATGGAGATACCGAGAGCCTTCCACATCTCCGAGCCCTGTCCGGTACCGATAGCCAGCGGTATCATACCGAGGATGGTGGTAAGGGTTGTCATCAGTACAGGCCGCAAGCGGGAGCGTCCGCCATGTACTACTGCCGTGATGATCGACATGCCTCTCTCACGGTTCAGGTTGATGTAGTCGATCAGCACGATGGCGTTCTTCACCACCATACCCACCAGCATGATCAACCCCACGAAGCCCATGATTCCCAACGGTTCGCCGGAGAGCGACAACAGCAGGATCGAGCCGGTGAAGGCAAAGGGTACCGTCAGGATAATCATGAAGGGATAGGTGAGCGACTCAAACTGCGATGCCAGTACGATGTAGACCAGCAACGAAACGAGGATCAATAACAGCCCCAGTTGGGAGAATGATTCCTGCTGCTCCTCCATCGATCCGCCGATCTCGATCTGTACGCCTGAGGGAAGATCATAGCTGTCGAGCACGCTGTTCACATCGGCCACCACCTCACTCAGGGCACGACCATAGATTGTACCGCTCACCTTCACAATACGTTGGCGGTCTTGACGATCGATCTGCGGAAGGGTTGATGTCTCCACTACCGTACCCAGGTCGCGAATCCTCACGCCAACACCCATTGGATTGTAGATCAGAATGTTCTCGATATCTTCAATCGACTCCCTGTACTTCTCGTCAAAGCGCACCCGGATGTCATACTCCTCGCCCTCTTCCCGGTAACGGGAGAGGACAAGCCCGTTGATCCGGTTACGGATGGCACCTGCAGCGGTACTCATGCTAAGGCCGTTAAGCGCCAGCTTCTCCCGGTCGAACTGCACCTGGTATTCCAGACGGTAATCCTTGCGGGAGATGGTGATATCGCGCAACCCCTTTACCTCTTCCATTCTTGCCTGCAGCTCTTCGGCCACCCTGCTGGTCAGCAGCAGGTCGTAACCGTAAATCTCCAGTTCCACATTGCTGCCTCCGGTCATTCCCATCTCACCTCCGCCCGGTTGCACCTTGAAACGGCGGACCTCCGGCATGGCGGCCAGATCCTGGCGCATCTCGTCAGATACATCGTAAATGCTCTTTTTCCGGTTTTTCGCCTCGGTGAGACGGATCCGGTAGGTGATGATGTTGGATGCGTTATCCTGCATGGCAGCCCAGGTATTATCCTCACTGGCGGCACCCACGCTGAAGGAGATGATCTCGATCTCCGGATATTTGCCTTTCATCTGTTCGGCAAAGCGGTGTCCAGTCTCCCTGGCCAGCTCCATCCGGGTACCGGTGGGCATCTCCACTGTTATGGCGATGGAGTTGTTGTCGGATGCCGGCATGAATTCGGTCTTCAGGGTGAGGGCGCTGATTACCACACTTACCAGGAAGATCAATATAATGGTAACAAGAGTGGTCTTCCGCCTGCGAGCTACCTGGTTTACCAAACGGGCATAGAGATTGTCGATCGCGTCGAGCAGGGGCAATATCCGTTGACTGTACCAGCGGTCGAAACCGTTCATTGTGATATCCTTGGTCGCACGCAGCATACCTGAACTCATCATGGGAGTAAGTGTAAGAGCGATGATCAGCGACAGGGAGATGATGATGGTCACCATCCAGCCCAGCTGCTTGAACATCACACCGGCAAAACCGCCTACCATGGTCATCGGCAGGAATACCGCGATGATGGTCAGCGTGGAAGCAATTACCGACAGGGATACCTCCTCGGTTCCGTAAATAGCGGCCTGCTTCGGACGGCTCCCCCTTTCGATATGCGAAGTGATATTCTCCAGCACCACGATCGCATCGTCCACCACCATACCGATGGTAATGGAGAGCGCCGAGAGCGAGATGATATTGATCGTATTGCCGGTAAGATAGAGGTAGATGAAGGAGCCGATCAGCGAGATCGGGATGGTCACCATCACGATGATGGTGGCACGCCATCTACCCAGGAAGAGGAGCACGATGATTCCCACTATGATCAATGCCAGGATGATGGTCTCCAGCAGACTGTTGATCGACACCTTGATATAGTCCGACGTATCCATTACCGTCACCAGCTTGATATCTGGCGGCAGGTTCTTCTGCAAAACGGTGAGTTCAGCCTTTACCGCATCGGCAATCTGCACCGAGTTGGCACCCGACTGCTTCTGCACTACAATGGTGGCACTCCTCTCTCCATTGGTATAGCTCTCCTGAATGCGCGACTCGAGTGTATCGCTCACCGTGGCCACATCACGCAGGTAGATCGGTTTGCCCAGGCTGCTGCCCACGATGATGTTGTTCAGCTGGTCACTGTTGCTGAACTGACCTTCGAGGCGGAGCATGTAGGTCTGTGAGCCGATATCGATGTTACCGGCCGGCACGTTCACATTCTCGGCGGCAATCACCTGCGCGATCTGTTCGACCGACAGGTTGTAGGCTTCCAGTTTTTGCGGAATCACATTGACCTGCACCTCCCGTTCCGGGGCACCCGACACCGAGACAGTTCCCACGCCGGAGATCCTGTTGAGCGGGTTGGCCACCTGTTCATCAAGTATCTTGTACAGGGCGGCCGAACTCTCCCGGGCCGTAGCCGAAAGGATTACCACCGGGATCATGTCGGAACTGAACTTGAGAATCATCGGGTCCTCGGTCCCGTCCGGCAGGTAACCGGAAATCATGCTCACCTTGTCCCGCACGTCGTTCATCACCTCGTCCATATTGGTACCATACTCAAACTCGAGTATGATGATGGAGATTCCATCTTTCGACTGGGAGGTGATCTCCTTCAGTTTCTCGGTCGAGTTGAGTGCATCTTCCAGCGGACGCGTCACGTTTGCCTCAACATCCTCAGCACCCGCACCCGAATAGGAGGTCATTACTGAAACAATGTTCATGTCAATGTTCGGGTAAAGGTCTATCGGCAGCTGCCGGTAAAACATCAACCCGATCAGCACGACACCGATAAAGATCAGTGCCGTCCCCACGGGGTTTTTCACCGCGGTTTCATATGGTTTCATATGTTATCTCTGTTTTATTCGGTTTATAGCTTATTCCACCACTTCAACTTCGGTTCCGTCAATCAGGCCGTTGTTGCCCTGGATGATGATCCGGTCGTCGGCATTCAGTCCCGAAATGATCTCATACTTGTTGCCGATCCTGGCGCCCAGCTCTACTACCACGTAGTGGGCCTTCCCATCTTTCTCCACGAAGACATAACGGTCGTTCGAACCCACCTGCTTCAGCACCGCCATATCGGTGATAAGGGGCCGTTCGATGGTACCGAAGTTCATCTTTACGCGGGCATACATCCCTGGACGAAGCCGCATATCGGAATTGGCAACGGAAATCTCAACGGTAAATGTATGGGAAACCGGATCAAATGTCGGATGGATAAGCGACACCTTTCCAGTAAAGGTTTCACTCCCCAGCGCATCGACGGTCACCTCAACCGGCATGCCCAACTGGACCCGGCTGTAATAAGATTCCGAAACGTTGACCACCACCTTCACCGGGTTGATATTCTCGATGGTGAGGATAGGCAGCTGCATGGCCACATCTCCCGGATCGTAGTTGCGTGCGGTTACCACACCGTTGATGGGACTCACCAGGGTGGTATTCTCGCCCAGATTCTTAAGGGCCGTCTCGGCAACTTCAAGCTGGGTACGGAGCTGGTCGAGCTGCTGCTTGGAGATGCCACCCACTGCATAGAGCTCCTGGTAACGTTCGAAATCTCTCCGGAGTGTGGAGACCTGCGTCTCCTGTTGGGTATAACTTGCAGCATCCATGGCCGCGACAGCTTGCCCCATGCGAACCTTTGAACCCACATCCACATAGATCTTACGGATTCGACCGCCCATGGCCGGGGCTATGTTGTTTACCTGATCGGCCTCGACCGATGCGGTAAAAGTGGTAATCTGATCCACGGGTACCAGTTGTACCGTCTCTACACGAACGCTTCTCTTCTTGGATGCCTCGCCTTCGGTATTCTCCGAAGCCCCTTTTCCTGCACAGGAGGCAAGCAGTGCTGCTGCCAGCACAGGGAGTAACTTCACTAAATTGTGCTTTTTCATCTGAATCTCTGTTATCTGTATCTATTATTTATTCATTCCTTGATTTGCAATGGTGTAATATCGTAGCCCAACACCTTTTCCAGGTCGGCCTTGGCAGCCAGGTAATCGTAAATGGCATTGCGGTACTGCAGTTCTGCATTGGTAATGGCCAGTGCCGCAGAATTTACTTCAACAATGGTGCCCATACCTGTCTCGTACCGTTTCTGTGTGATCTGGTATCCTTTACGGGCCTGTTCCACAGCCGATTCGGAGGCCACTACCTGCTCCATGCTTTTTGCCATCAGGTTCCAATTGTTCTTGATGGAGAGTTTCAGGCCGCGCTCCACCTCTTTTCGCTGCTCACTCAGCTGATGGAGCTGTATTCCAGACTGTTTCAGGTTGTTGTAGCGCTGTCCGCCGTTAAACAGCGGGATGGAGAGCGTGATACCCAGCGTGGAATATGGATCCCAGCGGTATTGACCGAACTTGAAGTCGTTGTTCTGGCTCATGTAGAGATAGTTGAAGGTAGAAACAAGCGAAGGGGCAAACTGCAGTTTCTGCATCTCATACCCCTTTCTTGCCATATCGGTCTGCAGATCAAACTGTTTAATATCACTATTATCCATGAGCGTGGTATCTGCGGGGATAATCGTATCGAACATGGAGTCGCGGTAGTCGTCGAGCGACCCTACAACCTTCAACGGGATATCGCTGTCCATCCCCATAAGCATCTTCAGCTGCAATTCAGCAATCTTCATCATGTTTTCAGACTGGAGAATACTTGGGATCAGGCTTTTAAGCCTCACATCGGCAGTAATCACATCATATTCGGCTACAATGCCCTGTTTGAACCGGTCGCGGATATTTTCCAGGTTGAGCGAATCGGTGGCATATGTCTTCTTGAACACCTCGTAGCTGTCCTGTGCCAGCAACAGGGAGTAAAACGACTTCTTCACCTGGTTCGCCAGGTCGATGCGCGAAGAACGGGCCTTCTCCATGGCAAGTTCAATATCTACCTGGCTCATCTGAATGTTTTTCCAGAGCGAGGGAACAACCAACGGCATGCTTACGTTCAATCCGGCGGTATAGACATTCAGACGACCCATCTGAAAACCCTCATCTGCACTTTCCGGATCGGACGCGAACATCTTCCCCACCGTTTCCACAATTTTCAACTCATCTTCAGTAAATTTGGTCGGGTCTATACTGCCGCCCAATCCGAGTCCCCCGTCGAAATAGACGGTTTGACGTTGTATGGCGCGCTGGTATTGACCGATGAGATCGAACTGTGGAAGCAGTGCTCCATAGGCCGATTTCTTGGCATACACCTTTTTCGTGATCTCCATATCGGCAACCTTCACCTTGGGATTCTCGCTGAGGGCGATCTCCAAAGCGGTGTTCAGATCAATCCGCAAACTGTCTGAACCTTGTGCAACTGCTGTGGACAATCTCAACCCTCCACAGGCCATCAATAAAATGATGCTTAACTGTTTAACTCTCATATACAAAATTTAGTTGTTTTCTTATGATTTACTTGCCAGATAATTATCAATGATCTGAATTCCTTTATGGGTGGAG
This sequence comes from Petrimonas mucosa, assembly GCF_900095795.1. Taxonomy (NCBI): domain Bacteria; kingdom Pseudomonadati; phylum Bacteroidota; class Bacteroidia; order Bacteroidales; family Dysgonomonadaceae; genus Petrimonas; species Petrimonas mucosa. The sequence continues at coordinate 2,799,948 of NZ_LT608328.1, forward strand.
ATTCCACGGATAAAATTCACCATCATCGTAAAAAACAGCTCCTGAAAAGAGAAAGGTGGTTTTTTGAGATAGGCGGCACGGATATAGGTATATGTGCTCTCCTCAACCAAAAAAGCCGCAACATCCACATTCAGGTTCTCACGGATATACCCCTGCTCAATTCCTTTCTGAAGATACTCCCTAATATGTACCTTGTTCTCTTCATTATCCTGTTGGATCAGCTTGTAGATCCGGGGATAATATTTGTAGATATCTTCATAAAACTTGATGGAGGGCAGTTCCTTGTTCTTGTGGTACTCAATGAAATAAAGAAACACCTCTATCATGTTTTCCGAGCGGTTTATTACCTCCAGAATCTTGTTGTTCCTCTCCTCCCGCAATGCAGCCAGATAGGTCAGCAACACCTCCTCCTTATCCCGGAAGTTCTCGTAAAGTGTTCGTTTTGAGATCCCCAAGGAAGAGGCAAGGTCGTCCATGGAAACACTTTTAATTCCGTACTGGTAAAAAAGAGTGCCCGCTTTTGATACGATTCGTTCTTTTAGTGTCATTTTTTCTTTAAAAAAAAAGCGGCACAAAGGTAATCTAAAAACTCAAAATATCAAATCGGTTTTCTAAGTTTTAACATACTTTACATAAAGAGCCGGCTATAAGCCCAACTTTTCCCGTAGCCGTTTATAGCCGGAAGCGCTGATTTTTATCTTGTCGCCATTACTTAGGGTGAGCAACTGATTTTGCTTTTCATACAACTCGATACGCAGGATTTTCGATGTGTTGACCAGATAAGAACGATGTACCCTGATAAACTGACCGTCTGGCAGATGAGATTGGAAATATTTCATGGTTTCCTCTTTCAGATACTTTCCGGAGTCGGTAAAAATCCTCACATAATCACCTTCGGCCTGAAAATAGACAATCTCCGCAACCCGTATCACATCTATTTTCTGTCCCGACTTTACCACAATGCGTTCAAGCATCTCGATCTCTTCTGTCCTGTGGTTATCCATACCTGCTATCTCCTCCTCGGTCTCCTCTTCGGTCTCCTCTTCGGTTTGCCGTTGAGACTCCACACCCGCTACTGCAAGACCCATCCTGAAAAGCTGTATCATCAGCAGGTAGATCAGTAATGCAATGAAAGCTTTCAGCGGAAGCATGCTGATAGCTTCAGACCATTTATCCGGATCGAAAATAGAATAGGCCGAGAGGTAGCAGAGACCTGTCCATATTGCTATGCTCAGAAGACCGAGTGCGGCATAATTGATCAGCCGCTGGTAAAACTCCAGTGTTTCAAAATTTCCATATTTAATCACCTTCCAGAGCAGGTAGCTCAGAGCGGTGAGACACAATCCGTTCACCATCCCGTCCAACATCAGCTGAAGAAACGGGAAAGATACAAGCCAACCGAATGCCCATGCCTGCACGGTCGCATAGACGATACAGAGACCCGATATCGCCAGCATACGGGAGAGATTATTCGGAAGAAAGAGGCTCATCTTGTCGAAAAGCTACCCGATTTCACATCCTCCGAAAACCATCTCACCCGTGATGATCAACCTGCGCGAGGCACCTTCGCCCGTCGATCTGGAGAAATGCTTATTCTCCACTCCACCCATGACTGTTCTTACCTTCGGTATTACCACCCAGTCGTCGGGAAGATAAAGTTTAATCCCGCCAAAGACAGCTTCCACATGCAGGATGGTATCGCCTTCGGGCAGTGTCGTACGACGCAGGTCGAGCTCAACTCCGCCAAAAACCACCTGTATCTGCCCTCCCCTGAAGAGAGGCTCGAGAAAGATATCCTCAATTCCGCTGAAGAGAACTTCACGGATATAGACCCCGTTGCCTCCATCCACCTTCACATTTTCATACGGGCGATGGAGATGACGATGCCGGCAACTTTTTGTACCAAACACAATTTTCAGGATTACCCCTACTCCGAAAAGTATCAATAGTATAGGCCAGTATGTTTCGGCAAAACTCTCGTCCACTCCCGGCAAAGCATCAGGGTAGAGTTGTGCTATACGGGGCAACAGAAAGAAAGCAGCCAGGGCAAGCCAGAAAAACATGGCCAGGAATTCTCTCCTGAACAGGGCAACAATTGTAAACAGGAGAAACAGGGCGGGCCAGGAGAAGATGACGTAACGCAATGTAGGGTCGATCCAGCCAAAATTAAATGCAAGAAGCAACGTCCCTACCAGAACAAGCAGAAAACCGAAAAGGCCGCCTTTGGATCTGCCTGACAATTTCAATTGTTCTTTACCATTTTCCATAGATCTCATCGTTTAAAACTAATTGAAACAAAGATAGGTACAATGTGACGGTATGACAAGAGAAAATCGGTAAAAGAGGCTATTTTCCCCGACGAATGAAGAAAAAAGGAGTTCAATTTTTCTATCCAATCTTTCTGTTTTTGACGAAAAACCGATACCTTTGGGTAATAATCATTAATCGAATCAATCAAGATGAAACAGAACACCTCATTTGCATTTTATTTTGTCGTTTTCTCGCTTCTGATGCTTTACGGCTGCTCAAATGCAGAGAAAGAGCCCCTGACGGTAGACAATATATTGACAACCCCGGATGAGTATGTAGGGCAGACGGTCACCGTAAAAGGAAAGGCCACGCATGTATGTGCTAAAAGCGGGATGAAACTTTTTTTGGAGGGGAGTAGAGAGGTCCATACCATCCGTGTGGAGTCGAACAGTACGCTGGGTAAATTCGACAAGGCATGTGTAGATAATGAAGTGGTGGTGAAAGGCATCCTGGTAGAAGAGAAAATCACCGAAGCAGATCTCAAGAAAATGGAGGAGGAGATTGTCGAAAACAGATCCGTAACCCATGGTGAAGATGGTGAAGCTTGCGAAACCGAACAGAAGGCCGAGGGTGTGGCGGCAGGCAGTTCCGAAATGGATCGCGTGAACCAGTTCCGGGAAAGGCTTGCCGAGCGTAAAGCTTCTGAGGGGAAAGATTACCTCTCGTTCTATCACATTGCTGCCAACTCCTACAGTGTTGTAGAAAAATGAAAAGCGTGCCTCCATTCTCGGGTTTCACCCCCGACACCATTCAGTTTCTGGTCGATCTCAAGGAGAACAACTTTCGCCAGTGGTTCGAGGATCATCGCGAACTTTACGAGATTGAACTGTTACAGCCATTCCGGGCATTGGTCAACACACTATCACCGGTAATGTATGCCATCGATCCGTTGTTTGAGCTCCGTCCACACAAAGTGTTGTCGCGTATTTACCGCGATATCCGCTTCTCAAGGAACAAGGATCCCTACAACACCTGCCTCTGGATGAGTTTCCAGCGTATGGGTACGTCGTGGGAGAATTTTCCGGGATATTTCATGGAACTCAATACCGAGCAGGTATTGTTGGGTATGGGACTCTATGCTCCCAAACGGAAAGTGATGGATGCCTTCAGGGAGAGAGTTGAAACCGAGCCCGGGGCCTTTCGGGAGATGGTGGAGGAGAAGGTGATCGGACGCGGATTTTCAGTCGAAGGTGAATGCTACAAAAAGCCGATCAACAATTCGCTGCCCGATTTTTTTCAACCCTGGATGAACCGGAAGGCGGTTTACGTGATGAAGAAGCTTCCCGTCTCCGACAAAAGAATTTACACCCAAGAACTCGCCAGCCTGCTGGCAGACGATTTTACGCATCTGGCCGACTTATACCGGCTGATGGTGGAGGTCAGGGAAGAAGTTACACCCATATAGAGTTTCATGCATGATCTGTTTTCCCAACGCTAAAATAAACTTAGGACTGAACATAGTTTCGAGACGAACCGACGGGTACCACAACCTTGAGACCCTTTTCTATCCCGTCGGGGTAAGGGATGCACTGGAGATCATTCCAACGGGGGAAGATACCGGATACCGGTTCTTTCAGAGAGGCCTGAAAATTGAGGGAGAGACCGGGGAGAACCTGGTAGTGAAGGCCCTGAAGGTGATCTCGGCGGAAAAGAGAATTCCAGCCATCGATATTCACCTGCTCAAAAGGATCCCTTTCGGAGCAGGACTGGGTGGTGGTTCATCCGATGCCGCCTTCATGCTGAAATTGTTGAACGACACCTTCTCGCTCGGTTACACCTTGCCGGAGCTGGAAGAGAGGGCGGCAAGGATCGGCGCCGACTCTCCTTTCTTTATCAGAAACAGACCCGCCCTGGCAAAAGGCATCGGCAACCTGTTGGAAGAGGTTGAGCTCGACTTGAGCGGTTACTTCTTCGTGCTGGTAAAACCCAACATTACCGTCTCAACGAGAGAGGCATACGCCCTGGTTTCGCCTTCGATCCCCGAGGTGCCGCTGGAGGAGGTAGTCAAAAGGCCGGTCTCCGAGTGGAAAGAACTTATGAAAAACGATTTCGAGCCCTCGGTTTTCAAAAAATATCCCGAAATTTGCAAGATAAAAGAAGAATTGTACGCCAACGGAGCGCTATATGCCTCCATGTCCGGCTCCGGATCTTCGGTTTATGCTCTTTTTGAGAAGGCGACGGAGATCAGATTCGACAACTGTTGGGTATGGAAAAACAAAGAATTATGAGACATAACATCCTATTGATCGCACTCGGCATGCTTTTGCCGCTCTCAGCGCAACAGAAATATATGCCTGCCGGCATCCGTTCGTTTGCGCCCGTTACCGTTTATCAGCCGGTATTACTCGACAGCACCGATCTCAAAGCGAGCAAGTTTTCAGACGAGACACTGCTCTCCTACTTCGTTTCGTTTCCGGCCCATGAGCGTTTCACTACAGAACTCAAGCCCGACACTGCCGGATTCTTCCACCTACCGAAACCGGATAAGGGGTACACGCTCCAGTTGCTCTCCTTTTTCGTTAACGGCAACCGTTACGGGAAAGGAAAGCTGACCATCACATCGCCTAATCTGCTTGAACTGTACG